>NZ_JBGFCE010000022.1:0-22167 GCF_041205415.1 Falsihalocynthiibacter sp. BN13B15
ATTACAAAAACTGGGATGCGAACTAAGGCAAAATGCCTAAGCGTCGCGGGATGGAGCAGCCCGGTAGCTCGTCAGGCTCATAACCTGAAGGTCGTCAGTTCAAATCTGACTCCCGCAACCAAATTACCGCAATAAAAACAACGCCTTACGCCTCGCATCTGCGGGGCTTTTTGCGTTCCGACTTTGGCGTGTCCGGCTGGTGTCCGATTTGAGCCCAACTTCTAAATCTCCTCAACAACACAAAAAGAGGGTGACCCACTACACCATTTTTGAAGTTCGGCGTCCACTCTGTGATGACTATCCTACATTCAGGCACAGAAAAAATCCGAGAATTCAGAATTGGTGCGGTTTGGTGAAAAGGCTGATACATCATTTAACACAGCGGTTAACTAAAGCTGTGTTTGTAGACGGGCGATGGAGAAGTGTCGGGACATTATAGTCACTGACAAACTTCGCTCATACGCCGCCGCGATGAACGTGATTGGTAACGCGGCGAAACGGGTCGTTGGAAAAACAATCGCGCTGAGAATTCACACTTGCCGTTCCGACGACGAGAACGTGCCATGCAGCGCTTCCGCCGAATGCGAAGTTTGCAGAAATTTACCTCCGTTCATGCATCCGTTTTCAACCACTTCAATCAGGAGCGCAGCCTTTCCCAAAGAGATCATTTCAAAGCCAATCGCACTGCCGCGCTCACAGAGTGGCGCGGTCTTTGTGCGGCATAAACGGGCAGGGGTACTGGCCTGGCTGAGAGCGTATTCGAGTTTGTCTGACACCACCCAGATGACGGCTAAATTGAAGGCGCAAAACCTAAAATCAATTGCCGTAATCCTGTCGCTGCTCCGATTATAATGCAGACCAATGTGAGTGGCGCGCTATAGGCGAGCACAGAAAACGCCGAGAGCCCTTGCCCGACACTGCAACCCACTGCAACCACCGCGCCTATGCCCATTAGTGCCGCGCCTAGAATTTGACGGCGAAGCTCTCGTGGATCATCACAAGCTTCCCACCTGAAATGCCCTTTGTATAGGCTACCCAAGAGCGCGCCGAAAAGGACGCCAACAACAGAGCCAGTTCCAAAACTGATAGAGTTTCCTGAAGACGTCATTGCGTAAAGAAGTGTTTCTCCGATCGGTGCGGAGAATGTGTGGCTGACAACAGGCGTCGCCTCATACCCATTACTTGCAACCCATTGTGTTCCAGCCCATCCAGAAACTATTGCGAGCCCCGAGATTGCACCCCAAAAAACATGGTTGAACGAGCTGCGTAAGCTTCGGTTAAATAGCGTCACGACTAATATCAAGGATCCAAGAACGATCCCTGCCGTCTCAACCGAAGTTCCGCTAACTTGAGAAATTGAGTGTGCAAATGTTTGAATTTGGTCTGAAGGCTCTGATCCCCCAAACGCCCAAATTCGCAGACCCGAAAGTGGGCCACCTAAAGTCGCATAAGCGGACACGCCCATAATCAGCACAATGAGGAGGGAACGCAGATCTCCTCCACCTACCCGAGCCAACGCCCCGTAGCCGCAGTTCCCAGCCAAAGCCATCCCGTACCCAAAGATTAATCCTCCGACGATGCTTTCCAAGGGGTTCCAGCTTCGTGAGAGATAGAGCGTCTGTTGCAAGTCCAAAAAACCGAGTGACGACAATCCATATGTACCGATGATTGAAACGCCGATAGCAATGCCCCACATGCGCAAGCGGAGTGTATTTTCTCCGTAGAAGAGATCTTCGATGGCTCCAAGTGTACAAAATCTACCAATGCGCGCAGCTAGGCCGAGGAGAACACCGCCGAATAGGCCTGTTAGGGCAACAAGAACGGGTTCAGATATCAGATCAAGCATAGGGACGCTCGTTCTGCGCACGCCGTACCAAAAAGGTTGGATTTCTCACTTTTCGCGACAGAACAGATCGTAGACGACTTCCATGATCTGTTTGGACCGTTCATCAGTCAAACTGTAGTAGATGGTTTTCCCATTACGCCGTGGCGTGACCAAGCCTTCTAGGCGTAAACGCGACAGTTGTTGAGATACCGCAGCCTGTCTTGCTGATAGAAGGTCTTCGAGTTCTGTTACGGATTTTTCACCTGATGCGAGATGACACAAGATCATCAGGCGCCCCTCGTGGCCGATAGCTTTAAGAAAATTGGACGCTAGCATGGCATTTGCAGCCATTTTATCCATATCATCAGCGCACATGTTAGTATCGAAAACTGGTAAACCCATATTTTCCTCAGTTTTTAAAAAAATCCGGCCTCAAAGCCATGATAGTTAAATCATATACTTGCCCTAGCTCGTTACATCAATATCGGATCGAAAAAGCATTTGTTCTAGCAAACCCCAGAAAAAATCTTCACCGGGATAACCTTCGATACGAGAAGCTTCTTGACCGTCTACCATTAGTACGAAAGTGGGAGTAAAGTTTAGTCTACGTTCGAAAATCATGCCTTCAGGTCGAGCAGCATGAATATCGATGCGCTGTAGCGGCGCAGCTTTTCCTTCATTCGTTTTTGGATAGATATGCGCAATTTCATCGTTCCAACGGGCACACCAAACGCACCCTTTCTCTTCTACCATTACCAAAACTGTGTCAGCAGCCGCTGCAATTGCCGAAGAAAGCGCCAAAAAGCCGCTGAAAATGAGAGGGCGGAAAAACATGCCAAATTGACCTTTCTTTATCAACAACATAACTTAATATGAATATGTGAATAATACAAGGACACATGGCTGTCATGATGGAAATCACTTACCTAGGTGCAGTTTTTGCGGGATTGTTGTCATTCCTGTCGCCATGTATCCTCCCGATAGTCCCATTTTACCTTAGTTATCTGGCTGGCGTCGGAATGAACCAGATCTCGACTGACGCTAAAATTGACTCGAAAACGCGAACCCGCGCCGTGTTGGCCGCCTGCTTTTTCGCAGCCGGTGTCATAACAATTTTCATGGGGTTGGGGGCGGCAGCTACAGTCTTTGGGCAAGCGGTGCGCGAATATTTCGACATCCTTAGGTGGATTGCTGCTGCAATCATTATCGCGATGGGGCTACACTTTCTAGGGTTCATCCGCATCGAATTTTTGTATCGCCAGTTGCGAGCGGATGCGGGTGACACGTCAAATGTTAGCTTGTTTGGTGCTTATGTGATCGGGCTTGCGTTTGCGTTTGGTTGGACACCTTGCGTCGGGCCGGTTCTTGCTGCGATTTTGTTTACTGCAGCGGGTGCCGATACTGCTTCAACCGGGGCGGGGCTGCTCTTCGTGTACGGGCTAGGAATGACTATGCCGTTTATTTTAGCAGCGCTATTTATTGGACCATTCATGCGCTGGATGATCCGTTTTCGCCGTCACCTCGGTTTAATTGAGAAGGTTATGGGCGCGATGTTGATACTGTTTGGCGTTTTGATTGCAACCAACTCGGTAAACTATATCGCTCAATGGATGCTCAAAGTTGCACCAGACCTTTGGCTCTTACTCTAAATCTAGCTCTAATTTTAAAACTGGAGGATATCTAATGAAGACCTTTTTCGTAGCATGTGCCGTTTTCATAATGACGACATTGAATACGTTTGCGGCCGAGGTTGGAGACGATGGCCTACACAAAGCACCATGGATGCGCGATACGTTTAAAGATCTCGCAGAGGACTTGGCGGAAGCGAACGCTGACGGAAAGCGCCTGATGGTAATGATTGAACAGCGTGGATGCATCTATTGCAAGAAGATGCATGAGGAAGTGTTCTCAGCGAAAGAAATAACGTCCTACATTACGGACAACTACTTTGTTGTTCAAATCAACATGTTTGGTGATGTTAAGGTTACAGATTTTGACGGTACGGTGCTGCCTGAAAAAAATATGGTTAAGAAATGGGGCGTGTTATTTACCCCGACGATCCTGTTTTTCCCTGAAGACGTGAGTACTGATACCTCTGCAGTTCTAGCAGCAGTTGCAACGATGCCGGGCGCATTTAGCCGAAGTACGACCTTTGATTTGCTCAACTGGGTAGTCGGAAAAGGATACGACGGGGACGAAAGCTTCCAGAAATATCATGCTCGCAAAGTTGGCGACCGTTCAAAGTGATCGTTCAGAGTTCTAGCGCAGCGTTTTCATATGGTATAATTCAAACAGTTGAATTTGATGTTGCGTCGCTATAACTCTGTGCGCTAGGGTACTTTAAGATTTAGTGTTTGGGAGGACGCATGAGGATTCTTATTACAGCCGTTGTTCTAGCGGGGGCAGTCACTTCATCTGCGTATGCAGAAGATGTTCTGCCAACAGCGGTAAGCTTTACTGAAGGCTCCGTGGAACTGTCATTGTCTGGTGTTGCCGGTGATGCCGCAAGCGGGCGCAAGATTGTGGGTGACAAGAAGCAGGGTAATTGTGTTGCTTGCCATCAAGTTTCTGATCTGGCCGATGTTCCTTTTCAAGGTGAAATTGGGCCTATGTTAGATGGCGCGGGTGAGCGTTGGTCTGAAGCGGAGCTTCGCGGGATTGTAGCAAATGCGAAGATGACGTTCGAAGATAGCATGATGCCGTCATTTTATAAAACCGAAGGCTTCATCCGGCCTGGTAAAGCGTACACTGGGAAGGCTGCTGATGACACATTCGGTCCGCTTCTAAGTGCACAGCAAATCGAAGATGTTGTGGCCTATTTGTTCACACTAAAAGAATAATCGGGCCCGTAGGGGATTGAAGGAGAGAGAAGAATGGAACTGACTAGACGTAATGCAATCCTAATGGGGGCGGGTGCTTTTCTCGCCGCTGGAATGCCATTTCGCGCGTCGGCTGCTACAGAGGACGCAATCACTGCGTTTACTGGAGGCGCGGATGTAGGGGCTGGTGATATCAATTTGACGGCGCCTGAGATCGCGGAGAATGGAAATACAGTACCAATCGAAGTGTCATCCGTTACTGCCGTAGAAATCATGGTTTTGGCGACAGGCAACCCAACGCCAAGTGTAGCTACGTTTAAGTTCGGAAAGCTTGCGGCATCCCGCTCTGCGTCGACACGTATTCGTTTGGCTGGAACGCAGGACGTTGTTGCGATTGCCAAGCTTGAGGACGGCTCTTTCGTTCAAGCGTCAAGCACTGTCAAAGTTACAATCGGCGGCTGCGGCGGCTAAAGTATTCAAGGAGAAATAACATGGCATCTGGTGTAAAACCTCGCGTCAAAGTCCCAAAAACGGTAGCTGCTGGTGATTCTATCACAATCAAAACGCTGATCAGCCACAAGATGGAATCAGGTCAACGCAAAGATGGTGATGGTAATATCATCCCCCGTTCGATCATCAATCGCTTCACCTGCGACTTCAACGGTGAGAACGTTGTGGACGTTACTTTGGAGGCGGCCATTTCAACCAATCCATATATCGAGTTTGAATCTCTTGTCCCCGAAGCCGGTGAATTCAAATTTACTTGGTATGATGATGATGGCTCGGTTTATGAAACGGCAAAAAAGATCGCAATCGGCTGAACCAATAGTCTTGGGAGGGACATCATGAACAAATTGACAGGCGCCATTCTGGCGACATTGTTGACAACGACGGTAACCTATGCGGATCCGGCTGATGACAAATTAATTCTGAATGAAGAAACTGAATTGGTTACAAGAACTGCGGCGCCTGCCCATGTATCTGAAGCTCTTGATGAAGTGATGTCGGGCTGGTTATTCCGCGGCAAAGAAACCCGTGCGATGCAAGCCGATGATTTCGACAACCCGGGTATGATTTTTGTCGAGAAAGCACAGGATGCTTGGGCGACGAATGAAGGAACTGAAGGCAAATCTTGCTCATCTTGCCACAACGATATGGACAGCATGGCGGGTGTCAAAGCGACTTATCCTAAGTGGAATGAGTCTGCCGGCGAAGTTCGCACATTGCAGATGCAGATGAATGATTGTCGTACCAACCGCATGGGTGCCGAAGCGTGGAAATACGATAATGGCGATGCTATTAACATGGAGGCTGCATTGTCCGCTGTGTCACGCGGCTTGCCAGTTAACGTCGCCATCGATGGCCCCGCTCAATCCACCTGGGAAACGGGTAAAGAGTTGTATTATACTCGTACTGGCCAGCTTGAGTTGTCTTGTGCAAATTGCCATGAAGAGAACTATGGTAATATGATCCGTGCGGATCACTTGAGCCAAGGTCAGGTTAACGGTTTCCCTGTGTATCGTTTGAAAAACACAAAGCTGAATGGGGTGCAATCACGCTTTAAAGGGTGTGTTCGAGATACACGCGCCGAAACATACAGTCCCGGTAGCCCAGAGTTTATTGCGCTTGAGCTATATGTCACTTCACGTGGCAATGGTCTGAGTGTCGAAGGACCCTCCATCAGAAACTAATCTTTCTAACAGCCCCAGCTAAATTTAGGCTGGGGCTGTTTTTTCTAATTACATGCACAAATTCGCATATGTGCGCATGATCTGGAGATACCAATGATTTCTCGCCGTGATTTTCTGCAAACGACGATGGCAGCAGCCGCCCTCTATGGAACATCAGGTTTCGAAAACTGGGGTAGAGTGGCCGCTCAACAGTTGCTAACGCAGGACAAATTACTCGAATTTGATACCTATGGAAACGTTTCGTTGATCCACGTGACCGATATTCATGGCCAGCTAGTCCCACACTTTTTTCGGGAACCATCAGTAAATATCGGCGTAGGCAGCAATAAGGGCGCAGTTCCGCATGTTACTGGTTCGGACTTTAGAAAGCTCTATGGTATTGAAGATGGGAGTCCCTCTGCCTACGCCCTGAGCTACAATGACTTTGCGTCGTTGGCTAAGGGGTATGGCCGCATTGGCGGAATGGACAGGGTGGCGACTGTTATAAATTCAATTCGCGCAGATCGCCCAGATGCATTGCTGCTCGACGGCGGAGATACATGGCACGGCAGCTACACTTGCTATCAGACTGAAGGCCAAGACATGGTCAATGTCATGAACTCGCTAAAGCCTGACGCGATGACTTTCCATTGGGAATTCACACTAGGTTCGAAGCGCGTCAACAAAATAGTTGAAGATTTACCCTTCGCAGCTCTTGGACAGAATATTTTTGATGCAGAGTGGGACGAACCTACAGACCTCTTTCCGCCCTACAAGTTTTTTGAGAGCGGCGGGATCAAAATAGCAGTAATCGGACAAGCGTTTCCCTATATGCCCATCGCGAACCCAGGTTGGATGTTCCCAGAGTATTCTTTTGGCATTAGGGATGAGCGGATGCAGGAGATGGTTAACGAAGTACGCGCAGCAGGTGCTGAATTGGTTGTCTGCCTGAGTCATAACGGTTTTGATGTAGATAAAAAAATGGCAGGCAAGGTTAAAGGTATCGACGTTATCCTTTCCGGCCACACCCACGACGCCCTTCCTGAACCGGTTTTGATTGGTGAGACAATCATCGTAGCGTCTGGTTCTACTGGTAAGTTTGTAAGTCGTGTCGATCTCGATGTTCGGGATGGCCGCATGATGGGCTTCCGACACAAACTTATCCCAATCTTTTCGGATGTCATTACCCCTGATCCTACAGTTACAAAACTTATTCAGGAGCAACGTGCACCTTTTGCGAGCGAACTATCCGAAGTAATTGGTAAAACGGCCGAAGACCAGACCCTCTATCGTCGTGGGAATTTCAATGGCACTTGGGACGACCTGATTTGTGATGCGCTCATCTCTGAGCGGGAGGCGGATATTGCTCTTTCTCCAGGTGTACGTTGGGGCCCTTCCATTTTGCCTGGCCAAGACATCACGCGTGAGGATATCTGGAATGTGACATCAATGACTTATGGTAAAGCCTACAGAAACGAAATGACTGGTGAATTCCTCCATGTTATCTTGGAAGATGTCGCTGATAACCTGTTCAATCCAGATCCGTATTACCAGCAGGGTGGGGATATGGTGCGTGTAGGTGGTCTCGGGTACCGAATTGATGTCACTAAACCACAAGGCTCGCGCATAACGGAAATGACCTTGCTCAAAACCGGTGAGTTGATTGATCCGACCAAGACTTATCAGGTCGCCGGCTGGGCATCCGTCAATGAAGGGACAGAAGGCCCGCAAATTTGGGATGTTGTTGAATCGCATATCGCCAAGCAAGGCATCATCTCTCTTGACCCAAACAACAGTGTTAAAGTGGTTGGCGCCTAGGCCAGCTTCTAATTGGAGGCATCTGATATGTCAGGTAAAAATATAGGAAATGGGTCATCACGGCGCGCTTTTTTGCGTGGCGCTGCGGCGGCAGGAACAGGGGTTCTAACCGCGAGTGCCACCAAAGCACAAACCGCTGATCCATTGATAACTGATTTGCAAACTTGGGCTCAAGAGTTTGGCGATGGCGTAGATGTAACGCCTTACGGACTGCCTATTGAGCACGAAGGTGATGTCATTCGCCGCAATGTGGATTGGCTGACGGCGGACACTGTGAGTTCAATAAACTTCACGCCAATTCATGCGCTCGACGGGACGATCACGCCCCAGGGCTGTGCATTTGAACGTCATCATTCTGGTGCAATTGATCTAAACAAAGAAGACTACCGGCTTATGATCAACGGCTTAGTTGATAACCCGCTAGTTTTTTCTTATGCGGATCTGGAGCGTTTTCCCCGCGAAAATCATGTGTATTTTTGTGAATGTGCTGCCAACACCGGTATGGAGTGGGCTGGCGCTCAGCTAAACGGCGCCCAGTTTACCCATGGTATGATCCACAACATGGAATACACTGGTGTGTCACTGCGCACTTTGTTGGAAGAGGCAGGTCTGGATACCGCTGGCGACCTCAACGACAAATGGGTGTTTGTTGAAGGTGCTGATGCATCCTCAAATGGACGGTCGATTCCAATGGAAAAAGCACTCGATGATGTGCTGGTTGCCTTCAAAGCGAACGGCGAGGCGCTGCGCAAAGAGCATGGCTATCCTGTCCGCCTCGTTGTCCCTGGTTGGGAAGGCAACATGTGGGTCAAATGGATTCGCCGTATTGAGGTCATGGATGGCCCTGTCGAGAGCCGCGAAGAAACTAGCAAATACACCGATGTTTTGGAAAATGGCGTCGCGCGCAAATGGACTTGGGCAATGGATGCAAAATCTGTTGTGACCAGCCCCAGCCCACAATCCCCGATTACCCACGGTAAAGGCCCGCTTGTCATTACGGGCTTGGCGTGGACTGGTCGCGGTGCGATCACCCGCGTGGACGTGTCCAAAGACGGTGGGGAAACGTGGGAAACAGCGCGGCTTGCAAAGCCCGGTGAGAAGATGGCGATGACACGCTTCTATCTCGACATCGATTGGGATGGCTCAGAAATGATGCTCCAATCGCGTGCGATGGATGATACTGGATATGTCCAACCCACCAAAGCGCAATTGCGTGAGGTGCGGGGCCTAAACTCAATTTATCACAACAACTGCATTCAAACTTGGTTGGTACGCTCTAGTGGTGAGGCTGAAAATGTCGAAGTTTCTTAAATCTGCGTTTCTTTCAAGTGTGGTTGCATTGACCTCAGGCTCGGCGCTTGCTGACAAGTTTGGTTTAGGGCGGACTGCATTGCCCGAAGAAATTGCCGCTTGGGATGGTGACGTCCGACCCGATGGAACGGGTCTGCCCGAAGGTTCTGGCGACGCGATTGTAGGCGAGGAAGTCTTCGCAGACCAATGTGCTGCCTGCCATGGTGATTTTGCAGAAGGTATCGGCAACTGGCCTAAACTGGCAGGCGGTGCTGATACGCTAGACCACGATGACCCCCTTAAAACTGTGGGCTCTTACTGGCCGTATTTGTCGACATCCTTTGACTACATCAAACGCTCAATGCCTTACGGTAATGCGGGGACACTGACAGATGATGACGTCTATTCCATTGTTGCTTATATCCTCTATTCGAACGATTTGATCGAAGATGATTTCGTGCTCTCGAAAGAAACTTTCTTTGATGTGGAAATGCCTAACGCGGAGGGCTTCATTGTCGATGATCGCTCTGAGACCGAGTATTCTCTATGGACCCGCGAGCCATGCATGGTGAACTGTAAAGACGAAGTCAAAGTAACTATGCGCGCGATGGTGTTGGACGTGACTCCTGTGGAAGAAAGCGCAACCGTACAGAGTGAGGTCAAAACTACAGACGAAGAAGTGGAACAGGTCGTGCCTGCCGAAGCTGCCGCAGCGTTTGATGCTGATTTAGCTGCTAAAGGCGAGAAAGTCTTCAAAAAATGTAAAGCCTGTCACCAGATTGGCGAGGGTGCAAAAAACAAATCGGGGCCGATTTTAACAGGGGTGTATGACAATCCTGCTGGTGCGGTAGATGGATTTAAATACTCCAAAGCGTTGCGAACTGTCGCTGAGAATGGGCTAGTGTGGACCGACAACGAATTAGTCGCTTTCCTAGCTAAACCAAAGGCTTACTTGAAAGGTACAAAGATGTCGTTCTCTGGTCTCAAGAAAGAGGCTGACCAATTGGCTATAGTTGAATTCCTCAAGTCGATTGAGAATTAGAAACCTGACTTGATGAATTGACGCTTGTACGAATAATTCGGCTCAAATTACAAACCTAACAGGCCACAGTTAGTGGCCACTAAAACAGGGAGATACGATGAAACACTTCAAAATTTTAGGAGCGATTATCTTTGCGATGTTCACTGTCACAGGCGCATTTGCACAAGACGGCCTGGCGGATCATAAATTAGCGCTACAGATCAGCGATAACGACCCGCAAAAAATGACCACCGTCTTGAATGTTGCGGCGAATGTGACGCGCTATTACGAAAGCATTGGTGAAACTGTCGAAGTCCGCATTGTGGCATTCAACGCTGGCTTGCACATGCTGCGAACAGACACATCACCCGTGTTAGAGCGCTTGGAATCATTTGGCGCATCAATGCCCAACGTTACTTTTGCAGCATGTGGAAATACGATAACTGGCATGACCAAGAAAGAAGGAAAACCTACTCCAATTGTTGAGATTGCGGAGCACGTGCCTGCAGGAGTAGTTGATCTAATCTCACTCAATGAAAACGGATGGACGATTATTCGCCCCTAAGAGATACCAATCGAGATTTTACTAGGATCAGCCGACCAAAAGGAGAAAGAACTGATGAAATTATTTTTGCTAAGTGGAGTGTTAAGTCTTGCGATCACAGGGTTTGCCCTCGCAGATGAAACATCAACTGCTTATAATTTTGACGGTAGCTTTGAGGACGCAACATTTAGTGTCGAAAGTGCTATTGTTGGCAAGGGACTAGTAATTGACTATGTCAGTCACACTGGAGAAATGTTGAGCCGAACCGGTGCGGATGTTGGCAGCAATGTAAAACTTTTTGATAACGCTGATATATTCGTTTTTTGTTCCGCGGTTTTGTCGAGAAAAGTTATGGAGATTGACCCGATGAACATCGCACATTGCCCTTATGGGGTATTTGTTGCGGAGCGCGAGGGCAAGGTAATGGTCGGATTTCGCAACTACCCCGAAGGGGAAATGCAAGAAGTGCAAACCCTACTGGACGAAATAGTCCAAGAAGCGGTGGGGGAATAATGAACTATCAGGCTTTTTTCAAAGATGCGCTGAATCGATTGCAAGACCAAGGTAACTACCGGACTTTTGCGGAACTCGAACGCCATTGTGGGGCTTTCCCGCGGGCGACATCACATGGCAAAGCAAGCGCTGATGTCACAATTTGGTGCTCGAACGATTATCTTGGAATGGGTCAACACCCGAAAGTTCTTGAGGCCATGCACGAAGCAATCGATCGTTGTGGAGCAGGGGCTGGCGGCACGAGAAATATTTCAGGCACAACGCACGATCATGTTCTGCTTGAGGTTGAGTTGGCGGATTTGCATGGGAAAGAAGCGGCCCTTCTTTTTACATCTGGCTATGTGTCAAATTCGGCAGCAATAAGTACTTTAGCCGGTCGTATCCCTGATTGTGTGATTTTGTCAGACGCTCTTAATCATGCTTCGATGATTGAAGGTATACGCCATTCTAAAGCTAAGAAATTGATTTGGCAGCACAACGACTTGGCTGATTTAGAGGCCAAGCTGGCCTCGTTGCCGTTGGACCGCCCCAAGATGATTGCGTTCGAAAGCGTCTACTCTATGGATGGAGACATCGCGCCGATTGCAGAAATTTGTGATCTGGCGGATAAATACAACGCGATGACCTATCTGGATGAGGTTCACGCGGTTGGCCTTTATGGGCCAAGAGGTGGCGGTATTTCTGAGCGTGAAGATCTGATGGATCGTCTTACAGTGATCGAAGGAACTCTTGGAAAAGCGTACGGTGTAATGGGTGGCTATATTGCGGCCTCCGCCGAACTTTGTGATTTTATCCGTAGTTTTGCCAGTGGGTTCATTTTCACAACAGCGATCCCGCCAGCTGTTGCTGCGGGTGCCGCGGCTTCAATTCGACATTTGAAGAGCAGCAACATAGAACGAGACGCGCAAAAGGAAAAAGTGGCCCAAGTCAGAAAAAGGCTTGATGCGCTAGGGATTCCACACGTCGAAAATCCAAGTCACATTATTCCAGTGATGGTTGGTGACCCAGTGAAGTGCAAATATATTTCCGACGTTTTGTTGCAGAATTACGGTGTTTATATACAACCGATCAACTATCCAACTGTGCCCAAAGGGACCGAGCGTCTGAGGATTACACCGTCGCCCGTTCACTCGGACGCGGACATTTTGCACCTGACTGAAGCTTTAGGTGAGCTTTGGGAGCAGTGCCAGCTGGCGCGCATGCCTCTCGCTGCGCAATAGATGAAAGGGTTTCCCGATCTTCCGCCGTTATGGTGGTTAGGTAGCATTGGGCTTATCTATCTTGGCAAATATCTACTTCCGGGATGGCATTTCACATTGTTTGTTCTCAATGTCGTGTCTTGGCTATTTTTGGTTGCGGCCCTAGGGCTAATAGGCAGGTCGACCCTTTGGTTTTTCCGCAAGAAAACTCCTATCGAACCCAATCATCAGCCAAAAGACTTGATCGTAGAAGGGCCTTACCAGCTATCTCGTAATCCGATATATCTGGCTCTTGTGATGTTGACTATCGCTTCCGCAATTGGACATGGCTCCGTCCTTGGCATTGGCGCGGCTATGCTGCTTTGGAAGGTTCTTGACCGAAGATTTGCTGAACCAGAAGAGGAAGATATACGCCTAGCATTTGGTCAGGCTGCTGAACAGTATTTCAAGCAAACACGTCGCTGGTTCTGATTGTAGACTTGATCAAGGGTATAAGCGGTAATTTATACACTCTAAGTTACGCCAAATGTGGCGATTTTCTGCGGCGAAGGTCGAAGTCGATTGCGAGTTGCATGATAGTTGCTCCGACCCACATTGACAACAGGGCAAGCCATGCGGTGAGTGCAAAGATGGAGCCACCAGACATCCCGGCCCCGACGGCGCAGCCGCCTGCCAGCATGCTCCCAAAGCCCATGAGAACACCGCCAACGAGATATCTTTCCATCGGCATGTCGGGCCCAAATCTTTGAATACGGGCTTCCTTGGTAAAAACCGCCATTGCTAAAGCGCCCAAGAATACTCCTGGCACCAATCCGGAACCAAACCCCAAAGGAAGGTTTCTTTCATTAATCAATCCCATCAACGTATCCGCAGATGGGCCTGTAAACGTGATTGATGAAATTGCGACGACTTCATACGATGCTTGAGAGACGAAATATGTGCCTAGCCATCCGAGCCCTACTGCGAAGCCAACTAAAAGGGCAGCAATGATCCGGGAGGTTTTGCATGTCTTCTTCCATGCGAACCAGACTGAAATGACGAGCACCAGAAACGCGATATAAAAAACAATCTGAGGCGAAACTTCAACGTATGATAGAAGGTCGCGTGAAGGCCCACTGGATATAGTCCAAAGTGAATTCAATGCTTCACGGGCTGGCGCAAGTACACCGCGAAGCGACGCCTGTGCAGTTAAAGTAAGAACTAAGCCGGTAACGATTGCACGAAGATTTCCTGTTGCAGAAAGAACCAACAATCGGCTGGCACAGCCACGGGCAAGAATCATGCCAGTGCCGAACAATAGACCACCAATTATGGCGCCAGATAGGCTGCCAGTTGTGGAAATCTGGCGGGCCTGTGAAATGTCGAGATATTCGAAAGCTACAAAGAGTTGTACACTAGCGACTGCTGCACTAAAGGCCACGAACCACGTCGCTATATTTACATCCCAAACTCGCTCTGAAAATTCAATTGTGGCCGAACGCAAGCAAAAACGTGAATGCTGGGCAGCAGCGCCAAAGAGAAGCCCAACACCTAAGGCTATGCCAAACAGAACCCCGCCTTCGCCGAAGTTATCAATTAATTGTTCCATATCCGTGTCGCTCCTGATCTGGCCCAATTTTGGTAAGTTGAGCAGCTTGTTAGCGCCATGACGCAGGTCAATGGAGTGTATCCACGCCTCATAGCTTCCTCGCAAGATAAGGAGATTCTCCTAGCCCATTACTCTCAGTCCGAAAGCGGCTTGAGCAGACATAGCGCCGGTACTGCAAAACAAAATAGTTTTTTTGGTTTTTGGGGATTTCATCTATTCGTGAGAAGACGGTTCGCCATTCGATATGAATTGCACCCTCAATTGTCGATTCCGCGAACTCTTCCGCAGTTCGGGTGTCGATAAACACGAAGCTCTCGAATAGATCACTTGTGACCTGTGCTGGGACTATAACTCCGGCGTCATAGGTCGCAAAATCGGTATAGTCCGTCATTGCTTCTAGAACCTCATCTTGGGCGAAGACAGAGCCCGGTAGCATTGAAAATAGTGATGCGAGAACGAGGTTTCTCAAAAGCTCTAATCCTTTTCTGATATCGATGCCGTGTATTTTTTGTGGGCAATAATGACATTAACAACAGGAAGTTCACGTGCTATCCAACCCGGTGCCTTTCCATTTCCAAACATCCCTTCAGAAATATCAATGATGCCTAGGAGGCCATTATTTTCGAGAACACTAGCCACATAATTGCTGCGCCCCCCCGTGGCGCAAATGAGGGCCACATCTTTGTCGGGGTATCGCTTGAGAATGTTTTGTAAGTTCTCGCCAAAGCTGGGATCATGCAGTGTAACTGGCCACGCGCCCTTTGGAACACCAGTCTCCTCCCATTCCGCAGGGCTTCTAATGTCGAGGATGATCAGGTCGCCACTCAGTGCTGCGGGATATGCCTCACTCGCGCTCATCTTCTGGGTTTGTGCAAAAACCGTGGCTGTTGTTATCATTAGGAAAACCGCGGCCCCTAAGACTACTAAATAGACAATTTGCAGCTTGTGGAGCCATGCTTTTGATTTAGGCACTTCCACTACTCAAACTCCATTTGTTCATAAACGCGGCCTGCGTTCTTTGTTGCAAGCTCTTCGAACGTGTCTAGATGAGCGTAGGGAGATTGATCCAAATAATATGCATCAGCCAAATCACCGCCATCGTCTAGGTGGGTTCCTATTTTTTCGCGTAAATAGATCAAGTAGTCGCGGGTGTATCGGCGTACTTGATCCATATTCGTCGGATGGCCATGACCTGGAATAACGTATATCGCTTTCAGCGGTTCAAATTCAGTATCCCAGGTTTCGATCCAATCAGCGGTCATTGTATGCTCAAAAATGGGAAGCATACGTTCGTGAAAGGCCATGTCACCCGCTATCACCAGGTTTTTCTGAGGGAGCCAAACCACAATATCACCAGGACTATGAGAGGGCCCGAGGTAGCGGGCTTCAATCTTCATCCCCCCCATATCAACAGAATAGACGTCTTCAAACGTTTCACTTGGTGCGACAACCCTGGTCTTGTCAGCGCGTTCCTTTAAACGCGTTTGCGCGGCTCTCAGAGATTGCCCGCCTTGTTCTTCAAACTCGTGAGCCGCTTTGGTGTGAGCCACGATCTTCACACCTTGATCTGCCCAGTACCCGTTACCAAGCATGGCATGACCTTGCCCGTTTTCGTTGAAAACCAGCTTTACAGGCTGGCTAGTAACCGCCTTAATCTCCTGATGAAGGGCCGCAGCTAGTCGATAAGATCCGCCAGCATTCACAACAACAACACCATCACCGGTGACAATGAAACTGAGATTATTGTTATGCCCCGCATTTTCGTAAGTTGGTGGTGCGGTTGCCCCGATTGCTGAAAAAACGCCGGGAATAAACTCAACGGGTTTGGAATACAGGACCGAGCCAGGGTATTGGTCCGCTATGTCTTCACTGGCAAAAGAAGGTGTGGCGCACAAGAATACTATGAAAGCGATTGATTTCATTGCTATGCCTCCGGGACGAAAACGTAGCCATCAGACACCTTGTCAACATAACCAATGCCGTTTCCTGATAGGTGGTATCCGATCACGCGCGTCTTTTCGTTAGCCAATTGATCCAAAAGTGTGATCCGCGTCGCTGCCGCAGTCTCTTGATCTTGATCTGAACCAGAATTCCAAGCCGGCTTAGCAAATGCGATGTGATCGTTGCCAATGCAGTCGCCCAATATCATCAAAGACTCAGACCCTTGGCGAACTTCAAAGGCCGTATGACCAGGAGTATGCCCAAAGGTCGAACGGGCCATTACACCGGTCATGATTTCGTCGCCTGCTGCGAAGAATTCGATTTGATCTTCGATCATCTCGAGGCGGCGCTTGGCGCCGACCGCGAACGAGGTACGTGCTTCGCCAATCTCGTCAATCGTGTTGGGATTCATCCAGTAGTCCCACTCTGTTTTGCCTATCATGTAGCTAGCTTCTGGGAATAAGGGGTCGTCAAAATCATCAAGTAGACCCCACAGATGATCGGGATGCGCATGGGTAAAGATGATATCGGTCACATCTTCTGGTGCCACTTCAAGGGCTTCCAGTGAGTTTATGAGGATACCAGAATTGGGAGAGAAATCTGGGCCGGATCCAACATCGAACAACACCGTCCTATCCCCATGACGCATCAGCGTCACGTTGCAAGGAGGGGTCAATACTTCAAACGATTGACCATATTTTTCGAGAATTGGTAGCAGTTTTTCTTTCGACATCGGCTCGAAGATGAAACTTCCGGGAAGAGTCAAATTGCCGTCGCTGACAACATCGATTTTGACATCACCAAATGCCACTTGCGCATGCGTCGAGCCGACCTGCAATCCGAGTGCGCCTCCGGCCGTCAATGCAGCACCGCCCGCAAGAAAGTTTCGTCTAGGAAATCTCATCACACCCTCCAATAATTCTTTTATCTGAATATGAATGATTGTTCTGAATTCAGCAAGCCATATTGCTCGCAAAGCCAATACCGATGGCTAATGATAACATTTGAGTTTGTTTTTTGTTAAACGCAAACAAACATTGCAATATGTGTAAATATTAAACTACGGTTTTCTCAACAAACTGAAAGTGAGCACGATGAACTTGAAGAAAAAGCGTAGAGTCCAAATCATTCTTGTGGCCGTCCTTGGACTTGCAACTGCCACAGGGCTGATTGGTTACGCTATGAAAGACGGGATCAACTTCTTCCGGTCTCCAACGCAGGTGGTAGAAACGCCCCCATCGCCTCATGAAACATTTCGGATTGGTGGGTTGGTCGAAGAAGGTTCCCTAAAAGTTGTCGGCGACGCGGCAGTGATCTTTCGAGTTACCGATGGGAATGCGTCTGTGTCAGTAGCTTATAAAGGAATCCTGCCTGATTTATTCAAAGAGGGGGAGGGAATGATCGGCTCCGGAAGGCTGATAGATGGCACATTCCAAGCAACCGAAATCCTTGCTAAACATGATGAGAACTACATGCCAGTGGAAGTAATAGACGCGCTCAAGGCTCAAGGTGTGTACCAGGGGGCTCTCGAAATCCCGTCAGAGCCGCTTGAAATGGGTGCGACGGGAGCTGGAAATGATTCCTGAACTTGGCCAATTTGCCCTCACACTTGCGCTAATTACTGCTGTTGTGCAGGGAATTTTACCAATATGCGGTGCGGCTCTAAACAATGTCCTTTGGATGCGCAGCGCGACCTCCACCGCTTTACTCCAGTTTATTCTGATCGCAATTGCGTTTGGGGCCCTCATGCGATCATTTGTTGTCAGCGACTTCTCGGTTTTGAACGTCGTTGAAAACTCTAATTCTCAAAAGCCGATGCTGTTTAAAGTGGCTGGAACATGGGGCAGCCATGAAGGCTCGCTCTTGTTATGGATACTTATTCTGGCGCTTTTTGGTGCGGCGGTCGCAGTGCTTGGTCGAAACATTCCAACAGGTCTTAAAGCCCGCACATTAAGTGTTCAGGCATGGATCAGTATCGGCTTCCTAAGTTTCATGCTTTTCACATCGAACCCGTTTGATCGCGTATTTCCAGCCCCACTGGACGGCAACGACCTTAACCCGCTTTTACAAGATATTGGGTTAGCAATGCACCCGCCGCTTCTTTATCTTGGGTATGTTGGCTTCTCAATTGTCTTCAGCTTTGCGGTTGCTGCATTAATTGAAGGGCGGGTCGATCCGGCATGGGCACGATGGGTCAGGCCATGGGCATTGGCAGCATGGGTTGCGCTGACAGGGGGCATCGCACTGGGCTCATGGTGGGCATATTATGAACTTGGTTGGGGCGGATGGTGGTTTTGGGACCCAGTTGAGAACGTTAGCTTTATGCCATGGCTCTTAGGAACCGCGCTCTTGCATTCGGCCATTGTGACGGAGAAACGGGGTGCGTTCAAAAGCTGGACCATCCTGTTGGCCATCCTAACGTTTTCCCTATCACTTTTAGGCACATTCATCGTGCGTTCAGGCCTTCTGACTTCGGTCCATGCATTTGCGGTAGATCCGGAGCGGGGGATATATATCCTTGGTCTACTAACCGTTTCCATCGGAGGTTCGCTGACTCTCTATGCCGCTCGTGTACATAAGATGGAACCTGGAGGGCTTTTTGCACCAATCAGCCGAGAAGGCGGACTGTTGATAAATAATTTGCTCCTTACGTTGGCAACAGCAACGGTTTTGTTTGGAACGCTTTATCCCTTATTCCTAGAAGGTCTAACGGGAGACAAAATTTCTGTAGGACCGCCCTTTTTTAATTCTAGTTTCATCCCCATCATGTTGCCACTGGTCATTATTATGGGGTTTGGGCCGTTTCTATCGTGGAAACGTTCGGACTTAGCCGGGGTCATCAGTAGGCTAAAATGGGTTGTTTTGATCGCTTGGGTCTCTGCGCTTGTTGTTTGGTATATCCAGACTAAGGGGCCTGTGCTGGCTGTAGTATCGATGGCAATTGCTGTCTGGCTTTTAGCGGCGACTTTGTTGGAGTGGTCTTCAAGGATCAAGCTAGGGCAGGTCGCGCTGTCTGAGAACCTAGACCGACTGCGTAGAGTACCTCGTTCAGCACACGGGATGACAATGGCACATGCAGGTCTCGCAATCTGTATGTTTGGCTTCGTAGGTTCATCAGCATGGAAATCTGAACAGGTCCTATTTGTTGAAGCGGGCACTCAAGTCCAGATAGCTGGATTTGATGTGACTTTCGAAGGGGTGGAACCTGTACAAGGACCAAACTATCTTGCCAATGTTGGTGTCTTGAATGTGGTCCGGAATGGCCGCCCAGTTACAGTTTTGCGTCCCGAACAGCGCAGTTATCCGGTTGCACAATCTCAAACAACCGAAGCCGCAATCAGATCGACCCCTGCCGGAGACCTATATGCTTCAATCACTGAGCCTGTCAATCAAGATGTCGATGGGCAATGGACCTTACGGATTCTGTACGAACCGCTTGTTGGCTTAGTATGGATGGGTTCACTGATGTTGGTCTTGGGGGGGCTTCTGTCGTTGTCAGATCGCCGATTGAGGGTGGGGGCGCCTAAGCGCAAAGTACACTTTACAGTAAAACCTTTAGCCGCGGAGTAGACCTTGTATAGATTTCTTCCATTGCTCCCATTATGTGCCGCAGTAGGGATTGGCGTAGCAGGCTGGTGGGGTCTTAACTCTGATCGTGATCCAAACGCAATTCCTTCGGTTCTCATTAATAAGCCTGTTCCAGAATTTGAGTTGCCCGCAATTTTGGGAGCCGAAACACCTGGTTTGGCAACTCAAGATTTTGGGAATAACCAAGAGCCAATTCTGGTCAATTTTTTTGCGTCGTGGTGCGTCCCTTGTCGTGCAGAACACGCAGTTCTTACTCGTATGGTACGAGACGATAATTTGAATTTGGTCGGGATCAATTACAAAGATAAGCCTGCAATGGCTGCCAAATGGCTTGCGGAACTCGGCAACCCTTATGGTCGTATTGGATCCGATCAAACAGGTCGGGCTGGAATCGAGTGGGGAATATCTGGTGTTCCCGAGACATTTGTTGTGGGGTCTGACGGAAAAGTGCTCTTTCGCTATGTTGGCCCGATTTCCAGCGATGCGGCTTTGGAAAAAATTCGCGAAGCCCTCGCAGTTGCAGGGAATAGCAAGCCATGATAAGATTTTTTCTAATCCTCATATTTTGCGCATCGGCTGCAAGCGCTGTAGAGCCTGATGAGATTCTCTTCGATCCAGTTCTGGAGACCCGCGCACGTAGTATTTCGGCGAACCTGCGCTGCGTTGTTTGTCAAAATGAGCCTATAGATACTTCAAATGCTGGCGTCGCAAGAGATTTGAGGTTGCTGGTTCGTGAACGATTGCTCCTAGGGGATACCGATAAGCAGGTCTATGATTACGTTGTTGCTCGATATGGCGACTATGTATTGTTCAAGCCCCCGTGGAAGCCGACGACCTATGCACTTTGGTTGACCCCAATTGCGTTCGCCATCCTCGGTATTTTTTTGGTGTTGTTGATCTTAAGGCGCTCAAGCAAGGGGCTTTCTACCGTTGAGGTCTTGAGCGCCGAAGAGGTGACGCAGTTGTCTGACATCTCAAACGACCACGCAGCTAGAGGCACTGAATGATTTACTTTTTGGGTTCTTTTCTAATTGTCATGGTCCTTTTTGCCTTCGTAGTTCCGATTATAAAAAACAGACAAGGCATGGTCTCACATGCAGACAGTGCGCAGGCTATGTGGCAGGATCAATTGGATGAGGTGAATCGCGATGTGAAGCGGGAGTTGATTTCTGCGGAAGACGGGCGTTCAGCAACAGTTGAAATTCAGCGTCGGATAATCGCCACGCATCGGGAACAACCGCCAGCTTCCAACTCCGAAAAATCGGGTGCGTGGGCGATGATCTCCGCAGCTATTTTCGTACCGGTAGCTGCAACAGTCCTGTACCTAAATATTGGATCACCAACGATCCCAAGTATTGTATTCGCTGACCGAAGTGAAGAACAGGAAGTTGTTGCCAAGCAAGAGGATTTGAAACAGCGTCTCTTGTTGCAGCTTGAATCAGAGGAGAATGGTGGTTCGACAGAAGGGTGGTTGCTTTTGGCAAATGCCTACATGGGAATGAAACAATACGCTCAAGCTGTGGATGCATACAGTCGAATTCTTGAGCGGGACGAGGCAACTTTCCTTGAGTTTGCGCTGTTCGCAGAAGCCTCGATTTTGCGCGAAAATGGAATTGTGTCACCGACTGCGGAAAAGGCACTGGACCGGTCTATGCAAATGTCTCCTGGAAATGTTGTCGGCATCTACTATAAGTCGGTTGCGTTAGCACAGGCGGGCCAGATTGATGCCGCGTTTTCTTTGTTGACCTCTCGACTCGCCACTGCAGAAGGACTTTTTGATTGGATGGATTCCTTTGTAGCTCAGGCAAATTTCTATGGGGCAAAGCTTGGGAGGGCACCAATTTCCCTCTCTGATTATGCCCCCATTCTAAGGGGACCAACGGCAGAGGATATTGACAGAACGTCGGACATGTCAGTCGAAGATAGAAACGCATTTATTCTCTCAATGGTTGAGAGATTGAGGGCAAGACTCGAAGATGAGCCTAACGATTTGGATGGGTGGTTAATGTTAGCACGCGCCTTTACTGTGTTAGGTGACCAGCAACAGGCCCTTCGGGCATACCGTCATTCTGAGCCATTGGTTGCGCCATTGCCAGATGGCGACCAGCGGAAGATTTTAGTTAACCGGAAATTACTTATAGCCCAGTAACCTCAGATAAAGTTTTGTCACCAAGCGCGGCGACAGGTTAAAGTTGTCAGTTTCTGCACCATGCACATTTCGACACTAAGGGCGGCGGGATCAACTGATCGACGCAACACACTGGGCGAACTTCTCAGCTGGGGTTTGATATTGCAAGGTCTTGCGGGGTCGTTCGTTCAACTGTCTGGCAATAGCGCTGAGTTTGGCTTGC
>NZ_JBGFCE010000023.1:0-21839 GCF_041205415.1 Falsihalocynthiibacter sp. BN13B15
AATCCCATGTCGATCACTCCATATCTCCCTGACCAAATCCGTCAGGGTAGTGTGTTTACATGGGTCAACTCTCAGTGAAAATTTATGGGGCTACCGGGTCAGCTCTCAGTGCAAAACAACACGACATTACTTCAATGCCTCACCCAACATCGACATGATCCAGAAATCCGTCCCAAAGTCAGGATTGGCCAGAATTAAAAAGAAGTTGGCAGAAAATAGAAAGCGATCAGCGCCAACTCTGACTATCTCCTTATTTGAATTATTTAAAAACAAACTAGAAGGAGATCAGCAATGGCTTTCATCAACGGAAACCTTGGTTTTAAAATGTGGGATATTGGCTCTGGCGCCGGGGACCTAACATATGCAGATGGCAACACAATTGTCGTTCAGGTTGAAGGGCAGACGTTTCAGTACTCTGGATCATTTAACTACGACTACTATGGCAATATCAGTGGGACTATTACCGGTTACACCGAGTACAGCGGCAATACGCAAGTCGTAGAATTTAGTAACTTTTCTATCGACTGGGATCTCGCTCAAAATGCTCTGAACACGGGCAATGCTGATGCACTTATTGAATATATTGGTCGCGGTGCAGATACAGTCTATGGCTCTGACTATGCTGACGATATTGCTGGTTTTGATGGAGACGATAGCCTTCTTGGATTTGGTGGCAATGACACGATCTTTGGTGATGCTGGATCAGACGCCATTTCAGGTGGCTCAGGCAATGATAGAATTTGGGGTGGCACGGGCGACGATTTCATTTCTGGCGGCTCGGGTGCAGATTACCTAAACGGCGGGTCAGGAAGTGACGCCGCAAGTTATTTCGATGCCGCGCGAGGCGTGCGCGCCGACCTACAGTATAGTAGCAATAACACTGGCGATGCGGCAGGAGATACCTACGTCTCCATCGAAGATCTCGCAGGCTCAAAACATAATGATACTCTATTGGGTGATGGTGGCGGGAATATAATTTTAGGGGATGAAGGCAACGATTTCATCGCTGGCCGTGGAGGAAACGACTGGATCAATGGTGGCGACGGACACGACCGTCTAAACGGCGGTTGGGGCGCGGACCATCTCAATGGAGGCAACGGTATTGACCGCGCAGAGTACATAAATGCTACGTCCGGCGTTCGAGCTGACTTACGGTATTCAGGCACCAACTGGGGCGAAGCCGCTGGCGACACCTATTCTTCAATCGAGAATCTTTTGGGCTCGAACCATAACGATGTTTTGGCGGGGAACAGTGGTGCGAACACCATCGCGGGTGCCAACGGTAACGACTATATCGCTGGCCGCGGCGGCAACGACAATCTTTACGGCGGAAACGGACACGACCGCCTGAACGGCGGCTCCGGTGCCGACCATCTCAATGGTGGCTATGGTGTCGACCGTGCAGAGTATACCTCTGCTACGTCCAGCGTTCGCGCTGACTTACAGTATTCAGGCACCAACTGGGGCGAAGCTGCTGGCGACACCTATTCTTCAATCGAAAACCTTTATGGTTCGAACCACAATGACGTTCTGACTGGCAACAACGGGGTCAACTTGATCGCAGGTGCGAACGGCAACGACTATATCGCTGGCCGTGGCGGCAACGACAATCTTTACGGCGGAAACGGACATGACCGTCTAAATGGCGGTATAGGAGTTGACCATCTCAATGGCGGTGCAGGTATCGACCGTGCAGAGTATACCTCTGCTACGTCCGGCGTTCGCGCTGACTTACAGTATTCAGGCACCAACTGGGGTGAAGCTGCTGGCGACACCTATTCTTCAATCGAGAATCTTTTGGGCTCGAACTATAACGATGTTTTGGCGGGGAACGGTGGTGCGAACACCATCGTGGGTGGCAATGGAAACGACTTTATTGCTGGACGAGGTGGCAACGACAAGCTTTACGGCGGCAACGGAAACGATCAACTGCGCGGAGACGGTGGATCGGATGTTCTGAGTGGCGGTTTGGGTGCTGACACGTTTATTTTCAGCGCCAATTCAGGCAGTGATACGATCACTGATTTTGGCGGCGGAGATACTATTCGTCTTTCAAACGGAGCGGAAAATCTGTCGGATTTGAAGTTCACGGAAACAAACGCAGGACTTCTTGTCGAGTATGGTAGTGATAACATTCTCCTTCAGGGGCTTGGTCGGAGTGACGTGAATGCGTCAGACTTCGATTTTGTTTGAGTTCCTTAAGCCCAAGCACAGATATAGAAAAACTTGACTAAACAGTTACTTGAAAAAAAACAGGTCCGAAAAGGTTCAGTACGACGTTTGAAAAGAGGGTTAGATCTGTTTCGAACGTCGTAGGACATCTCAAAGGAAAGCTTTCGATGAGCGCCCGTTTTTCATAAAGAGTTATTTCGGAAATTCTCCAGCTGTTCGTAAACGGTGCTTCACTTGCCAAAGTTCCACGGCAGTAGTTGCGCAATAACCTTCTGCTTATGGCCCTTGACGATGGCAGTGAGGACTCTGGTTCTGTGCCTGTGCGGCTCGACTTTGTTGAGTTTGCAGGTCTCAATGAGCGGCGCGAACTTGGCCCAGTTTTGTGCGCCAGCTTCGTGGCCCGCGACGAGCGAGTTCTTTCTTTGCAGGGCGATGGGGCGGATCGTGCGTTCGACGGTGTTGCTGTCCATCTGATGCGGCCATCTCCGAGGAACAGGATCAACCCGTCCCATTATTTGGCAATGTATTTGAGCGTGTCACCAGTTGGGGATTTGGCAGAGACCTGCGTGCGGGCGTGATCCAACCATGTTTTGAAGACTAAGATCTTGGGCGCGCTTTTGGCATGGTCCAGCGCCAGTCGATCCTCGGCAGATGTGCCGCGGGCCTGCTTCTCGATCCGGTAAAGGGCTGCGAGCCACGTAGTTTTTATTGAGATTTCCATTTAGATTCGTATAGTCTCACATGTTGACTGAACATCCAGGAATTTTAATGGAATTTGATAAATCCCGATTAGTGCATATGATGAACGCGCTTTCGGCTGAGGCCAAAGACGAAAAACTGGTTTCAGTCGTTTTGGATAGATGTAAGTTAAGTAGAAAAGACATCGAGCAAGCAACAAATATTTGCACTCCCAGAACTGAAGCACAGTTCATCAACGAAGCGTGCAATGCGCTTGGCGATATTACGTTCGCAGCAAAAGCCGGATTAAGCTTTCGCACTTCTACTGGCATTGTGGCTTACATCAGCCAATACTCGAAGGATGTCGGCACTGGTTTTGAAAATATTGCCAAATTACTGGTTTTGAGCGATCCAACAACCAACTTAGTTTTGAATGTGTCTAGCAATTTTGCGTCCGTAGAATCCCACTTGGTTGATGAGAGCTTTGCTCAATTCCACCGACTCATAGAGTTTAAGGTGTTTGGGATACTATCGCGAATGCGCGCCATCACTCAAAAAAACTTCTACCCGATTGAAATAAGGTTCGAGCATCAGGTTGGAAAGTCAGAGAGCATATTTCAAAAAATCGCTGGGTTTCCTGTTGTTTTTGGAACGGAACAATCAGAGATTGTACTGCCAGTAACAACACTTCGCTTTCCAATTCCGACCTATAACCCTCGGTTGAATGAACACCTCCGTGCTTACGCCGAGAAGCTTGTGATGGAACGCAAAGAATCAAACCAAATGCTTCGTTCGCGGGTCGAAGGGGTGCTCACCTCCGCTTTGCCTGGAAAAATAATGTCTTCTGACGAAGTGGCCACAAGTCTGGGAATGAGTGCTAGAACGTTCGCACGACGCCTCAAGGACGACGGAGTTAGTTATCGTGAAATTGTCGATAGTTTAAGATGTAATCTTGCTAAAACATTTATGAAGGATGACATGCCTCTAGCTGGGATTGCGTATTCCCTTGGTTACGCGGATCAGGCTGCGTTCTCAACGGCCTTTAAGCGTTGGACTGGTATCGCTCCGAGCGGCTTTCGGCATCAAGCTTGATTAGCTATATCCTGACAATCCTTGAGGAACTTAGCGGCGGGCCAAAACTAAATATTCTGGATTCTCTGAGGGTCTAATAAGAACTTCTTTCCGGAAATTGTTCTCTATTTTTTTCTTGCTTGCGAAAACAGTTCAAACTGATTGGCGTACGACGCCCCATTTGACAAGTTCGCTGCGCGTTAAATTGTACATTTTGTTGGGTGGCGTCCGCGCGCCCGCGATATAAAACTCCTCTGAAACGCCCGCAGATGTGATTAATCCAATTAGCGTTGCCGAGGTCATTTGTGCTTCGGATTCATCGATAGTACCTTCGTCTGTGCGCCATTGGTGAACGCCGATACTACCACTCATAGAGACCGTTCTTTCTGTGCCTCCGAGAAACATAAGTGAGCATGCACTTGCGCATTCGCCGGTAGCGACAGTCTTCATTCCAGCATTGCGTATAGCTGAGAATCCGCGAATGGCTTCATCCACCAAACCACCTGGCGAAGAAAATTCAACTACGGATGCTCCCCCAGCAATTGCGGCGATGAGGTGATCAACGCTCTCCTCAGAGACTTCCGAGCTAAACTGATAAACGCCACTCCCCCCGATGCTCGCCTTGACGTTTGGATTGCCGTCTAGCCATTGGCACTCTTGGAATAGAGTATTGATATTGCCGCGAGTTAATCCGGTCGTTTCTAACATTTCCTCTGTAGGTGTAGATTCTATGGCGGATTGGTTCGGTTGGGAATTTCCAAGTTGTATACGAACATCAAGAGCGTCCACGGATGTATTAGTATAACACCAAGCATTCGAAAACATTGTATCCGTCTCTGTGGCAAAGTCATGACCGGCAACGACCTTGAACTCTTTACTGCCAATTTTTACAATTTTCTCTCGAAATAACGTGAAGTTTGTCGTTACAATTCCCCCGTCCGTCGAATTAGTGTCTGGGACAAATGCAGGCGGCCAGTTTGGTGCGGGAACTGGATTTTCTGAAACCACCTCTATTCTAGTTTCGACTATTCGCTCGGGTATAGCTGAGAGGATCAGCCACCCAGCAAATCCAATTGCAACAACGAAGAGAGATAGTGCAGAAAAAACTACAAAAACCTTGCGGCCTTCAGAATAGAGAACTGTTTTTCTGGCGTCAGCTTCAGCAGCTTTTGAAACAGCTTCCGAGGCAACATGAACCTCGCGGGTTCGTCGTGCCGAAGCTTCGCCAATCTCTTTGGCTGGTACACGAATCTTATCCGATATGGATTCGACCATCTTATCCAACAAATGGGTATCATGCTGCTCGCGCATAGGTCTTCTCCTTAGATTTAAGATCGGTTTCGGAAATATCCGCCAACTTGACTTCGGGTTTGGAATAGTCGGCCATCTGCGCTCGAAGTTCATCCGCAGCTTCCTTTGGGAGGGCTTGCAAAATTCCATCGATTGCGTCGTCAAAATCATCACCGATTGGAATGGGTACATATTTGTACTTTATGATTGGAACTTCCACTTCGACGATTTTTTCCACTTCTTTCTCGACGATCACTTCTATTGGCACTTTCTTTTCAATGATCTTGGGCTGGATTCCGCGAGTGCGGAACCATTCCGAATACATCGCAACACTTGCCCCAGTAAGTGCACCAACAATTCCCAATATTAGGCCGAAAATTGCCCCAGTTCTTTTCACTTGGTCTTCACCCACCTCGGATGCGCCTGAGCCATAGAAAAATGCGGCCCAGCGATGAAGTTGTGAGATCTCGGATTTTTCGTCAATGGCACGCTGGGCTTTGACAATCTGTTCTTCAAGCGCTTCAATTTGTGTAGCCCGAGCCTTCGCGGCATTACCTGCGGCAAGTTCATCGTCAATCCGAGAAGACGCCCGTTGATCGGCTTGCTGTTCGAAGGTGTTCAATTGCTCTTGTGCCGATTTCAGTCTAATTTCCGCAGCCTCCAAGATGGCGACGGCCTCCGGAGAGGGGACCGTAATTGAGGCTTCGATGTTCGTGTTTATCTTGGCAATGGAGTCATCGAACTTTGCGCGTTCCTCGTTCACAAATGACTGCCGTGCGGGCATGTCGCGCATACGCCGGTTAAGTTGATCGCGTGTTTTTGCGTCGATGGCACCATCTTTTAGGCGTTCATTTATCCATTTCTGCTCGTCGATCCAAATCTTGTCTGCTTCGTTTCCAGCTTGATTTTGTTGATCGAGAAGGCTCGACAATTGAGTTTTTAACTCCTTGGTTTCTTCGCTATCGAGGTTATCACGCGCCCGCTGCGCGGCATCCGCGGCTCTTGCGACGACGTCACGTTGATCGGCAACGCGTTTTTCGTCCAACTCCGCGACTCGTGAACCATCGGTTTCCCCTGACAACTCGGTCGTCAAAAGCCGTTCTTTGTCGCCTTCAAGTGCAATTAAGTTGCTCTTAGCCTCAACCACGGGCTTGGTTGTTTCATGCGCATACCGTTCATATCCGTTAAAGATCGTTTCAAATGATATGAGAGAGGCCAGTGCCAAGCCCGCAAAAGGCAGCATTTTACGCCAGCCTTTTGCGTGGAAAACAACGGTCGCTGCTGGAATTTTAGCGAGTTCAACCACAGCCAAAACCACAAACACCCCAAAGACTGGGAACATTTGAATATACCCTGATCCCTCGGGTGAAGCGGTGGCTTGAGCAAATGCAATTCCCAAACCAACGGTTACGAGAACGATTTCAATTGCCCAAGCCAATTTTTTAAGGCGAGAAGCGTAGGTCTGATTATAAGCTTGGGTCTCCGTGTCCGAAGCATTGGCTTCTTCAACGTTTGATCTGTCTACAAAAGTCATTGTGCAAATCCTAGTAGCAGTATTTCGCTTGGGGTAGCTTTGCGCGGATGCCGCTAGGTTCAAGTGACCTGTAGCGCCCCTTTGAAAACCGCATGCAATCCAATGCGGCGCCTGCTCGAATGACTTCGGCGGCTAAATCTCTACCATCTAGTGTGTAGCATACGCCAACCATACGGTCGTACGTCACATCACCAGTTAATTCGCAGTGAACATTTGTTATGCCGACAATCGAGCTAAGGGTGCTGGTTGCGAAGAAACCACCCGGCTTGCTTTGTTCTGGGGCATCGATACCTTCGAGCCTCACTTTGATGTTCCCAACATAAAGCGTGTCACCATCGATGACTTTGGCTTCCCCAACAATAGGCGTTGCAAACGCTGGTATTGCGATGAAGGTGGTGGCCATTAGAATTGACAATACTTGTTTCATATTTTCCCCTCGTTAACTTATTTTTAACGTATGAGTTTGCGGGGACGCAGACTTTTGAAAATGAGACAAACGCTTTTTAGTTTCTGCCAAAAAGCCTCAAATTTTGAGTTTTGACCAAATGACATTCCTCGGAAAGAGTTGAAGTCGGTGAGCCAGAGACTCAAACATCCTCGGAAGCGTTTGGTTGTGCTGAACTGTTTTGCGTAACCAGTAACGAATTTTGAACCGACCGATGGGAGAAGTTTGCTTCAATGATTTGAGAAGCGAAGGTAACAAAATGACAATTTCCAAACCAAACCTCTAGTTTGAGGCTTCACTCAATTCGCCTAAGGAAATTTCAATTGGTTTATTCTGGAATCGACATTTTTCCATTCAGTTTAACTGCTTTTGAAGACTTTCCTGTCAATATTTCCGCCCATTTATCTAAAGCTTTTGCTCGCTCCGGCAATTGAGTCGATTGATTATAGACCCTCGCAACGGCACTGGGAGCGGAGCCTGTCGCTTGATGATTTTGAATTCTATCGACTATCGTTTCAGGCACCCCAGCTTCTGCTAGAGCTGTTGCCATTGCGGTTCTGAAATCATGTAATCGCCAGGGTTTAAAGTCATTACCCAAGAGTGAATCAAGATGGCTTTTCATTTTTGAGATACCTGAAACAGGAGTTTTGCCCGTTGTGCTAAAGACGAATTCACACTCGGTTCTAGCAAGCGTTTGCAATTCTTTTAGGGCAGGCAGCGAAAGGTGGGTGATTTGTGGCTTGCCGTTTTTTGTTTGTGAGCCCGCTTTAATGATACGAGATTTGTCCATATCTACTTCTGCCCAGCGTAACTTGATGATTTCGCTTCTGCGCTGGCCAGTTAAAAATATTAGCCGTAGAACGGGCCCCCACAATGCGCCCATCGAAAACGACGCATCCCAGATTTCACGAATTTCCTCAACAGTTAGGACGCGCTCGCGGGCGGTTTCCTTTATAGCTTTTGCGACGCCTGCGCCAATAGGCTCAGCCAAATAGTTGCGTTGCCAAGCCCAGTTACTGAATGCAAGAAAGGCAGACCTAATCCGGTTTGCGTAAACTTTTTTTCCTTCCCTGTTTTTCGCATCGACGGCTTCCTGTAGGTCTTTCCGAGAAAGGGCTTCAATTGGTTTGTTGAGATGACTAAACAACGCCGTCTCTAGCTGCCGTTTGCGTTCTTCACCTGTCCGCAAGTTTGAAAGGTGTAAGTCCCAATAAAAATTGATCACCTCCTGAACAGTCAGTTGACTGGCGCGTGCCTCTTCAAGAGCAAGCTGTTCGTCCTGAGCTATAGTGACACGGTCAATTCCTCTTGCAGCTTCCGCTTCAATCTCCAAAGCCATTGATCTTGCTTCAGCAAGGGAAACAGTAGGCCAAGAGCCAAACGTGTGTTTGCGTTTTAGTCCGCCCTTTACCCGTTTTTCGTACATCCAGCTCGATTTGCCCTTGGGGGTAAGTCGAAATCGCAACCCGCTCCGCTTAGTGTCAGAAACCTCCAAGCGCCCAGTTTCGGGCGGATTCAGGCTGCGCAAATACCGATCGTTTAAGTTGATTTTCATGGTATTTCTTTTCTGGGGGACAGTGGGGGGGACAAATATTGCTGGATTTGACTGGATCATACTAGACAAGTGTAGATGAAAAGCTTCTACAAAACAATCGATATTTTAGAAAAATGCAATTAAATTAATGTAGTAGAGGGATTGTATTGGACAAGGTTGGACGCGATTGGATGAAGTAGTGATTTTGAGGTGCCTCGGATTTGTAATCAGTAGGTCCGCGGTTCGAGTCCGTGTGGGGGCACCATTTTCCAGTTTATTAAAGTCCAGTGACATCCGATTGAAGCTTGTTTATAAGGGTTTCTAACGATTTGTTGTCCTATCCCGTCCAATCGTGTGCGGCTGTATCCTGCCTAAAAGGGGGGTACTTTGGGGGTAGGGGTAGATTTAGGAAAATTGGATACCCCCAGCATGGCGCTTACAGATGTAAAGATAAAGAATCTAAAGCCTAGAGCGAAATCTTATAAAGTAAGCGACTTTGATGGTTTGTTTGTTGCTGTTCAGCCAAGCGGCTCTAGGCTCTTTCGATTTAAGTATCGGTTGGATGGGAAAGAGGGGCTGCTTTCATTCGGTAAATATCCCGATGTTTCGTTGTTGCAAGCAAGGCAAAAGAGAGACGATGCACGAAAGCTAGTTGCGGCTGGAATTAATCCAAGCTTGGCACGACAAGAAGGTAATGTGCTTCGACAGCAGGAAAACGCGAATACCTTTGAAAAGATAGCTGCACTCTATTTGGCCAAGATCACGATAGAAGGCCGAGCGCCCGCCACTTTGAAAAAAGTATCGTCCTTTATCGCCATCGCGAACAAGGATTTCGGGCGCTTACCGATCAATGATATTTCATCAGCAATCGTTCTGAAGACCCTGAAAAAGAGTGAAGCCAAAGAACTCTACGAAACCGCGCATCGCATTCGATCCACTGTCGGCGCGGTGTTTCGCTATGCTATCGCGAACGGGTTGGCCGAAAACGATCCAACGTTTGCATTACGCGATGCGCTTATTAGGCAAAAAACCAAATCACGCGCTGCAATAACAGACAAAGATGCACTTGTTGGATTGCTGCGAGCAATCTCAGGTTATAATGGGCAAAACACCACACGTTTAGGATTGGAATTGCTGGCAATCGTCACAACGCGCCCCGGAGAATTACGCTTAGCTGAATGGGCAGAATTCGATTTTGAAGCGAATGTCTGGAAAATTCCAGCCGAGCGAATGAAAATGCGCATTGAACATGCCGTGCCGTTGCCAAGACAGGCGATTAAATTATTGTTGGAATTGAAAGAAGAGACAGGTCATGGGCGGTTGCTTTTCCCATCTACCCGTTCATTTCATCGCCCCATCAGTGAAAACACCTTGAACGCCGCATTGCGCCGAATGGACTATACTGGCGAAGAAATGACTTCGCATGGATTTAGGGCAACATTTTCGACTTTAGCCAATGAAAGCGGCCTTTGGCACCCCGACGCAATCGAACGTGCTTTGGCACATGTCGAACGAAACGAGGTGCGTCGTGCTTATGCACGTGGGGCGTTTTGGGAGGAGCGTGTGAAGATGTCAGAATGGTGGGCGGAGTTTTTGGACGACTTGCGAGCAGGATAGAAGTCTGCGACGTTACCTGCAGGTCTAGAAATGCCGCCATGGTCTGTTACTCAAGCGTTTGAATTCTGGCAGATATTGCGAGATGCAAAAACGGTACTTCCGGCCCAAACCTGCCACTCAGAACATTTTCAAATGCTGCGGTGCAGTCCACCGAAGCGGACATTGACACGTTGCCGCAGCATTATTAGGTCGCTAGGTCTGCCAAGCGGACTTTGCCGCCCTACGGCTTTTCTGCGCAAATGTCGGCTTTCAGGAAACCGTTCAATAAACGGTCCTTTTTGGGAGAGGCCACATAACAGATGATTATGCGCAGAAAGTTGATAGCCGGTGATTGTGGAGAGCAGCAACATAAGTGCTCTTCACATGACTGGTTTAAGGTCAATTCAGTCCAATATCTTTGGGTGGAAACTGCTTGAACGTTGCGCCATGCGCCTTCATTTCCGCGCCCATTGACGCCTGCCAAGCATTCATACGGTGACCAACGGCATAGCTCTCTTTGGGGTCTATATAGAGGTTGAAAAGCCATGGAGCCAGAGCCGTATCGATAAGTTTAGCCATATCGATCCAGAGCATACTTGCATCTGTCTCTACAATTTTCGTGTGCGATTTATATTCACGCATCCGCATTGCAGTAAGGCTTGATCCTAGCCAAAAATAGATATTCTCGCGAAGGGATTCACCCTGATCGGTGAGAAGGAAGGATGTTTGGTCGATCCCGTCGTAATACCGATCATCTGGGAGGTTCTCCGTTCCAATACCTGCCAAAGTAAGGGATGTATCAAACAAATCCATGAGATCGAACAGACCATCCGAAACACGTCCAGGCTGAATTACACCCTTCCAATATGCGATCCCTGGCACCCGAACGCCACCTTCCCAAGTGGTGCCCTTCGCGCCGCGAAACGGGGTATAGCCACCGTCTGGCCAGCTATCCATTTGGGGGCCGTTGTCGGAGGTTACAAAGATAAACGTGTTCTCTAGCTCGCCAGCATCCTCAAGCGCCTGAACCACATCCCCGATGTAGGTATCAACTTCGACGATGGCGTCTTTGTACGGGTACTTAGAAGCACTCGCACCGCGAAACACCTCCGAGGGCCAGTTGTCGGCGTGGACCTTCATGAACGCGTGCGTCAGGAAGAAGGGTTGATCATTTTGCGCCAACTCGGCGATGCGTTTGACGGTATAATCGCGCAGTTTCCCGTCGCCTTCGGCCATATCCTGTACAGATGAGACTTTTTCTACGACTTCTGTCGTTCCGTCTTTAAGGCCATAGGTCAAGGTATCGTCCGCACCGATATCATTATAGCGTTTGAGTTTGTCTGGGTCATTGACAAGATCAGGGTAACGGTGTGCATCAAAGGCTTGGATGTATTCTTTCTGTGCGCGGTAATAGCCATAGAATTCATCATAGCCGATGTCGTGGGGGCGCATGCCCTCGCTTTCGCCAACGTGCCATTTCCCGACCAATAGTGAGTAATAGCCGTTATCCGAAAGAGCGCCGGGTAATGAAACTTCACCCTCCCACGGATTTTGCGTGATTTGATCGCCAGCAAGAATAGGACGGATCAGTCCCGTCCGCACAGGTAGCCGTCCAGTATGTATCGCAGCGCGTGTTGGCGTGCAGGTGTATTGCGCGTAAGTTGAGGTGAGCTTTAACCCTTCTCGTGCAAGCTTATCCATATTTGGAGTCGCCGCGCCAATAGCCTCCCCGCCTCCAAAAGCGCCCGGATCGCCATATCCCATGTCATCCACAATAAAGAGCAAGATGTTTGGTTTCTGTCCCGAACGCTCCTCGAAATCTGCGAGGATTTGTGCGGCTTCTTTGTCCTGTTCTAGGCGCGGGATAGCAGGCTGCCTGTTACTGCTTTCCTGCACTGCACGAGAAAGGGAAGACAAGGGTGGCAGTGTCGCGGCTTCTTGAGCCATGAGCGGCCCTGCGAAAAGGCTGACCACAAAGCCGGTGAAGAGTTTGTTCATGAATTTCTCCCTAAAAGCGCAGAATTGGATTGAATGACTAAAATGCGTAAGTCGCGGATAGCATGAATAAATCGCCTTCTAGCCGGTCTTTTGAATCGATATCAAACAACGCTTTTGCAATGATGCCCACACTCTTGTCGCCAACAGGCAAGTTGAACTGAGCAGAGGGGCCAAGCCCCCAACTATAGGCTTGAAAATCCGATGCATTTTTTGGCCCAACCAACGTACCAGAGTCGCTTTCAACTTGGGCGTAATAATAGCCGCTCAGTCCAAGAGCGGTCTTATTTGCGAAATGTTTGGCGAAAGTCCAATCGACGTGTGTTTCATCGCCCGTTTTGTAATTTGTCTCTGGGTTTTCAAAGTTGTATTGGTAGCCTGCGTTTGCTGAAACTTCCCAACCCGTTGCTGGATCAAACCACGTATAGTTACCTACAAAATCCAAAGTCCAATAATTGCGACCTGTGTTGAGTTTTGCGTTTGGGTTATATCCGCCGGTTGGGGCATAAAATGCGCCTTGGAAGGTAAAGTGCTGCTTTTCTCCTGTCCAGTTGAGCAAAACAGGGGCCACATACAAGTCGGACAGCCCGGAAACGTCGCCGCCGGTTAGTGCATTGCCCCCGCCGATTGTGGCCGCTCCCGAGATGTCAGCATTGATCACATAGGTGGCGGCCATCGAAGCACCGTATCGTGCCCCAAAGAATTCCTTATTGGACAGATAAGAGAGCTTAAGGGTGTTAAGCCACGCTTTCTCGGTGGCCTCTCCCGTAACAACGCCGCCACGTGGGTTTACACCCATACTGTAATCGAAATACCAAAGATCATTCCGTACGTACCAGCCAGCGGGACCAAAGACCCCCAAAAGAAAGTCGTTGCGCGTCCCTGGCACATAGTGACTGCCTGCGCCTTCACCTGCTTGGGCGACACCGCCCACGCAGAATGAAGCCATTACAAAACCCGCCACAGTCGAACGCTTTGAATAAGAAGTCATCATGATTTTGATACTTTCTCTAAGAAAAACTATTTATTCTGGATTGTGACGGATGAAATGGTGCCACCAAAGGTGTAGGGCCGCTTCTCTGCATAAGCTGTTGATACAGGTGACCCAAGGTCCGTCCCAACATCAAAAGTTTCTGTCGCCGTGAAGGCCGCAGGAACCGTGCGTTTGACCGTGGTCTCGGCGACCTTATCGCCATCGACAGTGATGACGACCTGTGCTGCACCGCCAGGTTTGTCGATTTGGGTATCAATCTCAATACTGTGTTTTCCCGCAGCTAAAGGAGCGTCAGTCTTCACCAAATAATTCTCGATAAGCAACATGTTATATTCGTAAACAAGGTGCCCTTCCTCAAGATAAACACTCAATCCGCCTCCTGCGCCGCCGACGGCATAGAGCACACCATTTGCGCCATCTTCCATCTCGAGTTCCACATTCACAACAGTGCTTTCTCGGCCAATACCGGGGGCGGTAAATTCGGGCATACGATTGGTATTCTGCGTGAAATTCCAACTGCTGTATTCAGTTTTTACCCGATCTTCAGGGTGAAACCGCAGCCAGTTTCCGGCGCCTATTGGGAAGTCTTTATTGTCTTTAGCGACCTTCAGGAATTGTTCCTGCATCTCCTTAAGTTTTTCGGGTTCTGCACTCGCCAAATCATTTGCCTGCGAGAAATCATCATCTAGCTTGTAAAGCTCCCAAACATCATTGGCCGAGTCCCAATCAGGAAGGGTTTTCGATGAAGCTGATGTATCCCATGGGATAAGCGGCCCAAATGTCCCCGCGAACCAGCCGTCTTTATAAAGGCCACGACTGCCGTTGTTGTCAAAGAACTGTTCTGTCTTCTGACCTTCGGCATTGGCACCGTCAAAAGTGTAAGCGAGGCTTGTGCCGTCGATAGGCATTTGGTCATAGCCATTCACAACTTTTGGCACTTTGATATCCAATATATCGTAAATTGTTGGTGCGATATCAATGACATGATGGAATTGCTGACGCATGCTGTCATCTGGTTTGATATGCCCCGGCCAAGATACAACCATTGGGTTGCGGGTTCCGCCAAAATAGCTTCCCATGAGCTTCGTCCCTTTAAAAGGGGTGCTGCCTGCCCAGGCCCAGCCTGCGTGATACATATTATCGGTCTTTGGGCTTCCAAGAACTTCAACACCGCCGATTTTTTCCAACGCTGCCATTTGGTCTTCGACGGTATTTGCGATATTGTTCTGCGCCAAAAGCTCACTGATAGAGCCTTTCTGACCCTCCGCAGATGAGCCATTGTCCCCAAAGATATAGAAAACCAATGTGTTGTCGCGCAAGCCGCGATCCTCCATTCCATCCAATAGGCGGCCTACTTGGGTATCGGTATGTTCTACATAACCTGCAAAAATTTCCATCAAACGGGTTTGGAACTCAAACTGACCTTCAGGAATGCTATCCCATGACGCGAGCGTTTCATCGCGCTCAGTAAGTTGCGTACCCTCAGGGATAATTCCTTGTTCTAGCTGCCGTTTAAATGTGCGCTCGCGATAGGCGTCCCAACCATCATCAAATTTGCCCTCATACTTATCTGCCCATTCAGGGAATACATGGTGTGGACCATGTACCCCGCCTGGGGCCCAATACATAAAGAAGGGTTTGTCAGGATCAAAGGCGCGGTAGTCATCAAGCCACGTCAGGGCTTTGTCAGCCAAATCTTCAGTGAGGTGATAATTTGGATCTTCTGGCGGTTCAATGTGATCATAGTTTTCAGTGAGCCTTGGTTCCCACTGGGAAGTCTCGCCACCCAAGAAGCCATAGAAATACTCAAAGCCATAACCATTTGGCCACCGATCTTTGGGGCCAATGGACGTGGTTTCAACCGCTGGCGTGTTGTGCCATTTGCCAAAAGCAGCGGTGTGATAACCGTATTGCTTTAGGATTTCGGGAATGGTCGCGGCTTCCTTTGGGATGATCCCAGTGTAGCCATCAAATGCCACTGCGCGCTCCGCGATTGTCCCTGAACTGACTCGTGTATGATTGCGGCCAGTTAACAAAGCCGCTCGTGTTGGAGAGCAGATGGAAGTCGTATGGAAGGTTGCATACTCAAGCCCTTCTTCGGCCAGTTTTGCAAAAGTCGGCGTGCTGACTTCGCCACCAAAAACCTCCGAAATACCAAAGCCTACGTCATCCAATAATACAATGAGGATGTTTGGCGCATCATCCGGCAAAACTTGCGCTTGGGCAGGCCATTCCATTGTCGAGTCCTGCAAGCGCTGCTTTGCCTCGCCCGCCATTGGGACAGGAGGGAAGGGCAAAACAGAACCGTCATTTTTGTGCTGCGCATGAACGGATGTTGCAGCAAGAACAAAGCCGCTAAGTCCAAGAATAAGACGTAAGTTTTTCGAGACCATGATAAATTCCCTAAACTGAAAGTCTCCGACAGATTGATCTCGAAGAATTTTGACACCGATTGACTATAGCGAAATGTGCTGTCGGTGGATTTTCCACAGGAAAATTTTAACACAGGTTTAGTTTCCAACAAGAGAAAATAAATAGCGTATTGCCAATTTGGACCTGTCCCGTTTTCCGCCGCCCAACTCGCCTCATTGGTTTATCCATAACACCGCTTAGACGACGCTTTCTGGAATTCTGCACCGGCAGATTGGGTTCCCGAATAACATCGTTAGATTGGGCGTAGTAGGCATACCACCCCGCTCAACAAACGCTCGTTTTTGGCACAAGTGAAAAACGACCTGATTTTCGGCTGCCAAAAACCCCGTTCAAAACCTACGCAGTTGTTGCAGGCTTTTGGCCCACACATGGTAGCAGACATTAGCTGCATTGCAGAAAGTCGGTAAAGATGGGCTTATTCTGTTGAAAAGCTCCAACACCAAAAAAATGCGCTAAAAATTCAGAACATTGTTCTCAGGGAAGGGTCTTTAGCAAATACAGTTTTTGAGGAGCACTGTTCGCGGGAAGGTGTTCTACAGCTTTGGCCGTTTGGGGCAAAGCGTCGAGTTTTTCAACAGAATAGGCTCCTTGCTGACTTTCGCTGCGTTTGCACATTGAAAAAACTGGGTCACAGCCCCGAGTGTCCGCTTTCCTCAAGTTGCCTAAATTAGTTTGCGTGTGCAGCGAATGACCGTTTTCCGCCCTTAGTGTCGAATGCTGCGGTCGCATAAAGGTCTCGAGCCTAGCTCTAGCATAGATGTCGCGAACGGCCCTAAGCGGACCTTCGCCGATGCCGCAGCGAATGACTGCTGCGAGCCCAAATAGACATAATTGATGTAACGCAGCGAATGTCTGCTCCGCACTACGAATGCACCAAGTCGATGCGCATTATTTCTTTGCTCGGTGCCAGGCCAAACTTGCGGGTATAATCGCGACTGAAGTGTGTCGGACTTTCATACCCGAGCTTAAATCCCACCGCAGAGACGGTGTTTTGCCCGCTTTGCAGCAGCTCGCGCGCGGCGATCATCCGCAAGTCCTTTTGAAATTGGAGCGGAGTGGTTCCCGTTACCGATTTGAAGTGCTCATGAAAGGATGACTGGCTCATCCCGGCAGTTTTGGCCAGTTTTGCAACAGCGAGCGGCTCACGAAAGCCTGCTCTTATCTTCAAGATTGCTTTGCCGACGCGACTGGCGTGACTATCCACGGAGAGCAGGTTGCGCAACATTCCTCCGATGGGCGATATCAACAGGCGAAAATGAACTTCGCGTAAAATCGCGGGGCCAAGCACCTTCGCCTCCAGCGGCTTATCCGCCAACGATAGATAGCGGCCAAGCGGTTCTACCCATGAAGGATCTGCAGGCCCTGCGGACAAGGATCGTGCGTTTGGAACCTCGATTACGGTTTCGCCAACCTGTTCATACAGGCTGCGGATCGCTCCCAAGTCAATTGAGAAGATCAAGGCAAGATAAGGGATATCAGGACTGGCCAGCGTGATCTTGGATAGAACGGGAAGATCATGGCTGACCAGCAGCGCATCCCCAGCCCGTAGCTTGACAGATTGCCTCCCAATTGTCGTTTCTTTGGCCCCTTGTAGGATAAGACAGATGACAGGATTGTAGACGACCGCCTCCAACGCGCTGACTTCTTCCTTGCGCATTACAAAGAGGTTCGGCAACGTTGTGTCCGGTTTTATGCCAATATTGGTCAAATATGTTGCGGCGTGGTTTGCAATTTCATTGAGCTGCATGTCAATCTCCTCGCGCCATTCCATAGCACGCACTGACTTCGGGCGCACCTATAACAATAATGTTTTGGAGGAATAGGCATGCGCAATAGAGAATTTGGCAGGCAACGCCCCATCTTCGCGGTTAGGATGCCCTTAACGCTACGCCACAACTGGAGACGATCATGACCACCATGCAGCAAACTTTTCGCCTGAACGATAATACAGCAATCCCCGCCGTGGGCTTTGGCACGTATTTAGTGTCAAATGATGACGCTCCGGCCGCTGTGAGTTCCGCTATTTCAAACGGGTATCGCCATATCGATACAGCAGCAGCTTATCAGAACGAAGAGGCCGTCGGCGCAGGCATCCGCGCTGGGTTGGAGGCGACGGGACTGGCGCGCGATGCGATTTTTGTGACCGCGAAACTTTGGCCCGGCAATCCGGCATGGGGCGACACACCAAAATCACGCGATCAGACAGTCGCCGAATGTGATGCAAGCCTTGCAAAGCTTGGACTGGATTACGCCGATCTCTACCTCATCCACGCCCCTTATGGCGGGCCGGAACGTATCGCCCAATGGCGCGCACTGCTTGAGTTAAAGCAGATGGGCAAAGCCCGTTCTATTGGCGTGAGCAACTTTAACCAAGGCCACCTCGACGAGATCAAACAGGCCGGTCTGCCGATGCCTGATGCGAACCAGATCGAACTGCACCCATGGTCCCAAAAGCCAGAGTTGATCGCCTACATGGCCGAAAATGGGATCGCTCCGATTGCATACAGCAGCCTTGTCCCACTTTCGACATGGCGGACGCAGGAGGGGCAAGACAGTGCTAAGACCGATGCGATGAAGGCGGATGGATCGGTGTTCACTCAGATGGCCGAAAAATATGGCGTATCCGAAGCGCAGCTTCTTTTGCGGTGGGGCGTGCAAAACGGCTACGCCGTCCTACCCAAGAGTCTGAACCCAGATCGGATGCGGCAAAATATCGACCTTGCAGGATTTCAAATTGACGACGCAGACATAGCGTCCATCAAAACAATGGATCGTGGAGAGGGTGTCGCTTGGGCGACGGGCGATCCAAGCACGGCCGCGTGACGCCGCTTTGCACCAACGTCCGCTCTGCGGGGCAATTTCAACCGGTCGCTGCGCAAGCCCCAATGACAGGCTTCGACCCCAAAGCCGATTTTGCTCTTCAGAGTTGGCACTGCGCCTAAACGTTCGGAGGTTTAGGGAGGGCTTTCGGATTATTTGACGCGCAAGCTCGTCCTCGACTTCTTAAACTCGTCGGTAAGGCACGCACCAGGTGGAGCGCGGAGAGCACTTGGCCGAAAACAAGATAACCAATGCAAACGGAGAAATAACAATGAAAAACGACAATGAAAAATTAGACTCAAACGAACGCGTCGAGAGCGCAAGTCGTCGATCGGTCTTAGTTGGAGGTGGCGCTGCGACAATTGCTGCTGTTGCTGCGGTCGCAGGAGGATCAACACCCGCGCAAGCGCAAACTGGACGAGAGATGGAAGGCAAAACGGCCTTTGTGACAGGCGGTGCTCGTGGTATCGGGCTTGCCAGTGCAGATATGTTGGCACAATCAGGTGCAAACATCGTGCTGTTTGATATTGCTAAAAATCTGCCAGAAGTCGGCTACGACTTGTCTTCAGTTCAAGACCTTAACAATGCAAAGTTACAGATCGAAACACATGGAGTTGAGTGCCTAACAATCCAAGGCGATGTGCGGGATCGCGCAGCATTGACAAACGCAGTCAATGAGACGGTATCCCGCTTCGGCTCGCTGGACCACGTACTTGTCAATGCCGGCATCACACAAGCTGGGCCCCTCGAGTTTCTCGATGATGATCTCGTGCAAACTGTAATGGACATAAATGTCACTGGGGCGTTGCGTACCATTCAGGCGGCGACCCCAGTCATGAGAAAGCAGAAATCCGGAAGTATTGTCGTAATTTCGTCCATCCTGGGGCGTCAGCCCAATGAATGGTACGCAGCATACACTGCATCTAAATGGGCTGTGATCGGAATGGCGAAATCGGCTGCTCTTTCGCTGGCCGGTGACGGAATAACATGCAATGTGATCTGCCCGTCGCTTATTGATACGCCTCTGTCAAGATCACTGATACCAGCGTTCTCTCCGGAAAATCCGACGTGGGAAGCCGTGATCGAAATTATGTCGGCGGCACATCCGCTGCCCAAAGCGGTGTTTGAACCAGAAGACGTCGCACGTATGGTGAAGTTCTTCGCAAGCGATGGTGCCAAGTTTATCACGGGTGAGGTTTTCAACATTGATGCAGGCCTAGGGGCTCGCGGCATCTCGTAACTACGTTACTAATGTCTTGGAGGTGGTCATTTTTGGTAGCCTCCAAGACTCAAGCGGGCACGGTTAGAGAAAACTCCATCCACTTTGGAAGTCATTCGACCGACTTGGGGAGTGGAAAGAACCTGGTGGTCATGCGGCGATTTTGCAGTGAGAAACTAGCTGCGTCATGTTGCTCAAATCTAGCACGTAAGTGCTGTTCGGTCGATACACACATGTAATTTATTCAAACGTAAAATTAGTGGACGCGCGCGATAAATTCGTTCTGCATGCAAACGCAAAGCCCCGTAGAGGCCTCTGCATTCATGTGCGGCAATGCGCGGTCGCTTCCGTGGGAGGTCAGGTGGCCTCTATGAGCAGACCAGCGTCATCATAACAACCAACCTCAGCTTCTCGGAATGGGCCCAGGTCTTCGGAGATGCAAAGATGACTACGGCGCTTTTGGATCGCCTCACACATCGTTGCCACATCCTGGAAACTGGCAACGACAGCTACCGCTTCAAAGCCAGCTCCGAGGCCGCAATGAAAACTCGAAAGGAAACGACCGCATTGACCAAAAATAGACGCTGATACATAAACAAAGGTGGGTCATATCTCGGTGAAAATACCGGGTCAGCTCTCAGTGAAAATCAACAGTTAACACTGTCTTTTTGCTTTGCGTGATGTAGGCTGAAAGGCGAGGTCGCAATCTTGCTGCCTCTTATTAGGGAGACGCAAATGACGACGATTAATGGTCAATTCGTTGGAACCATTCCGGATTTTTATGATACGGGACTTGGGCCTAATATCTTTTATGACTATGCTGACGATCTGGCTGCGCGAGCGGGTGCCAAAGGCGCACGTCATGTGCTCGAACTCGCAGCAGGAACCGGTATATTAAGTCGACGGCTCCGAGATATCCTGTCGCCAGACGCACGCCTTGTCGTGACTGACTTGAACCAGCCGATGCTGGACCTTGCGAGCCTCAAATTTTTACCCACCGAAAATGTTGAATTTTCCGAAGCTGATGCAATGGACCTTTCGTTCTCCGATGACGAGTTCGACATGATAGTCTGTCAATTCGGGGTTATGTTTTTTCCCGACAAGCCTGCTTCCTACCGCGAAGCCGCACGGGTCTTGAAACCGAACGGCCACTATATTTTTAATACTTGGGGTCCAATGTCGGCCAACCCTTATTCGCAAATATCTCATGAGGTTGTAGCACAATTTTTTCCTGAAAATCCGCCGGGGTTCTACAAAGCACCATTTTCATATGGCGATCCTGCTGATGTGATGCGTGATCTGAGAGCTGCCGGTTGGCAGGATGTACAACACGAAAAAATCTATTTTGATAAAGAGATTTTAGATCCTGAGGCTTTCGCAAACGCGATGATCCACGGAACGCCGATGGTTGATGAAATTCGACAACGTGGCGAGGTCAACCCACAGGATGTCGTCGATCTCATTCTCGAACGGTACCATGATCGTTTTGGAACCGGACCAGCAATAATGCCGTTGCAGGCCACTTCGTTTGTTTGCCGCGCACCTTAGGTCTGGGCCCTTTCTCAGATTCGCCAATCGCCGTAAGCGCTTCATTATCAAAAACAATAAAAGGATACCAAATGCCATTTTCCATCTATCAGGCGTCCGTGCCCGTCTACGTCAAGCTGCTCGCTGGTCAAGTGGGCATGATCGACAAGGCTGTGTCCGATGCCGAAACGAGGAAGTTTTCTCCCGAAACTCTGTTCACGGCACGCTTAAATCCAGAGATGTGGAGTTTTTCCGAGCAAGTGAAGGCGACGACAAATCATGCGTTTCGCGGTACAGCCCGACTAGCTGGCCTCCCATTCCCTGAAATCCCCGATGCCGTCGGAACTGAAGCAGAAATGAAAGCCCGCATCGCCGCCACCGTCGCGTTCATACAAAGCGTTGATAAAGCGTCTGTGGATAGCGGTCATGACCGGGAAATCACTTTCCCAATGGGCAATGAAACTGCCACGTTGACCGGAGTTAATTATTTCCTTGGGTTTACACTTCCGAATATCTATTTTCACCACACTA
>NZ_JBGFCE010000024.1:0-20012 GCF_041205415.1 Falsihalocynthiibacter sp. BN13B15
AAGTCGACGCCAATCATTGTAACTTCGTTCATGGATGTCTCCTCCGATTTGGTGCTTTCAATATCACCACTATGGCACACTTTGATGCCGGTTCCGGGGTGAGGCATCCACACCATCAGTGCCTAAATCGGATCCGTTTACCAATGATTTCAGGGCGGTTGGCGATGCTTAGGGCGGGGTGGGGCTCGGGTTTCTTAGGCAGCCGCCCGTTGCGGGGTCGCCGCTTGCGACGGTGTTCTGGTAGATACCACCAGAGATCATCCATCATGCCTTCGGCCGAGTAAACATAACGGTAGATCGTCTCTTGGCACACCCGAACCGAGGCATTTTCATAGATTAGACTGCCCGCGATTTGCTCCGGCGTCCAACCGTCTTTGATGCGCTCAAAGATCGACTCTCGAAGCTGTGGATGACGCATCAGTTTGCGGTCTTTTTGACGTCGGGACAGGGCCTTCATCGATGCACCAACACCAAAATATCCGACGACTTTTGGCATGTCTGCGTCTTTGAAATGGTTGAGGTGAAGTTTCGAAAAACGGTCGATCTGTTGCGTCCAAGACGTTCTGCTATCACATCCACGCTGATTTTGGCTGCGCGCCACATCTCGATCTTGTGTCTTTCTTCCAGGCCCAATTGTTTGTGCGATCGAATTATGAGTTTTCCTTTTGAGGGCCAACAGGCTGTTATCACTTAAACGTCGCTAGTCAGGGTAGCGTCCACCTCAGAATAGTGAAAGCTGAAGTCGCGCCTGATATTGTATTCGGCGCAGGCTTTTAACTGTTAGGAAGGTCGGCTTTTCGCGATTTTGCAGGGGTTAATATGTTTTGAGGCCTGCGTGTAACTCATCCTTAGAATGCGGTTAGAAAGCCCTCCACGCTTTGCAATCCAGTTTTGGACCCAGTCAGGATATTGTTTAGCTAGGTAGCGCGTTCCCCATTGATTGACATCACGTTTTGCTCCGTATGCTGCGTGAAACACAAAAGACGTGTTCTTCGTAATGCACATCTGTTTTGGATCAAGCGATAAATACAATGTGCAAGCTGAGGCGCATTGGCCATTGAAGACAAGCCAGTCTTTCTCTTGCCGTGCGCGCGAAACACGTTTGGCATAGTTAACCAGATCTCCACCATCATCCCTAGAAATCACAATAACTTTTCTCTGAGGTATGAATGACTTATTAGACAGAGCCGCTACTCTTGTCTGTTGGGTGGCTGTGCCGTGGGAGGCTGAGTTAGGTACAATGCTTGCTGAAAGTTCTGCTGGGGAATTGGTGCTGCGTGTTACGTCGTCAGATGTCGCGTAGGCAGCGTGCGCAAACCCGAGGCATACGGCCAAGAATGGTGTCAATTTTTTCATCTGTTACTCCAACTTGCGTATGCTCGCTCGCCGTTTTTGCGGGTACTATCTGAGCTTCTTCAATAGAGTTGGCAGGGGATTAAGGCGGAAATAAGAAAAATAAGGTGCAATAATAAGCCAATACCAATTTACCGATTAGACGCTGGATTTGCTCTTGAGGGATTGTCTTCTAATCACGTGGAAAGCTTGGACTCCGCATAGAATAGTTTTGAGAAACACGCGGCCCTCCCTGGTGCCGCTCTCATATTTGGGTGATGAAAGCGCAGAATTTCCTTCAAAAACCGTTGCTTCCAAGTGACTAGGAATTCCGGCACGACACCTATAAGGCTTGCCAGAGCAATAAAACTCCCCTTAGGGTGGCCGAATTGACGCAAATTAGGGCAGAATTTTAAATGGTCTCAGCGAGTAAGAAGAACCTCTATGATATAGTATTTTTGGCGGATTTCACTCGTGGTGGGGATGCAGGCTTGCGCGTCGCGCAAGAAATCAGGGCGTGCACCAGAATTGGCTGTCGGGTTGGACTTGTTCACCTGCAGGTCAATTCCAACAATTCTATCGTTTCACCTGATGTACAGGTCTGTGTTAAGGAGAACCTTGCAGAGGTAGTTTTGCCGGAAACGCCCGTTCACGCGAAGTTAGCGATTGTCCATTCTCCTTCAAGCGTCACACCTTCGGTTCAAAAAATCGACTATCTAAGTGCGGATAAGGTTGTGTTGGTTGTTGATCGCAAGCCGGATCCGGCTCAACTTGGTCAGTGGCTAAGTTTTCATTTCGGGCCTGTATCTTGGGCGCCAACAAATCGCTGGGTGCGCGCGGGTTTGGTTGCTCTCAATGCCGCAATCCCACTGGAAGAGGAAGACTGGCGCCCGACTGGAATGCCACTTAGCCCCGTCACCCGCGCCCTAAAATTTAGCCAGAAACCGGTTTTCGGGCGAGTCAGTGTTTCGGGGGCCGCACAGTGGCCCACAACAAAGAAAGAGTTAATTCAGACTTACCCAATAGGAAACGGAAACGACTTCCGGATAATGGGCCCGCCACTAGCCAAGTTGCTAAAAGAGCTAGGTTCGCCAGCGGGTCTCAAAGTCTATTCACAGCGGGACATAACGGTTGAACGCTTTCTTGAGATGCTTGATGTATTCATGTACTTTCCGAGCAAACCCACTCCCACACTTCCTGAGGCCGCCATTGCAACAGCTATGGCATCTGGAAAGCTTGTCATTTTGCCACCTCACCTCGAGGGTCATTTCGGTCAAGGGGCTATCTATTCAGAACATTCAATGGCAAAGGAAACCATTTTTAGTATACTGAACGACGACGATGCTGTTGATGTCGCAAAGAAAAATGCGAAGCATCATGCTAAGTTCCAGTTTACAGAGCAAAACTATTCCCAAAAAATTTCATCCCTTCTCGAAGACCACAAGCCGCGGACTAAGCGAAAACGCAAGGAAAGCACCAGCAAGAGAGTACTTTTTGTCCCTTCAAACGGAGTCGGGCTTGGCCATGTAACACGGCAACTTGCGATCGCACGACAATTGAAAAATTCTTTGGAACCAGTTTTCGCTACATTTGCACAGGCGGCACCGATTATTGAGGGGTTCGGCTATCCAACTGAATATATACCGTCCCAAAGCGACACTGGGACTGAACACGGCCAGTGGGACAGTTGGATGCGATATGAACTTGGGAGTGTGATCGATCGTTACGACCCAAACGTTGTCGTGTTCGACGGTAACAACCCAAGCTCAGGGCTGATAAATGCAGTGCTTTCTAGGCGGCGTCGGGGATTAGTTTGGGTGAGGAGAGGCATGATTGGGTCGACGCCATCTCGTTATCTTGGCAATTCCCGCTATATGGACCTAATCATCGAACCTGGGGAAATTGCGGGCGAGCTAGATGTGGGTTCAACCGTTGATCGCAAGCATGAAGCACTGCAAGTCGACCCAATAACACTTCTTGATCGAGATGAGATATTGCCACGCGAAGCTGCGCGAAAGGCGCTTGGTTTGTCGCCTGAAGGCAAAACCGTAATCATCCAGCTAGGCGGAAACGCCACTCGAGATGTGGTCTCGCTTACCGGTGAAATTATTGATCTGCTGAAAGGCTTCCCGACCCTACAAATAGTATTGGTCGAGTGGGAGAATAGTTCAGTGGAGTTTCCAAATTGGCCTTCCGTCAAAATATTACGCGGTTTCCCGATTAGCCGTTACTTCAACGCATTTGATTTCTCGATCTCTGCCGCTGGATATAATTCTTTCCATGAAGTGATGGCTTTTGGTTTGCCGAGCGTATTTATCGCAAATCGCCACCCTTCGATGGACAACCAAGCTGCGCGCGCAGAATTTGCGCAACAACATAGCGCGGGCTTCGATCTATCCCAAGAGGAGTTATTCCACTTGCCAACAATTTGCGAAATTTTGATGACAGATCAAGCCACAGCATTGTTCCGAGACGAAGCGAAAAAATTGTATTTGAGTAATGGTGCTAAAACTGCGGCAGCAGCAATAACAGAATTGGCGGAGCGGATATGAACAAACCCACGCAGAAACCGCTCGAGAATGCTGCGCCACGCGGCGGCCTCAACATCAACGTGGAAAGTCAGACTCGATCCGCAACAGCTGGAGCGGGGTATGCGGACCGCTCAGTATTAACCGTCGTCTGCGTCGCGCCGGGCCCCGTTTTCAATTGGCCTTCCGACGAAAGTGTAGGGTCCGCCGCACCGCAGAATGTATGGCCTTCTGAGACCCCTCCAGCGAAGAATCTACTCCCCATGCGGCATTCGCAGGAAGATGTTAAGAATAAGGGTGCGTCGCCGATAATTGGTTTTCTTTTATTTGGCCTGCGTGAAGATCAACTTTTAATTGCCCTCCAAAAAATTAGCCGCCTTCATTACACTTCTGGCAGTTTCATTCCGCTGATACTGACCGATTTTCAAGACCATTCAATCTTGCGCAAAGCTGGTGCAATAATTGAGTATTTCCCAACAGATGCTTACGCGAAGCCGGACCAGCGAGGGATTTTCAATAGTCGGTTTAGGGCATCTCGTAAAAAGTGGAAAGTCAGCCATTTCATAGATTTGGGTCAGCCCGGACTTTTACGTTTACGGTTGGATGATTACGATCAACTTTTTCAGACCACTTTGCGGACAACGCCACGATTTGATCATCGGAAGGACGGCGGAGCATCACTCGCGCCAGTCGTGCCAGATAATGCCGCTTTGAAGGCCGAATATTTGACGAAAGGGTTGGACCAAGTTGCGGACACTTTTGTGCTGTATCGAGTTTTGGGAAATGATCTCCCACCGCGGCACCAAGACGGGCAAACCCTTCGCAACGTCCGGTTTGTTCTAGAAAATGAACCAAAACTTGCGCGCTGTGAAAAGCGTTGGATCGTAAACCGAATAGTTGACCCCGAGCAAGAGCGGGCAACCATTGCCTTGCTAGAGGAGTTTGATCAATCCTATCTAAGAATACCGTTCGATTTTCAGGAGTACCAAGCTCTTGAATGGGACCTTGGGGGCTTTCCGCAGAAAGCGTTTTTCCTCAGCAAAGAGTATGACGGTATGTCCGAAGTAGCTCAGCAACGCGCGCAAGTTCATTCAAGACGTCACAAAAACAAATACTTGATGCACAATAACGGTGCTCGCAATGCGGCGCTCCGCGATGGTCGTGAGCGCGCCAAATGGGTGCTACCTTGGGATGGAAATTGTTTCTTAACAAAATCAGCGTGGTCTCAAATTACCAAGGAGGTAATGCGCGAACCCTATTTAAAATATTTTGTCGTCCCTATGGCTCGCATCGTAGATAATAACGATCTTCTGAACCCTCGATACAGTCCGGATGCTGTAGAAGAGCCACAAATGGTCTTTCGCAACGATGCTCCCGAAGAATTTAATGAGGAGTGCTCATACGGTCGTCGCCCTAAAGTGGAGTTGTTTTGGCGGCTTGGCATTAGGGGTATATGGGATAATTGGGGGGATGATCTCTGGGACTTGCCTCGGCCTGTCCGTGCCACTCAAGTGCGCGAATTTGGCAAAGCGGGTTGGGTAGCAAGGATGCAATCTGGGCGCAATGATCTTGAGGCAGACTTGCCGAGTTCAATAGTCGCACGAGGCCAAGCGAGAGTCGAAGCAATCAGTTTGATCATTGACCAAGTGGATCACGAAGTTCTTCGGCGGAATGTCGATCCGATGGCCTTAACTGCATATAATTGTGACCTTATTGAGTCGCTTGAAGTTGCTCCTGAGGATACTGAAAAAGGCCACCTCTATACGCGGCTATTGCAAGAGGCAGACCTCGCATTGCAACGCGGTCCATATTCAGTAACGCAAAAAACGACTTTGCCCCCAAGTGGCGACATGCATGACTATTATCATCCATCACCGTATTGGTGGGACGCGTCGGACTCGGATACCGGACTTGCAACGTATCGCGACGGCCTGCGCGCACCTGGGACGCGGCTTTATGAACCCGAAAGTGATCGCTATGACCGAACACGGCTTCAAAAGCTATTTGATGATACAACACTCTTGGCGCTCGCTGGAGCCGCGTGTAATCAGCCAGACTACAGCCGGCATGCTGCAAAGCTCGTTAGGCATTGGTTTATCAACACTGAAACACGGATGAATCCCAATCTAAATTTTGCGCAAGTTAAGCCAATAAAAGGCAAACGCGAGGGGGTTTCCTCTGGATTGATCGAAATGAAAGATTTGTATTTCTTTCTGGATGCTGTCCGATTGCTGCGGCGGTCAGGCGAGTTTACCGAAGAAGATCACCAACTGTTCTCAGCTTGGCTACGCGAATATATGACTTGGCTTCAAGAAAGTCTGCAGGGGATCGGCGAGGTCCGAACAAGAAACAACCATGGTACATATTTTGACCTCCAAATTGGTTCGATTGCGGCCTACCTTGGTGATGTAGAAGTCCTTTCGACAGTCTTTCGGAGAAGTCGTGAACGGATTTCCGGTCAGTTTGACATTCAAGGAGCGCAGGAGCACGAGCTTACCCGAACACAAACGCAGCATTACTGTGCATTCAACCTACAGGCTTGGGTCCACCTTGCCACTTTGGCCGATAGTTGTGGTGATAGATTGTGGGATTACGTTGATTCCGACGGGCGAGGGTTAGCTAATGCTTTTACTTGGATATTGTCCAAACAGTCCGAAGGAAAGTGGCCATATAAGCAGATAACTCCGTTTGATAGGGATCGTTTTTTACCGCTAATCTTTGCAGCACGTGCACAATATGTGCGAGATGGTGCGGTGGAAAGGGCTCTAGGCTATGTCCGTAAACCGATATTTTCGCCACATGACGGCATTATGCCGTTTTGGATGCTATCGCGAATGGTTGATGCATCTGGCGGGCAAGCCAATGATGAACTGTTAAAACGGATTTCACAGTCCGAAAATACTTTCCGAGGACTTAATTCCAAAAATATAGCGAATGTGGACGAGATCAAAGTGATTGAGGCTCGTCTTTGGGGAGGATATTCGAGCTACGTACAAGAGCCTCTTAAAAAAATATGCCAAACAGAAACAGTACCCAAAGGTAGGCGTGCAGACGCGGCTTGGGCTTTAGCTCGCTGGCAAAGTTTTTGCGGTGACAATGTCGACGCGTTGAAAAATGTGAAACTGGCTCAGGCTCTAACTCCCTCGCCCCGACGCCGCTATGTATTGGCGGAAGTCAACTTATTGACGAAGTTGAACCGATCAGAGGAGGGGCGGCAATTCGCGATTGATATGTTGCAACATTTTCCTGACGATCCAAATTTGTTCCTCCAGATAGCAAACACCTATGTTGCCGACCCAAACTCCGGCACCATGACAAACGAAAGGAATATTCTGTCTTGGTTCAATAGACTGTATCTCCTGAAAGGTTTGACCGGCATACAAAAGCGGACCCAAAATGCACCGCTGGACATGTTTAATATCATTGGTGAAAACGATCCAACATCCTTAAATGCCAACACTATCGATGAAAAAGTTTCCGTTATTTTGCCCGTACAAAATGGCGCGGAGACACTGGAGAACGCGCTCCGTAGTCTACAGGAGCAAACTTGGGCAAACCTTCAAATTATTGTCGTCGATAGCGCAAGCAATGATGAGACATGCAGCATTGTGAAGGAACTGGCGAAAACCGACCCGCGCATTGAGTTGCTGGAATTGTCAGACAACCTTGGAGAGTATGTTGCGCGGAATGCCGCTCTAGAAATCGCTGTTGGGGACTATGTGAGCGTGCATAATGCCAACGAGTGGGCGCATCCTCAAAAAATTGAGTACCAGCTTAATTATTTACGGAAATCCAAAGGGGCAATTGGTGTCATGTCTCGTTGGATTTGCCTTCGCGCCGATCTATTTGTTGTGGGAAATTGGCGTCTAGAAGAGAATTTTTTCAGCATGAATCAATCCTCCTTCCTAATTCCACGGTCTGTGTTTGCCGAAATTGGACCATGGGATAATGTGCGTGTGGGGGCCGAAAACGAGTTCATTTGGCGCTTCAGAATGCGTTATGGAAATGACGCCATCGCGAGAACCGATCAAGATTTACCAGTGTCCGTTGGACTCGCGGCACCAGATTCTCTGGACCGCGACAGTGTTACTCATGCTCGGACAGACTTTCACGGATTGCATAAAGATTACCGCCGAAGCTATAGGCGCTGGCAAAAAAGCATTCCGCCAGACGAGCTAGCCCTTCCAAAAACGGACGCTCCTTCTCGAGCTTTCGCTGCTCCGTCGCCTATTCTACCAATTATCAATAGTAACCGTCGATATTCGCGAGTTTTCATCGCCGATTTCTCGAAACGCGCTCACAAAATTGACATGGTTGCCGACGTCGTCGCAAAAGCTGCCTCTCAATCACGCAAGATTGGAATTTTTCATTGGCCAGACTTTGAGACAAAATCCGACAATAACTTTCACGATAGAATAGAAGAACTTCTCGGTTCTTTTGCTATTGAACAAGTGAGTGCACAGCAAAAAACAACGACCAACGGTCTTATACTTTGCGATCCACTGTTGGCATCTTATGTGATTGAGGGAATCCCAAAGTTTGGTGCAAAAAAACTAGAAGTTCTTTGCGAACATGCAGGGGCGGAGAATGTTGTATTTGATGGTCGACAGCGGCGTATGCCAACCAGTAAAGAGCTTTTCAAGATTTTTGGAATCGAATGCGAATGGGTGCACTTTGACGGCAATTAGATTTCCCAGCATGGAAATACGGCCTTTGGCAAGAGTTGTGGATCAATGAAAATCTCTCCAGAGGAGGCCAAAACTATTTTGTTGCGAGCCGGAGTAGATATTCGTTCAATCGAAGTTCCCGCTTCCGGAAGCACAAGATCAGTGTTTTCCTGCGACGTCGGCGGGCGGAATGTCTATGTCACGTTGTTGCGTCCACAAGACAGTGAGATCTTATATTTTCTCCACAGGAATATAGGACTACAATCCTTAGTTCCTCTGGCTGAAATTGTGACAGGCGGTCATGATGAGCAATCCAAATACTCATACTTGATTCAAAAATCTGTTGCTGGGCAAAACTTACAAGCTGCTGGGAATATGGAGATTTCCATGCTAGACGTGGGTAGGCAGTTAAGAAAAATTCATTCACTAGAGTTGCCTGGATTCGGAAAAATTAAACGCGATAAAACAGGCAAGTTTCGAGGAAGTGAAGACAGTTGGGCTGATTTCCTCCGGTGGGTGGCTTCGGCCGAAAAAATTGGCTATCTATTTGAGAACGGTGTTTTGAACGACGAGCAACGGCAACAAATAGTAAATACTGTCGATGAACTTTCTGATACCTCTCCCAAATGTGGGGTACTTTTACATCGAGATTATAATAGAGGTAATATTTGTTCCGTTCAGGGCAAAGTTACTGGGATTATAGATTGGGAAAAAGCGGCGGTTGGGGTTGCGGAATACGATCTTGCACTTTCAAAAATTTCTTTCCAGCCATACTTTCCAAAACTACTGACTGGCTATGGTTCGGACGTCAATCTTGGATGGGTTGACAAATATGGATTGATATTTGCGACGCATCTAGTGTTTGAGGCCCTGACAAAACGTCCTGAGAAACTACCGCGGGCAAAAAATGCTCTCGAAAAAGGCCTTATCCGTGTGCTGTAGAGCATAGCGAGTGGTGTCAGAGGAAATTGATTTGAGTGGTTCAGGGCAATGAATTGGCGTATGATTACGACAAAACGCTCTCCCTTCGGCTACTTCAAGACCAGAGATCATTCGCTTGGCAGTGATGTTATACGTCAGATTTCCGCTTTCACTTCGGAATGTCGAGGATCTACTCTATGAGCATGGCATCGATGTCAGCCCCGAAACGGTTCGTTTTTGGTGGAATAGATTTGGCGCAACGTTCGCGTCGGAAATTCGTCGAAAACGGGTTCAACAGCTGCGTTCTTATTTGAATTAGCAATGGCATCTGGACGAAGTATTCGTCAAAATTAATGGCGAGCGATACTATCCTATGGCGCGCTGTAGATCACGAAGGCGAGGTGCTGGAAAGCTTTGTAACGAAACGCCGTGATCGCGCTGCGGCCCTTAAATTTATGAAGAAAGCGATGAAACGGTATGGTCAGCCGGATGTCGTGGTCACCGATAAATTGCGTTCTTATGGCGCAGCGATGAAGGTGATTGGTAACGTGGCGAAACAGGAAACGGGTCGTTGGGAAAATAATAGCGCTGAAAATTCGCACTTGCCGTTTCGACGACGGGAGCGGGCAATGATCCGCTTCAGGCGCATGCGAACATTGCAGAAATTCGTTGCTGTCCACGCTTCCATTCACAGCCATTTCAATCTTGACCGAAGCCTCTCCCAACGCGATCACTTTAAGGCCACCAGCACCGCCGCTCTCGCCGAGTGGCGCGGCCTTTGTGCGGCATAAAAGGGCAGGGGGGCTGGCCTAGCTGAGACGAGTTCGAATTAGTCTGACACCACCGGTAGGAGGCTTGGTTTGGTTTGCCCTTCAATCGCAGACAACCAGTGCATGTCTATCTCGTTCAATATATCTGGATCGAATGAGGTGTAATGTTCCCAATACTGGCCATCCGCTACCAAGTAACCGGCCTTTTGTTCCAAACTCAGAGCCTCATTAGCCGATGCTGAGTCGTAGCTGGGTATAGGTATATCCGCAGCGAATGCGTTGTGGCTTACTCTCGGGAACAGCAGGCGGCTTTCCGGTTCCTCCGATAGATTGATGCATGCACATTGCTGTTTAGCCGCGATTGTCATGAGCCTTGCCGACTTGGCTTCCAGAGATGCCAGCGTAACGTCTTCGCGCAGGGGATCAGGAGTCCCTTGTCCATAGAAATGCGTGTTGCTTCCCTTATAGACCATGTCGCAGCCTAGATAGGCAAGGACCCGTGGTTTCAATGCACTCAGAGCCCAATAACCCGCCGTAAACGCCATGGTTGCTCCGGCATATACAACTCCACCAAACTGGTTATTAGCCGGAACATAGATCGACGAATTGATCAGCCTCTGCGTGCGGTTTATCCGGTCGGGTTTTTTTCCTTCGGGGAAATCGTCCGGATAGATACTGTAATCCCAATCATCACGCACTCTCCACGCATTGTTTAAGCTGACTACCTTGCAAGCCTCTTGCTTCGGCCAGGTAGCCGCCCGCATAGCATCCGGAGCGCTACCGAGAATAAGAACGATCAAATCAGAATTCATGATTATCAATAAGCTCGCTAAGAACTGCGGTCAACTTGTTAAGACATTGACAATGCCCCCTCTAACATCCTTGTGACCGAATACAATCTCATGGGTAATCTCCCCATTTTTAGTGGGTTTCAGTCGTAGAATTTACGCGGCCGTTTTCAGTTTCATAGCGGGGGTTTTGCTGCCGATGCCCATGTTGGGTCGCTCACTGTTGTAAGATGGGGTGGTTGCCGCGCTCCCCTGACGGCATCGCAATGTGCCAAGATGTGGTTTTGAAAGAGCCACGAAACGGAGAGGACGGCGAAATAAAAGACACAATGATTGGGGTGGATTTGGCAAAGACTGTGTTCCAATTTCACTGTGCGTCAATGACGGGCCACCTGAAACACAGCAAGAAACTTACGCGACCGCAGTTTCGAAAATTTATGGCAGACCAGTCGCCCTCGATGGTGGTGATGGAGGCTTGCGGCAGCGCTCATTACTGGGCGCGTGAAATGGTTAGGTTTGGCCACGGCGTGAAGCTGATCGCACCGCAATATGTGCGGCCTTTTGTGAAACGTCAGAAGAATGACACCGCCGACGCCAAAGCGATTGTGATTGCGGCACAGCGCCCCGAGATGCGTTTTGTCGCCCCGAAGTCGCAAGAGCAGTAGGGCAGAGCGGTGCTGTTCCGGGGGCGCGAACGCTTGGTTCATCAGCGCACGGAATTGGTAATTGCCTTGTGCGCAGTGCTTTATGAATTCGGCCACTCTTTCCCGAAGGGAATCGGCAATATCAAGCGGATCGACGCGATTCTGGAGGAACCGAACTGTGATCTACCATCGTTAGTCCGCGACGAATGCAAGGGTCTTGTTAAACAGATAGCAGAGCAAACGATCCGGAACGACGCCAAGACGAGGGCCGCGAAGGAAATGGCGGCGACGGCTGACACTGCCCCGTCGTTTTCTAATCATCGGGGCAATGTCACGATTGAACTGGATGGGGTGCAAGATGATCCCCGCGGGATCGGGGCTGGCACGAATGCTGGCAAGGAGGCCGCGTATGCTGGTGGCGATTGCGTTGGCCAACCAGATGGCGCGCGGGATCTGGGCCATGCTGACCAAGGGTGAAAATTTTAAGGATCCGACGCAGGCCGTGGCAGCACTATCTACATATGCCGCCGCGACTTGAGCCGGTGAAGGGGGTGTGAGAAGGCGACGACCCGAATGGGCGCAATGATCGAACAGATCTGGATTGGGAAAACCAGTTATGGACTTCCAGCCAACAAAGCTCGTTTGTAAGGTTTAGACTTAATCCGCAGATCACCATACCGGCCAGCGGCTCCTGAAAACGCCGCACAATTAGGGCCATGTCAGAAAACCGCACTCGATCACATGTTCAAAAAGGGAAAAACCTTTTGCATCACGGGCGGCAACCACAGAAGTCCCTCGCTATTCAGTTGCTTGATCCTGCGCCATCCTCGATGGCTTCGAAAATGTATTGGCTGAGCCATTCACCGCGAATGGTGCGGTTGTATCGGTCGATATAGGCGTTCTGCTGCGGCTTGCCTGGTTGGATGTATTCGAGCCTGACATCTTGTTTCTCAGCCCACGCCATCAACTTGCGCTTACATATTCTGGACCGTTGTCGACACGTATGGCTTGGGGTTTGCCGCGCCACTCAATGATCTGGTTCAGGCTCCGGACGACGCGTTCAGCGGGCAATGAAACGTCCACGTCAATGCACAGGCGTTCACGGTTGAAGTCGTCCAAGACGTTCAGAGTTCGGATCGACCTGCCGTCAGCCAACTGATCGGCCATGAAGTCCATGGACCACGTATCGTTTGGCACGTCAGGCACCGCCAACGGCTCAGGTTTGTCACGATTTAGGCGCTTTTTTGGCTTGATCCGCAGGTTCAGCTCCAGTTCACGGTAGATCCGGTAAACGCGTTTGTGCCTTCTCATGCATGTAAACATGCACGGCCACGTAATAGTATCAAGCCGTATCCCTGCACGTTGCGCAGATATAAAAAACACAAGCCAAAGCTCCACGTGTGCTTGTTCCCGGTCAACCGTTCCCGCCAATCTCTTCGTTCTCATCGCTCAAAACGGGGTTGTAGCGGTAGCACGTCTCACTGATTTGAAATGCACGCTACTTGTAGAAGCTCGCGCTGTTCATTCCATGCTAGCGGCACAGTTCAGAGACCGGCACACCACTCTCCGCCTGATTCAAAATGTTCATGATCTTTGCGTCGCTGTATCGTGTTGTCTTCATCAGAAATCTCCTCAGATATCTTGCCGAGAAAATTCGACTTTTGAACACCTCTAATTATTGGGAGGATTACCTGATTACGTTGGTCAGGTCAGGCCTGAGAAAGCAACTATGGTTGATCCGTGGAAAAGCAAGCTAACACGGATCGATCGCATTCCGTTTTTACGTCTCTCGCTCCAGGCCGCTATCAGGTTCTGCAGCCTGAACCTCCGGTTGTGACCCGAAGCCCAAAAGCTGTGCTGTAATTCCCCGCATAATCAGCATCAATAAGTGATCTGACACAAAACTTGGCTCGTATACCTTCTGTTACTTAGGGAGTTACAGGCCATGAACTATATCGTGCTATCCAATCAGCTGCCCGAAGCGGATGATTTACCCGCGCCCACTTATGATGAGGTGAAAAGCGCACTTGAAATTATCAAGCGCAGCAGTGTGTTGAGATTGGATGACGATCTCAGCGGGTCGATACGCAGCTACAGAGCCGATCTAAACAGAAGCTACCCAGAACAATTTGTTCCCGATGCAGCTTACAAGGCAAGTATGCCCGATCTGCAGAACGGGCCATCGAGCCTGATAAAGGGTGCCAAAACTGAAATCCAGCATGTCGGCATTTCAAACTTTCGCCTTCCGCTGAAGTGGCAGACCCGCGCTGGCGGACAGTTGGTGCTGGAGACGTCGGTAACCGGTTCGGTCTCCCTTGAAGCCTCGAAGAAGGGCATCAATATGAGCCGGATTATGCGCTCATTCTACAGTCATTCTGATGAGCCCTTCGACCTTGCACGGATAGACCGGGTTCTGAAAGGTTATCTGGATGATCTCGAGAGTCTCGATGCGCGGCTACAATTGAGCTTCCGTTACCCGTTGCTGAAGCGCTCACTGCGCAGCAATCTTGATGGTTTCCAGTATTATGATGTCGCGGTTGAGGTGATCCGGCATGGGCCGGAAACCACGGGTATCATTCACTTTGATTATGTCTACTCGTCAACATGTCCGTGTTCCTTGGAACTGTCCGAGCATGCGCGCAAAAGTCGTGGCCAGATTGCAACCCCGCACTCGCAGCGTTCGGTTGCACGTATTTCTGCAGTGATTAAGAACGGTCAATCCCTTTGGACTGAAGACCTTGTGGAGCTGTGCGTTGCTGCTATCCCAACAGAGACACAAGTGATGGTAAAGCGCGAAGACGAGCAAGCCTTTGCAGAGCTCAATGCCTCCAATCCAATCTTTGTTGAAGACGCCGTTCGGCTGATTTGCGAGGGTCTGGAGCGAGAGGATCGCGTCGGTGACTTTCGCGTGGTTGCCAGCCATCAGGAGTCGCTGCACAGCCATGATGCCGTGTCAATTCTCACCAGCGGCCCCACATTTCAGCAAGTCAGCTACGATCACCGGATGTTCGCGTCTCTTTATCATATTGGCTAACGTTTCGCGCCTTACAACGCAGATTTGTAATGGCCAGTGAGATGGCCTCCGCCGTCAAGAGCGATCATCTGCCCCGTTATCCCTCTTTGGGCAATCAGGAAGCGAACGGAGGCACACACTTCGGACAACGTAGCTGGCCGTTGCAATGGAAGGCAGGCACAACGGGCGCGGAACTCTTCTTCTGTCTGCCCCACCTGAGGCAGGATGGGACCTGGTCCGATTGCATTGACCCTAATCCGAGGCGCAAACTCTTGGGCTAAGGCCTGGGTCAGGGCCCACAAACCTGTTTTCGAAAGGGTATAGGTCAAATGACGCGGCGTTGGATTTAGAACGCGGGAGTCGATCACATTAACGATGATCCCACCGGCGCTTTCTGATAGCCGCTTGGCGAAATGCTGGCACAGGATCAATGGTGTTTTGACATGGATATCCATGTGGCGCGTAAAGGATTCTGCGGTTGCCGATGACAGATCGTCCCATTCGAATACGGAGGCATTGTTGATCAATACACCGATCGGTCCGAGCAGATTTTCTGCACGTTCAATGAGGCTATTCACATCTTCTTCAAGCGACAGATCGGCTTGCACGATCTCGGCGCGCCCACCGTCCTCTTCTATGGCATTCTTGACCTGAATGGCAGCGTCCTTCGAACCATTGTAGTGGATGACAACCGGCCAACCTGCGGCCGCTAGGTCCACGGCAATTGACCGCCCCAACCGCTTGGCTGCGCCCGTGACCAAGACAGCGCAAGATTGCTGTGTCGGTTGGCCTAACGCGTCGGGGAAATGAATTTCATCTACTTTGGTGGATTGTGATGTCATCGATTCACTATGTTTCATTGTGTTAATCATTCGATTTTGGGCCGTTCGAGATATAGAAGCTTTATGGTATTACGTGGTGGTGTCCCGAACGGATCACATTTACGAAATGCCTTGCAAGAACAAAGTGGAGACCTGGGTCGGCACGGGAGTTTTGGTCCGCTTCGGGCTGTGGTTTCAAAGGGTCGCCGCAACACATGCTTCAAATTTCTCTTCTGGGGTTTGGTATTGCAAGGGCTTTCTTGGCCGCTCGTTAAGCTGACGTGCGACGGCGCTGAGTTTAGCTTGCCTAAAACCCGATATATCAGTGCCTTTGGGGAAGTACTGTCTGAGAAGGCGGTTGGTGTTTTCCTTGCTGCCCCTTTGCTACGGCGATTGAGGGTCGCAGAAGTAGACGTCGATTTGTGTCGCTACTGTAAAGTTTCGATGCCCAGCCATCTCAGATCCGCGATCCTATGTCAGCGATATGTAAAGCTCTTTAGGCAGCTTTCGCGCCTGTTTAATAAGGGTAGTTATGACGCTTTGGGTGTCCTTGTTCTCTACTTTTGCCAGCATCACAAAATTCGAATGCCGCTTAACCAACGTGGCGATATAGCTGTTGTTGGATCCCACAATCAGATCGCCCTCAATTAGCTTGCATCACCGAGAGGCCCAATGGCCTGGGACAGCGCGATTTTCACCCTCAGCTGGGCGTTCACTTGTCGGAATTGCATTCTTGATTCTGAGCCACCCTGCGATTTTCTGCGGTGACCATTTCCGACGCAGCTTGCGCGCTATTAACAAGCACAAAGGTCGTTGAATGAGAGCTTACACAACTTGGGCCGAGTTGCGCAGTCCCAAGCGCGCAGGTCTGAGGGGGCGGCACGATAAGCGTGTCGTCCGCCATTCCTGCGAACCTCGCGGCTGATTGTTGAAGGCAACCGGTTCAGGATTTGCGCGATTGAACGAAATGACCGTTTTGTGACAAGCCCACGGGAAATCTCTTCCCGTTCCATGAGGCTCAAAGCACATCGTTACCGCGTGCGATCAGCGGGTCTGATCCCACCAAATCGCGCCAAATGAGGGAAGATCGAAGACGACACACGATTGAAGTGACGCCCAATCGAACTCATAGACTCTCCGCGCTGCCAGCGATCCCACATCTCGGACTTCTGCTTGTCCGCATAAAACGTTCGCGGGCGATACTTCGTGATAAACACTCCATCTTTCTCAAAGATTAAAGTGTTACGTCGACCGGTTGAAACCACGCTGCAAAATCGCCGTTCGTGGTGGGGCGGCCCAAGGCCCGACAATTTGAAGGATCTACGATTGCTGTTCGATGTCTCTTTAAGGAGTGTCTGAGGGAACTGAATTACACCGCTACTCTCACTGTGTGGCACGGTCTTTGAGCTACATAAATAGCAGCCTCACTGGCTTAGTACAGCCGAGCTCGAATTAACCCGATAGCACCATTTTCGGCAATTGGAGCGACGGATTGACGCAATAGAGATCCATGGGAGGCTTGCTTCCGTATTACTTTAAAAGGAGTACGTTCTAATGGGTATCCCAAAGATTAAGACACTTCTAATCGTTGAAGATGACGATGCGCTTCGTGATCGCCTAGCCAAAGCGATGGATCGACGCGGGTTTGTGACGAAAACATGTTCCAGCGTTGCTGAGGGATTGCTCGCTATTTGCCAAGGGATGCCTGATTACTTGATTGCCGACTTAAAACTATTGGACGGTAGCGGTCTTGATGTCGTGGAGTTTTTGAAAGAGCGCAATCCAAAATCAAGCGCCGTCATTCTGACCGGTTTTGGCAACATTCCTACGGCTGTTGCTGCAGCACGCATGGGAGCCGTGGACTACATAACCAAGCCCGCGACTACCTCCGAGATCGTCGATGCACTGATGACGCCTTCGGATCAAAGGCCACCCGCGCCCGTAAACACTCTTTCACCAAATGAGGCTCGCCTTGAGCATATCGAGTGCGTCTTCCATGAGGCGGGCGATAACGTTTCGCAGGCGGCACGTCTTTTGAGCATGCACAGGCGCACTCTGCAACGAATTCTCAAAAGTAACGGAGTATTAAAAAATGCGGCGCAGTGAGACAGACCTGATCGTCTTGAAAGCGGTCCATCATGAGCCAGCTTTGGAATGCCAGACGCAAGGGCCAACAATCTACTTTGATGGGTCTTGTCCGCTCTGCTCGGCCGAGATCGATCACTACGCATCACGTCTTGGTGGTGACCAACTACAATTTGTAGATGTGTCTGAAGAAAATGCGGTCCTGGGGACCGGCCTTGTTTCAAGCGATGCAATGAAACGCTTTCATGTGCGGCTTGTGGACGGCACACTCGTGTCTGGCGCAAGTGCCTTCATAGCTGTTTGGGAAACGCTGCATGGGTGGCGGTGGGCTGCACGTCTGTCCAAAATCCCAGGTGCAACGCGTGCTTTAGAAGCAATTTATAAACTCTTTCTTCCAGTTCGTCCGGCCTTTTCAAAACTGGCGCAAAGCTTTGGAGCGCGTGCTGCAAACCCCAGGGCGAGCCGTAAATGAGCAAGTCTAGGAATATTCGTTAAAGCGATTGACTGGACTGGTTCCACGATATGGCTGCCCAAAAAGATTGCGCCATACCCTTTCGATCTCTTTGAATTGTCATAGCAATACCGCGCCAAGTTCGCGCCACTCTGTGAAATCACTGGTGCGGTTGAATTTGAGATTGCTGCGTAAGTTAAAGTAACGCTCTTGATCGAAGTAATTGTGAACTGAAAAGTGGACGGTGTCGAACTTTGACAGACGCCGCATCTCTCAAAAGCGGCGCGTCACACGTTCGCAACCGAGTCTCATCTGATAGTGTCGCCGCAAAGACGTTCAGCTTTGATCTTTGACAAGGCTCTTTTGTCCAACGGTTAGGAGGTCACTTTGGTGAGGCGGATGGCAAATGTTTTTTTAAAAGTGATCTGATTGAAGCGAGGAGACGTAATATCTATATCCAGCATCAAGCTGGCGACCTTTTTTCTGGAGACTAAAATGTTCCGTCGTACTTTTTTCGCAATCACTTCCGCTGCAGCTCTCACATCAGCAACTTTTGCCTATGCTGGCGGTCATTCGAAAGATATCGTTGACACCGCTGTTGCTGCCGGGTCATTTAATACACTGGTCGCAGCAGTACAGGCCGCAGGACTCGTTGATACATTGAAAGGCGAAGGGCCATTTACTGTATTTGCGCCAACAGACGAAGCCTTCGCTGCATTGCCGGAGGGAACTGTAGAATCTCTATTGTTGCCAGAGAACAAAGACCAACTCGTTGCGATCCTTACATATCACGTTGTGGCAGGTAAGGTAATGAGCGGCGATCTAAGCAACAACATGATGGCGACCACAGTTCAGGGTGGTGAAATAACTATCATGACTGAGGGTGGCGTTAAAGTGAACGGAGCCAATGTAGTTTCAGCAGACATTGAAGCTTCAAATGGAGTGATCCACGTAATTGACGCAGTTATTATCCCCAAATAACGCGCGATTAGCGGCGGCTCTCTCATGCCCGAGGAGAGCCGCCCATTTTAATTCTATAAGTCGCTCTGGGAATCCAATAGTTCACTCGTTTGTGAAGCGCAAACTAAGTTGGTACACCAAGATAGCAGGCAAAAAACGCGTCATAGTGTCGATATGATCGAACGAGCCCGCCTCGTAGTTATGTACAAGCGGGAGAACAATGCGGCCTCACAACGTTTAGATTTTGTGATTGGCGGGCATCAGAGGGTGGTGTCAGAGGAAATCCGGTTTTTAAAAGTAGGATCGTTTCGTAGCGTTTGCGGATGACAAAACCTTCGCCATTTCGCTACTTCAAAACGAGTCCTGAAATCATCCGTCTAGCAGTAATGCTTTACGTGCGGTTCCCACTATCCTTACGGAATGTTGAGGATTTACTCCACGAACGAGGGATCGACGTCAGCCATGAGACGGTCCGATTTTGGTGGAACCGGTTTGGCCCATTGTTTGCTTCAGAAATTCGTCGGAAACGGGTTCAGCAACTGCGGATGTATTCGAATTGGCAGTGGCACCTAGATGAGGTTTTTGTGAAGATAAACGGCGAACTGCACTATCTATGGCGCGCCGTGGATCACGAGGGCGAAGTGTTGGAAACCTACGTTACGAAACGTCGGGATCGCAAGACCGCATTGAAATTCCTCAGGAAAACCATGAACCGTCATGGCAAGGCCGAGGTGCTAGTTGCCGATAAACTGCGTTCCTACGGCGCGGCGATGAAGATCATTGGCAATGCGGGCAAACAGGAAACGGGTCGCTGGAAAAACAATCGCGCTGAGAATTCACACTTGCCGTTCCGACGACGAGAACGTGCCATGCAGCGCTTCCGCCGAATGCGAAGTTTGCAGAAATTTGTTTCCGTTCATGCATCCGTTTTCAACCACTTCAATCAGGAGCGCAGCCTTTCCCAAAGAGATCATTTCAAAGCCAATCGCACTGCCGCGCTCACAGAGTGGCGCGGTCTTTGTGCGGCATAAA
>NZ_JBGFCE010000025.1:0-17346 GCF_041205415.1 Falsihalocynthiibacter sp. BN13B15
AATCATTAAGAAGTTCAGTTAAATCGTAAGCATTGATTCCGCGCGCAACCTTCTTGCAAGCTCATTACGAAGGCTGCGCACCAAAAGTGAACCTAGTTGCGACCCGTAGAAACGCGCTTATCTTCAGAGCGTTAGACATTTTGAAGAAATATGGACTCCCTAGACAATAGGTGTCTCTGGAATAGCACACACTTTACATGGTAAGAATGGAAGCAGAAGATGATACAAATATGAGGGATTCACCTTTGGACCCCGACTGCAAAGATTATCACTTACTGATGCCAAATACTGGCTGAACTAGAGACCGAAGATTTGGAAGATGTCCCACCATCCGAAGCGCAGAAAACAGGTTTTGCAGCGCTCATCCAAGAGTTGGATAAACAAAGCCAATTGATCGGATATGTGACGCTGGGTGAGACGATCGACCGGGCGAGCACACGCATGCATGGGGTTGCAATCTTTTTGATGGCGCTGCCTGAATGCATTCCTTTGCCCATACCCAGTTTCGGGGCGATTTTGGGCGTACCTCTCATCGCTGTATCCGCGCATTTGGCGATTTACGGTGAACGGGGCGACCTGCCAGCGAGTGCCCGCAATATCAAAATTCCGCATGAGGTGATCGCCGTGATGTCGCGCTATATGATCCGGCCGCTTCGCTCGGTCGAACGCGTGAGCCGAAACCGCCTGTCAGTACTGGGACGCCGTGAAAGGATCATCGGGGCCTTGTGCCTATTCATGTCGCTTGTGTTGCTACTGCCGATCCCTTTAATTAATGTTCCGCCCGCTGTTGCTCTCGCCTGCCTGTCATGGGGGCTTGTGCAGCGCGACGGGCTTTTCATCAGTCTGGGGATCGTCTTTTCAGCGGCCGTCGTACTGATCCTTTTTTCCATAGCGGATCTATTCGCATCGCTTCTCCCATGACTCTTAAAAACGACCACTTGATAATCTTTGCGAGGCTGCATGCCTGCCCTTGGCAGGCTCCTTCGGGCGCCGTCATTGAGGCGGAATAGGTTAATGCCTGCCATATGTAATAAAGGTCAAAGGCGGATAATTTCTGGGTTAGTTTTTAAGTAGCGGAATGGAGAGCGTTTTGTCATGGCCCAAGGCTAGTTACTTGCCCTGCCCCACTCAAGTCAGTTTCCTCTGACAATACCAATCTGCCCTATTTGGACCCATAGGCGCTGACGTCAGATATTACCTATTCCGCAAAAAACATCCCCAAATGGCGATCATTTAGAGTGTTAAAAGCGCCTCCGAAGTCATGGAGAATTCCTAACCGTTCAAATGTTAGCCTTAAATTCTCAAGTGTTAGCCCGACTCAAAGAAGCGGGCCAACAATCGCCAGCGCATTGTTCCAAAGCCGTTTTGTCCATGGCCACGATTGGACCATCGCCAATATTACAGGCTCACTATCGGCGATATAATCGAACTGGCGGGTGCGCATATCCCCCGTGACTGTGGCGTCGTGCAAAAGAATATTGTTTTCATAATTCAAGTCAAAGCTGCGCTTATCCATATTCGCCGATCCGATCAACGTGACCACGCCATCCACCGTCATGGATTTCGTGTGCAGGATGCCCAGCTGGTACTCAAAAATCTTCACACCAGCAGTGAGAAGATCGTCGTAATAGGACCGGCTGGCGGCCCCAACCGCGAAGTCGTCGTTGCGCGCAGGAAAGATTATGGTCACGTCCACACCGCGATTTGCCGCCGCACATAGACCCGCTTGGATGGCCGCGTCGGGCACATAGTAAGGGGTTGTAATTACCAGTTCAGAGCGTGCGGCATACATCAGGCTTTCAAACATTTCGGGCATCGCGGAGTGGCGAATGGTTGGACCGCTGGCGACAACCTGTGCCATGAAGCCTGGCTCCTGAGGGCCAAGCGGCGCGCGCAGGATATAGCTAATATCTTCGTCATAATTCGCCATCCAGTCACTGGCAAAGAGATGCTGATTTTGGCGCACCACAGGCCCCTGAAATCGCATAACCGCATCCACCCACGGCGCGTATTTTGCTTTAGGGAGGAACGCGGGATCGGCACAATTCTGACTGCCACAATAGGTGATACGATTGTCGATAACGAGGATTTTGCGGTGATCTCTTAGATCAACCCGCCCGTCGAAAACCCGCACCAACGGGTTACCGATCTTAAGAGCTTGGGCCAGTTTGACACCCGCTGCCCCCATGTCTTTCCAATGTTCACTTTGGATTAAGGTGCGCGACCCCAGATCATCAACCATTACGCGGCAAACCACCCCTCGCGCCACCGCACGCTTCATGGCTTCGACCATTTTCAACCCATTATTATCGGGTAACCAGATGTAAAACATAAGATGCACATGGTCTGCGGCGGCATCGATATCTTCAACCATCGTGTCGATTGCCACGTCTGAATCTTGCATCAAGGCGGCCCGGTTCCCCCCAACAGGTGCGTAGTCCGTGATCGAACGCCCAACATTGAAAAGCTGCTCATACCTATCTGAGATCGGTTGCGGTGTTTCTATCTCATCCCACCCGGGAAGCGTTTCGGGTTCGGGTAAACTGTCGATAATTTTCGTTAAGCGGGCTATGCGTTTACGGCCAATACTCGTCTCGCCCACCAGAATATAGGCGATGACGCCCACAACGGGCAGCGCAAGGATCACGACGATCCAAGCCATTCGAGAGGCAGGGTCGCGATTTGGACGCAAGAGGACCCGCACAATGCACGCCACGACGATAAAAAATCCCAGAACAACTAGTAGCATATAACCCGCCCTTTAAGGGTGGCCCGCGATGTGTATCGCGCGCCACACGTGAATTTTCATGTCTCCAGCAAAAAGCTGGAGCAGCGTCAGGACGCCGCCTTCAGCGCCTTGCGGAGCGCTTTGATATCTTTTTCGGTCAAATCGCTCTTGATGATTGTACCGCCAAGAGGCTCCACTGCAGAAGTGAAATCGGCCAGCGATGGTTTTTCTCCGACAAGAATGAGTGCAGAACTGTCTTTGACCAAGGCTGCGGCAAGATCGTCAAGCCTAGGATCGTCAAAGGTGATTTCATTCGCCGCGCCGCCCATGGCCCCCAAGGAACCACCAATTGCGGCCCCAGCCATTGCGCCGCCCGGACCAAACAAAAGGCCGATCAAGCCACCCGTCAAGAGCCCCCAGCCACCGCCAACAGTGATGTCAGAGTCATCCTGCGCCCAAGTACTATGAATGTGGGTGGCGCCAAGTTTGCCACGTGACACAACAGCCACATCATCGATCCAGACATAAGCGACCGAATAGTCTTCCAGAGTGGCAAGAGCCTTTTGAGCGGTTTTCTTACCGTCAAATGTAACTGCTATAAATCCATACATATTTGTTCTCCAGTTATGTGTTTCTAAAGTGGCAAGGCCCCTGCACGCTTTCTTTTGCGTCACGGGATCAACCACACACCTATCCTAGCGTTTGAGACGGGTGCAGTTCTGGTCTTTTCGCGCCAGCGAGTGCGTTTTTTTCATTATTCCATCCGCGCATTTTTTGCGTGATATAAAACATAACTGTATGGGAATAATGTAAAAAAATTCATCGATATGATTTGAACGTTTTTTTGGGGGGGGCCGAAAACGATAAATTACCTCTGCGACATAGTGATCCTGCGAGGGGTCGGTGGTGGCGCTTTTTGGGGGGCGTCCCCAGTTCAAACCCGCGCCAATCTGGCCGTGTCCGTCAAAGAGGGTGTATCCGGTGCCCATGCTGAAACTGCGCTAAAGCAGAGCGCCGCCGCCCATGGCATATCCCGCTCGAAAAAACGGCGTCCGGCGCGCGGCCAATGTTGGGTTACCGGAATTCGCAACGCCCCAGCTGTGGGCGTGCCCTCCCAAGAGGTGACGGACTGGCAACGTTTGGCAGGAGAATCCAGTCGCGCAATTTTCATTCATGGACGCTTTTCAAGTCAGAAATCGCCGACCACGGGGATCCTCGGGTTTGAAGAGTTCCTCTCCAATTCGATGCTCTATGGCGGCGACCTGATGATGAAGCACATGCACCAGCAAGCCCTCTCAGAGAGTGGTGGTGCCCGGCAAATGATCGATGACGCACGCGCACGCGGTGTCTCGGTCGTCGGAGAAACCTACCTTTACAACTTTGGCGCCATGATTGTCGGGGCGGATTATCTCGTGCCCGACAATTACGGGCCAAACATGGGGCGCGACTACAAGTACATCATCGAAACCGCCACGCTTAACCCGCACAATAAAGACCGCTATGACGACTTGGTCAAAACCGCTCCGGGGACGTCCGTCATGCTTTATGGCGCAACGGAAGAAGACATGGAAAAAGCCCTCGCGCATCCAAGCTCTACTGTTGGAAGAGATTCGTTCCCGATGACCGTCACCGCCTCAGGCAAGATGGCCCGGGATTGGATTCTTGCCTATGAAGACATCCAAGGGCACACCCGCACCGCAGGCACCCACTCCATCGTTTTGCGCATGGTGCGCGAACAGAACCTGACGCCGCTCATGACCGCGATTTCCATAATGACCTATCTCCCTGCCCCCTTCCTAAAGGAAAACGGTGTGGACCAGATGGCCTTCAAGGGCAGGCTTCAGGTTGGTACAGACGCCGATATCACGATCTTGGATCCGGCAACCGTTCGGGACAACTCGACCCTCCAGAACGACGGCTTGCCCGCAACGGGGATTCCCTATGTCATCGTGAACGGAACGATCGTCGTGAAAGACTCCGAAGTTCTGGAAGGCGTCTTCCCTGTAAAACCTGTGCGCCTCCCCGTCAAAAATTAATACAACAGGGGCCGGTTATCCTTTGCGATATCGGCCCCAAAGCCGTACAAAGGCGTAGGGCCCTCGCTTCCTACTTTACGTTCAACGACACAACACGCTGGTGACACTCCAAACGCGTTCACCTCGCTCCGACCACAGTATAAATAGGATCCTTCATGAAAGACTCTCTTAAATTCTTCCTCCTTGGCCTCCTAACATTCGTGTTTGGCGGGACCGTTTTGGCAAACGCGACAGCCGCGTCGATGGCTGTTGTGACCCTCACTGGCATTCTCTTGCTTCTCGCGGGCGTCTTTCAAATTGCCCTGGGGTTCTGGGCGCAAGGGACCGGCAGTAAGGCCTTTTCGTGGGGTCTTGGCGCTCTAACTTTGTTTCTCGGCTGGTCGTTTCTTGAAAACCCACTTGAGGGCGTGGTTTCCCTTACGACGATTTTGTTGATCCTGTTTGCGGCGGCAGGCCTCCTCCAAATCATGTTTGCCATGCGCGTGAAGGGTACGCCCTTCTTCTGGGGATTGCTCCTATCCGGTGCTTTATCTTTGATTCTCGCCCTCGTTCTTTTGTCGTCTTCAGAAGCGTCCATGACCCTGCTCGGCATTCTCTTGGGCTTCCAGCTTTTGTCCGGCGGCGCCAGCCTGTTCATGATCGGAATGACCTTGCGAAAATCTGAAGTATCCTCCGCACAGTAGACCTTGGATTTGGCAAACGGGTTCTGCTTGGAGTTTTTGCGCCCCCCCTCTAGGAGCGTTCAGAACAAGAAGCAGACCCTAACAATGAAGGCCCCTTTCAATGAAAGTATCAAGACCGCTCCAACAGCTTGTTTTTCTGTGGGCATCCTTCCTCGCTCCTACAGTTTCAGGCGCTCAGGAAGCCGCCGAAAACGTAACCAATTTGGAGCAGTCGCTTGAGTCGAGCACCCTTAAGGCGACGGATGGTTTGGCCGACTGGCTTGTTGATTTGTTCAAAGGACTCCCAAGGTTTAGCGATTTGTCTTCTTCACTTTCCTCGGTGGATTGGAGTTCATTCTGGCATGCGTTGACAACTATTATCCTGCTCCTCGGGTTATTTGTCGCGTTCTTTCTTTTGCTTGTCAAAGTGTTGACAAACGGGCGTAAAAAGAGCGAGAGCACGGCCCAGACACCCCCCATCATCGCTCTTCTTGGCCTTTTGGGCGCCCTCCTTGGCATCTTTGGTTTCTTGTTCCTTTTCCCGCTGGACGCCGACTTGCAAAAGCTTGCTCAAGCCTCAATGAGCATCATTGCTCTTGTGATATTCCTGCGCGCCCTTTTGAAATCATGGCTAGGGCTTCGTGGAACGCCCCCTCCCCCTCAAGCCTTGCTGAATTTTTTCCGCCATAGCACCCAAATATGGTTTGGCGTTGCGGCCTTCGGAATTCTCTTGCCGATGATTTTTAACTTCAGCGCGGCCCCCCTGACAGCTGCGATGCTGTCTCAGGTGACCGGCCTCGTGGGAACGGTGCTTTTGAGTTGGCAAATCTGGATAGCCCGCTGGGATGTGGCGGATTGTCTGGCCTTTTCAACCGACAAAAAGCTCCATCACCTGTTTCCAAAGGGATATCGCGGAATGCTTGCACATTTTTGGTACTTGCCCGCCCTTTTGGTCACCGGCAGCCTCATGCTCACCGCGACCGGTTTCATACGGCATGGTCTGGAAGCATTGGGTATTGCGTGCCTCAATACCTTCGCGCTGGTTGCTCTCATTTATGGGAGTGGTCACCTGCTTGGCCCCTTGATGAAAAGCGGGGGCGTGCGCTCGGACGCTATACGCAAAAACTTCCCCCGCCTCGAGGAACGCCTTTCTCTGGCTGCGCATTTAATACGCTTCGGGTTTCGGATTCTCTTGATGGGTCTTTTGGTTTTGGGGCTCTTTGATATCTGGACAAGTTTTGAATTACTTGCGTGGTTGGACTCCCCTAGTGGGGGACACGCAATAACGCGCACCGCCGCGATCTCGATTATTTTGGGAGCGGGTCTTCTTGTGTGGCTGATGATCTCGACTTTGTTCGAAGCCCAGTTCCAAAAGAACCTTACAACCCCACCGGGGCCCTATCGCAAGGCCCTTTTTGCTGTGCTCAACCTCATCCTCATTGTGGTTTTGGGTGTGATGTCGGCAATTCTTATCTTGGGCGAACTGGGTGTCAACACGACCCCGATCATAACGACCCTAGGCGTAGGGGGAATCGTGGCGGGATGGGGCTTTCAACACATGTTGATGGGGATCATCGCCGGATTTGCCATCCATAAATCAAAGGTACTGAGAAAAGGGGATTTCATCTCGGCTGGGGGCGTGAGCGGCGTCATTGAAGACATTACCCTTACCAAAGTTGGGTTGCGCGATATGGATGGAACATACCATTTCGTTCCCTATTCTGCGATGGCTAAAGTCTCCAACATGACTCGTGATTTTGGCGTGCACTTGCTCAATTTCTCTCTGGCGCGTATCGACCAACTTGATCAAACCCGCACCTTGGCAAATGAGGCGTTTCTGGCCCTCAAAGCCACCCCAATTGGGATGCAAATCGAGGGAGACCTGACACTTGACGGTGTTATCGGTTTCTCGGACGAGCGCATAACAATCCGTATGAGAATTCACACGCAAGCGGGATCACAATGGGCAGTCGGCCAAGCCTTTGATGAACTGCTTTTCCGCAAGCTTACTGATGCGGGCATTCGCCTAAGCTCTGAGAAGCTGCACGTTGAGGTGGCTGGCGAAAAAAATTAACGTGAAGGCAGGTGCTGTCAGACGAATGCGAACCAGTCTCGACAAGGACAATGAAGCCGCCCTTTATGCCGCACCGAGTTGACGCCACTCTGCAAGAGCGACGGCGCGGTTAAGCTTGAAGTTTTCTCGGGAGTACAGATGTCTTTCCTGGTTGAAATGGTTGTGAACGGAGGCGTGGACGGAGACGAACTTTTGCAAGCTTCGCGTTCGTCGGAAGCGAAGCATTGCCCGTTCTCTTCGTCGAAATGGTAAGTGTGAATTCTCGGCGCGATTGTTCATCCAGCGACCTGTCTCCTGGCGATCTGCATTGCCGATGACCTTCATCGCGGCGCCGTAAGACCGCAGAAGATCAGTCACGATGACATGGGGTCGACCATATCGTTTCATTGATTTCCTGAGGAATTTCAGCGCCGCCTTGCGATCCCGATGCTTCGTAACGCAGGCTTCCAGCACCTCGCCCTCGTGATCCACGGCACGCCATAGATAGTGCACTTCGCTGTTTTTCTTCACAAAAACCCTCTCGGGCATGCAAGCATACCCTGCCGGGCAATGCATCACCCAAATGCCTTTGCCAATTCGAATGAGCACGCATCCGACTGACCCGTTTCCTTCGGATCTCCGCGGCGAACAACGGGCCGAACTGGTTCCACCAGAACCGCACGGTCTCATGGCTAATTTCAATACCGCGCTCATGCAGCAGATCCTCCACATTCCGGAGTGACAGAGGGTACCGAACGTGAAGCATCACCGACAGGCGGATGATCTGCGGGCTCGTCTTGAAGTACTTGAATGGGTCACGTTTTGCCTTCCGGAGACGCTAAGTGTGCCACTTGCACACTTCAACCGAGTTTTCTTCTGACAGTGCCCTCTGGCCGCCTCGAGGCGGATTGCCGGCGGGGTCAGCCGGGTCGGCAACGAAGATGTGGCCGATTTGGAAAAGCTGGGGGTGACCGTGATCAACCTGTCGGATGTGGCGGACGCGGGTGGCAGCCTGAACCACGACAAATTCGCCGCTTCGCCTGAGGTCGTTCAACTGATCGGTCAGCACATGCTTGAGGGCAATTCGCTGTCGGCGTCGTCTGGATCGACGGTATTGGGCAGTGCTCGGACCAATACCGTTTCCGCCTTTGGCGCAACAGTCACAAACGCAATCTCGGAATAGGCCATTCGAACAACGCAACGGTATGGCTGGCGCTGTGACCCTAAAAAAGAAGTGGAGCCAATCGCACATGACTGGCTCCACAATTGTGCGTCTGTGTCAGATGTCAGAGATCGTTCTTGTAGACGGTTCCATCTTTCATGATCAGCTTGAGATTGTTCTCATAATCCCCGACGATCGCAATATCTTCGAGAGGATTCTTGCTGTAAATCAACACATCGGCCATCGCGCCTTCCTCGATCACACCCAGCTTGCCATAAGGATTACGCTTGCCGGACATGGCCACGATCTTGCCGCCGTTGCCGGTCGCCTGGATCATGATCTCGGGAGAACTGTAGAAGTCCTTGCGCAGTCCCAGATCTTCGAGTTCGTTCATCCGGCCTTCCGCACTGAACAGAAGATCGGTGCCCCAGCCCATCAGCACGTCATATTTCTTCGCCCACTTCATCACATTGCTGGTGCCCTCCATCGCCTCCTGTAGTTTTTCCTTTCGAACCGGGTCCGTATAGATGGGTTTCAACTGCGCCAGCACTTCGAGTGAGACCACAAACACGGCACCCTTGTCGGCAATCAGTTTCACGGCCTCTTCGTTCAGGACCGATCCATGTTCGATGGACAACACACCATTGTTCAAGGCCCGAACGACCCCAGCGGAATCATGTCCATGGGCCATGACATAAGTGCCATAATCCGAGGCTGCTTTGACCGCAGCCTGAATTTCCTCGTCGGTGAATTCCATGACGTACAGCGGATCGGTAAAGGAGGACACGCCACCGGTTACGGCTATCTTGATCTGCGTCGCGCCCAGGAACAATTGTTGGCGGGCCGCCGCCAGCACCTGATCGTGTCCGTTAGCGAGGATCATGTTGCCGTCGCTCTCGCCGGCACCACTTGGACCGCCCCATTCTTTGGGCAGTTGCGTTGCCACAGCTGGCCTGAGATCGCCGTGGCCCGAGTATTGCGAGATCAGCGCGCCCGAAGGATAGAGCCGCGGCCCCGGGATCACGCCGGTGTCGATCGCCTTTTTCAGCCCGAACACGTTTCCTGCGGCATCGCGCACCGTGGTGACGCCCCGCATCAACTGCTCGCCAGCTTCTTTTGCGGAATGGAACGCAACATAGGCCTGATCACCAAAGTACTCCTGCATGGTCGTCCCCATGCCCATGTGCCAGTGAGTGTCAATCAAACCGGGCGTCAGGTATCCGCCCTTGCCGTCGATGACAGTGTCGTAGCCGGACGCATCGCCACCGGTGTCGACCAGCTTGGAAACCGTGTTGCCGCTCAGAGCGAGGTCCTTGCCGGTGATCAGTGCCTCGTTTGTTCCGTCAAAGATGCTGACATTGGTGATAAGCACCGTCGGCGGCGGTGTGGTCGCTGTCTGCGCCAGGCCCGGTCCGGCCAGCGCAGCCATGAAGGCGGCTGCTGTCAGACCAAGGTATTTGCGTCGATTCAGTTTCATGTTCATGCCCTTTCAATTCAGTTGAGGTAACCCTTCGGGGATCCCAGCATCAGTGCGACTGGCCGCACAACGGCCTTTCCCACTGAAATAGAAGCAACCGGACTCTCCATGACACTGATGATATCTGCGGACGCGATGCCGGTTTGGTCACTTCACGCCAATATGAGAACAAAGACCTGTGGCGAAGTCCGCTGTGGCAGCCTTCGGCTTCGGCCGATCAGAACGTGACCCTCGCCCGCAAACTGACCACGGCAACGGTGCCTTGGGTCGGATCGTAGGTGGGGTTGGTGATCAGTTGCAGGCTGGGCGTGATCTGCAGATTGGAAAATGGCTGGTAACGATAGAACAACTCGGTGGAGACCTGATCTGGCGGGTTTGTCAGCGTGGCGCTTTTGGGGGCGCGGCCCCAGTTCAGACCCACAGCAACAAGATCGCGCCCACTGAACAGGTCGTACCCCGTCCCGATACTGACAGATCGGTCCACAAAGGTGCCGCCACCGTCCGAGTATCCGGCTTTGAAGAATGGCGACCAACCGCTGTCAAATTTCGTGTTGGCAGAAAACGCGACGCCCCAGCCGCCAGCGATGCCGGCAGCACTCCGATCGTCGACTTGCCATGCCGTCAGCTGGACATTTTTGTCAAATCGGGAGGCCCAGGACCCGAACCACCCTACCGCGACGTGTTTGAAAGTCTCGCCGGTATCAAACAGGTTTTGAGTCGCCCCCACCGGGTCGTCCGGCATACCGTTGGCATCAGCAATGCCTGCAAGCCCGAAGTAATTCCCGCCAAAACGCACCCGAACAGCTGCACCCAGCCCTTGGTTCGGGGCTGGAATGGTAGGGTTTGTGCTGAACGCGAGGTTGTTGAAATCCGTCCACGGATTTCCCAGTGCGAAAACATCTACATAGTCGGTTGTGTCAACGATACCCGCCACAAAGGATACGGTATTGTTGTTAAATGCTTGCTGCCAATATAGGTTTGTCAGAAGCCATCCAGCATCACTGTAACCTACGGCTGTGAGCCCCGCATATCCCAATGCCGGACCCAATCCCTGCGGCGCGATCGTTCCACCGATCTTGCTGCGGTTTTCGATTTTGAAAACCAATGCGCCCGAATCTGGCGTGCCCCGCCCTGTAGCGGTCCATGTGCCGTAAAAGCGCAATACGCTACCCGTTGCGTCACGCGCGCCGGGGCTACTGTTGGCATGCTGGGTCAGCAGGTTGATATCGCCGCCAAAGGAAAGGCCGCTTTCGGCAAGAAGGCGGTCCTTGTAATTGTAGTAATCCTTCGACGCGTCGGTAAACATCGGTTCGGCCTGCCTCGCCCTGTCGGCCGCGATCTGTGCCGTGACACTGCTCTTTCCGCCGAATCCGGTTCCGGTTTGGGACGCTTCGGCCGTGCTCGGCGCAGGGTCCGCCCATGATACGCTTGGACAAACCAGTGTTATCGCGACCAATGCAACCGAAATTCCTGTTTGCCTCTGGAGCCCGAATCCAAGCTTCTCCGCCTTCCTGTTCAGATTTTCACGCTTAGCCATCCCTCTTCTCCTCTCGGTTAATCAAAGCCGTGCCCGAAGAACCCTAACTTCACGCAAGTTCCGAAATCTATCCAGCCGCGCCGCCTAAGGGTCGCGTTTCAATCGACGCCATTGCAGCGGCGAGACGCCGGTCCAACGCCGGAATGCGCGGCCAAAGTTGCTGATGTCTGTGTAACCGACCCGATGTGCGATTGCGGAAACGCTAAACCGTGTCTCGCGGAGAAGGGAAAGCGCCAGATCGCATCGGATCTCGTCGAAAATCTGCGAGGACGACGCCCCTCTCATGTTCAGATAACGCTGAAGCGTACGGGGCGTCATTCCGAGCGACCGGGCCAGCGCTGCCAGGGATCGCTGCTGCTTCATCTCCAGCGCGCGGGCAATGTGTTTCACGCGGACTAGTTCGGGTTTATTCTTGACATAGATCAAAGGAATAACCTCCTCTTTTAGATAAACGTAATCTGAGACTATTCGATTGAGAATAAATTTTTGGTCGTTTCATGCCAACTCCGGACAAAGTTTGGTTCGAGGGGGGGGAACGACAACTGGGCGGTGGCAGACTGGAATGAAGACAGCTGCAAGGGAGGGAGAAGATGCAAAAAGTTCCGATCACCCGCGCTGCGCATGTTATCGATTTCTGTGAAATCTTAAGGCAAATAGGCACGCCGATCGAACGTGAGTTGGCGCGCGCCAATCTACCGATGTTGATAGAAGAGTTGCCCGACGAGTACGTGGCTAGCACACTTGCCGCTAAGTTTCTTTACCGATGTGCCAAGCTCGAAGGGATCGAAGATCTGGGCTGGCTTACGGCTGAGCGCTTCGATTCGTCGCATTTCGGCACGACGATGATCACCGCGCTCCAGACCGAAATTACCGTCAGGCGCCGACTCGAAGCACTGTTCGATCTGTGCCGCACCGAAGCGTCGCATATCAGCTACCACTACGGCGCGGTCGACGGATCGATTCAGATCATCAGCAACATGAATATGCCGAAAGGGACCCCCGCGCGGAACATGTCCGAATGGCTGCAGTTAGCACCCCTGATCGCTATCGTGCGCAGCCTCGCTGGCAAAAACTGGTGCCCCGAGCGCATCACCTTCGCGTCGAAATTTCATTTCTCCGACGCTGCGCAAACGGCGTTTAAGAACACCCGGATCGAAACCGGTGCATCGCACACTTCGATCTATATTTCGGTCAGGGACCTAGCAATCAGTACCCCCTTTAGGACGTCTGCGGTTGACGCGCCCAACGGTACACCAGCCGAGCTCGACGGGATCAGCATTTTGCGCAATATCATGCGGCCCTATCTGGGTGATGGCACTCTGACGCTGCCCCGTTTCGCAAAGATCATCGACGACAGCCCGCGCAGTTTGCAGCGGTACCTGACCCAGCGCCGAACGAACTATTCGAAGGTTCTCGAGTCCGCGCGCTTCGATGTGGTCACAAAGATGCTCGCGGACCCTGGGATCAGAATGATCGACATCGCAGGGAGCGTCGGCTACGACGATCAGGCAAACTTCGGCCGCAGTTTTCGTCGGCTGACGGGCATGAGCCCTGGCAAGTATCGGCGTGCGCTGCAGACCGGGATGATTGCGGCCGAGTAGCTGCCTTGTTGACCCAGCCCAAGGTCGGGATTTGCCCGGATCACACACCCCCATTGCATGCCCTGGGAGAGTGTCAGGCTGACCACCGATCTGCTTGACAGCCTCACACTCCGCTGCCACATCTTGGTGGAGAACGGCAGCCGGGAACGGACCCACGATCCGCCAATGGGTGGAAATACGGTCCTTGAGTGCCTTCGGCGTGTCGTCGGTCTTCGCCGTTCCACCGCCTCGATCCCCTCGGAACCATTCCGATAATCTTCCATCTCTCCGTGAGATGCGGAAAAGGCGTCCACGAACCATGGGGCTATTCAAACGCCAACCGAAGTGAAAGCTAAAAATTTCACAGAAGAACCTGATTTGGCGTGATTTGACCAAAAAAGGCCCGCGCTTTGAGGTATACTGAAAGACCTCAAATCATGAATCGCGCGTTGTTCATTTGGTAAATAGGGAGAAGCTACATGATGAATTTTAACTCGAAACTCGGGGCTGTTCTTGGGGGGCTGGCGTTTGCCGGGTTCTCAGGAGCCCCCCTTGCGGCGCAGGAGTTTCTGCCAGACCGGACAGAGCTTCCGATCAAAGCGCCATGGAACCCACCAATCGTGACTTTGGATGCGCGGGATGCTAAAGCCCCTGAGGTGTTCGAAGTCAGAGCCCCGAAAGACGCGCCCAATGTCGTCGTCATCCTTCTGGATGATCTCGGATTTGGCGGCACTGGCGCAGCCGGCAGCGTTCTGCACACGCCTGAATTCGATGCGCTGGCGGCAGATGGGTTGCTGTACACTCAGTTCCATACGACCGCGCTGTGCTCGCCGACCCGTCAGGCGCTTAAGACTGGGCGCAACCACCATTCGGCCAACCAGGCCAAGATCGCCGAAGTTGCGACCTCGTTTCCCGGCGCGACCGGGATGCTGCCGGGCGATGTGGCTGGCATCGGCGAAATGCTGCGCCTGAACGGATACAGTACTGCGGCATTCGGAAAGTGGCATGAAACCGCTGTGTGGGAAATCAGCCCCTCCGGGCCGTTTGACCGTTGGCCGAACAATCAGGGCTTTGACGAGTTCTATGGCTTTTTGGGCGGCGAAACCAACCAGTTTGAACCAGCTGTCTATCACAATCAGAACAAGATCGAGACGCCAGAAGATCCCGACTATCACTTCATGAATGACATGGCGACAAAGTCCATCGAATGGATGCGGTTCCAGCAAGCGCTGACCCCAGACAAGCCGTTTTTTGTCTATTTTGCACCCGGAGCGGTTCACGCGCCCCACCACGTTCCGCAAAACTATATCGACAAGTATAAAGGCCAGTTCGACGAAGGTTGGGACGTGATCCGCGAGCGAATTTTTGAACAGCAAAAAACGCTAGGCGTAATTCCTGCCGATACAAATCTGGCGGCCAAGCCTGCCGACATCAAGGACTGGGCTGACCTGACCGCAGATGAACAGAAGTTGTTTGCACGTCAAGCCGAGGTTTTTGCCGCGTTCCTTGACATGACCGACTATGAAACCGGTCGCGTCATTCAGGCAATCGAGGATATGAGCGAACTCGATAACACCTTGATCCTCTACATCGCGGGCGACAACGGGACCAGCGCCGAGGGCGGTATGAACGGGCTCTATAATGAAATGAGCTATTTCAACGCTGAACCAGAAGGCAGCAGTCTCGAAACCATGCTGAAATACTATGACGACTGGGGCGGTCCAAGCACCTACCCGCATATGGCGGCAGGTTGGGCGGTTGCGTTTGATTCGCCGTTCACTTGGACCAAACAGGTTGCGTCGAACTACGGCGGCACTCGCAACGCGATGGCCGTGCATTGGCCCGATCGCATCGAGGCGAAAGGCGAGATGCGTACCCAGTGGCACCATGTGATCGACGTCGTTCCGACCATCCTGGAGGCCGCAGGCCTGCCAGAACCCCGGATCGTCAATGGCACACCGCAGCGTCCGATCGAGGGCACCAGCATGGTCTACAGTTGGGATGACGAACTGTCGCCCAGTCGTCACAACATCCAGTACTTCGAGATGTTCGGCAACCGTGGCATCTATTTCAACGGCTGGTTCGCGGGCACCGTGCACCTGAAGCCTTGGGGCAAGGTCGAAAACCGCTTCCCTGAGGATACATGGGAGTTGTACCACGTCGCTGAGGACTTCAGCATGTCTACTGACCTTGCGGACAAACACCCTAAGGTTCTGGCAGAAATGCAGAAGATGTTCCTTGCCGAGGCGGTGAAGTACAAGGTGTTACCGTTGGATGACCGCCGTGAGGAACTGTTCAATCCGAAATTGGCGGGTCGTCCCGACCTGATGTTCGGACGCACGGAACTGACGCTGTATGAAGGTATGCACGGTCTTCTGGAAAACGACTTCATCAACGTTAAGAACACGTCGGTTGAAATCGTGGCCGAAGTCGAAACCGGTGATGATCCAGCCAATGGCGTGATCGTCGCTCAGGGTGGCCGTTTTGGTGGCTGGAGCCTGTATGTGAAGGACGGCGTGCCGGCCTATGCGTATAATTACCTTGGGTTGCGTACCACGACCGCGACATCCTCTGAACCGCTGCCCAAGGGCAAGGCAACCGTCAAGATGGACTTTGCTTATGCGGGGGGTGACAAGCCCGGCGCGGGTGGCACCGTGACGTTGTATGTCAATGACAAGGCGGTTGCGACAGCTGAGCTGGACAAGACCGAATTCGCGATCTTCTCGGCGGACGAGACCGCAGGTGTCGGGCTCGATTCTGAAACATCCGTGACAGAGGTCTACAACCGCTCGACCAGCAAGTTTACTGGCAAAATCGACAAAGTGACGATTAAGGTCGGCGGCTGACCAGATCCCGGATTGGGGCAGCCGGATGTCCGGCTGCCCCAATCACCAGCGCTTTATGGACTTTTGGAGATCGCACTTCTTGGGGGGCGCAAGACGTTGCTGCAAAATCCAGTTATCGGCGTGAGCGCGAAGGAAGGTGGTGTCAGACCAATTCGAACCAGCCAGCTAACTGCCCAATGGCGACGTTGAATTTACTACTCACATTCGACACCTTGAAGCTCCTTAAATGTCCGCTCGTCGCCAGGGGAATTTTTAGCGCAAATCTTCGCAGTTTGTGCCTAGCATTCCTAGAACTTTAGGGACTTATAATTTCATTAATTGTGAGTGCAAGCCGATGCCGTATTTAGTGATTGGAAGATCTAGTCAATTCAGGGGGCGTTGCGAAAGAATGGATGCCCGTCAAACGCCTCACGTCATAAAACGTGTTCGAAGCGGGACTGGCATTGTATTTGGAACAATATTGAGCGTTTTCAATCTAATTGCAAAACGAAGGTCTAGAAATCAATAATGATTTAAGGTGCATATGTTACAACTCATTCATGAACATCCATTATCAGCAAACTAAACTTTGTCGCATCTCGCAGCGTAGGTTGGCTATGGGCCGTTTGTTACTTAATCTGCATCCTGCACATTTCGATTTTTGGGTGGAAACGGGCCCTTCACTCGACAATGCTCGATTTCCGATAGTTTATGGAGGCATCTGCATTGAACGATTTTGCTCCCTGTTACGCGCAATACTTTCCCTGCTCGCAAAATAAATTTCCCTGTTAACTTTTTTAGGGAAATCACCTGTAAGCCACTGTAAATGCGTCTATATTTTGGGTGAAACGCCCAAATTTTCTCTCATTTGCAGAAATTCCCTGTTTATTTCCCTGTTAGCAGGGAAATTCGGGCGAGACTGGCTCGCTCAGGACTGTCTCCACAGCCAAACACTTCTTCTCTTTTTGAACGTACGAAGTACCCGCCCTTTTGTAGCGTGTATTCAGCGACTTGCCTGTACGACATTCAAGGAGAGACGCTCTTCAGAGAGCAAACGTAGCCATCATATGGCCAATATCTCTCTTCGACATTTCCGCGGTGCGAGTTTGGGGTGAGTTTGTGTTGTGACAGGTTCTGGTGTTGACGTGTTTGCCGACAGGCTAAGTGAAGTGGTCCGGCAAATTTGGACAAGGTGCTAAGGTGTATCCAACACAAGAGAATGGATACGAGAATGACGAAACGACGGAACTTTTCAGACAAGTTTAAAGCTTCTGTGGCGCTTGAGG
>NZ_JBGFCE010000026.1:0-16387 GCF_041205415.1 Falsihalocynthiibacter sp. BN13B15
TGACCGCCAATCGGTCCTTGACGGATCCGCCCGGGTTGAACGCCTCAAATTTTACGTAAACCTGAACATGGTCTGGTGCAATATTGTTGATGCGCACAGTCGGTGTGTCGCCGATTGTATCTAGGATCGAAGCGTAAAGCTTTCCTCGGCCTTCAGTTGTCCGAATTCCCATTGAGTACCCCCCCTATTACGTATGCAGCCACCCTGAACGGCGTGATGCATCGCCTTGACTAGCACAATATTGTCGCAAAGTCGCCTCCTGCAGGTTTTGACAATTCCACAGATGTCCGCTTGGTCTCGCGGAGCGGCCATCGGTTCCCCTAAATGCAGCGCCCTATTGTCAACGTCCGCTTTGGGAAAGCTGCACTGCAGCATCGGATGGCACGGCCAATGTCCGCAAAGGGCCGTTCTCGACATTGATGGAAAGGGGAAGCGGCCCGAATGCTGCACCATGCACATTTCGACTTAATGGGCGGGATGCGGACATTCGCTGCAAGAGTTCGAATCTCGTGTCAGTATGGTGAAGCAGCCATTCACACTGTTCTGAATCCGCCTATTTTATTTACTACGACGCTCTATCTGAGTCACGAATGACGATATTGAAAATAGATAAGGAATGCGCGCCAGAATAGATGAACCTTTCGACTGGATTATTGAGTGGGATCGTAACACCCATAAAGAGAAGACAGCATCCTTCCAAGCCACGGGGCTTGCTCTCGCTCGCCAATGTTTTACGAGCGAGAGCTCGTCAGGCGTGTGTGACCAAAGCATCTTGCTTTGCCGAGAGATGTTGATTTAAGTGTTTTTACGGTGATTTATCGCCATCCAGACTGCAACCGCAGTGTGCAGCGCGACAGTATGCGCGAGCAACACCCCCCAGTAGTGCTCGATCACGGTGAGGTAGATCAGGAGCATAGCGATGGCCGCATTATAGAGCAGCATGGCCTTGAAAGGCGGGTTTCCGACGACGCCCCGCTCTGGCAAGCATGCAAGCCCGAGGCAAAACAGTGTCAGACCGAACAGACGCGCCACGAGCATTTCGACGCGCTCACCGTCCATAAGCCCACGTGCCTCGGTGAACACCGATGGCGCGAAGTGTCATACGCCGAGCTGGGCAATCCCGAGGATCGCAATCGCCGCGAAGATGACGACGCGCAAGTTTATCTCAGATCGCCGCGACGGCCTTCGCCAGAAGGTCGCGAACCTCGCCCGCGACGGCCGTCAGCTCAGCGCTTTCTACTGCCTGCATCGACGCAACCGGGTCGATGGAGCTGACCTCAATACCGCCATCGACCTCGCGTAGGATGACGTTGCAAGGCAACATCGCGCCCACGCGCGGTTCCATTCCGATGGCTGCGTAGGCCATCTTCGGATTGCAAGCACCGAGAATGCGGTAGGCCGGCATCTCAACATCAAGTTTCTTTTTCATCGTCGCCTTTACGTCAATTTCGGTCAGCACCCCAAAGCCGTTGTCCGCAAGGGCGTTTCGGGTGCGGGCATCGATGTCGTCGAATGTGCTGTCGTTGAACAGGCGATTGATTGTGTAACTCACGGGGCTGCACTCCTTGTGTTGGCTTGTCAGAAGCAGAATTGGCAAGGCGGCACCCGAATTGGCTTTGTTTGATGATTTCAGATGTATCGTTATCAATCTACGCCTGCGTTTCGCTGCAGCATGCTACCGCAATTGGGTATCGCCGCCTTGATCCACATCAGGGCCTGTGCCCCAATTTTCGCATATAACTGGATGCATAACAGGTTGTCCGTATTGATGTCACATAAATGGAGTTACGGAATGGAATTCAAGAACAGGGTAATTGTCCCGAGCGTAGTCGCCGCATTCTGCGTGGCCGCCACGTCGGCGATGGCACAGGTCGGGGAAATCCCGGATCGAAACGGCTTTTACGATCATGGACATGACATGATGTGGGGCAGCAGTCAGTGGGGAGGCTTCGGAATGGTCCTTGGGCCGATTTTCATGATCTTGATCGTGGTCGGGATCGTTGCTGGGATCTTATACCTCCTGCGGCTGTTTGGCATGGCCGGACCTGCTTCCGGCAGCCACGCTGCGCACGACCGTGCTTTGGCGCTTCTTAAGGAACGTTATGCCAAGGGCGAGATCGACTCGACTGAGTTCACTGAGCGCAAGAAGCTGCTCGCTGATTGATCCGCGACACGTTATGTTCTTTCTGGGCAAGCGAGCCTGTTACAAAGCTAGTACTAGGCTCGCCGAGCTTCGGCCTCCTGCTTCAATCAGGCATATCTGGGTCCGACCATCCTGATTCAGAATGGCGAACTGGCCGCAAAAGTGCAGAATTCGCATGATGAACCCATCAGCACGCACTGGCATGGCCTTCTGGTGCCCGGAGAGCATGACGGTGGTAAACTCAGCCGATCGCACCCGGTGAGACATGGTGACCAAAGATGACAGTTGCGCAGGACCCAGCAACCGTCTGGTACCACTCGCATATCCACGAACGCACTGCAGAACAGGTTTATTTCGGACTGGCAGGGGGCATCCACGTGACCGACGGGCAGGACGACGCCCGTGGTTTGCCGTCCACGTACGGGGGTGATGATCTAACGCTTGTTTAGCAGGATCGCCGGTTCGATGGTTCCGGACGTATGGTCTATGACCCGTCCACGATGGATGTGATGCACGGGTTTGCCGAGAACCGGATGCTCGTCAACGGACAAGCAGATGCCACGGCGGTCGTGCCCTGGGGTTGGTGCGTTTGTGCCTGCTCAATGGTTCGAACGCCAGTATTCTTGGTTCAACCGTGGACGGTAAACCCGTCGAAGGTACCTTGAAGGTCAATGAACCCTTCGGCCTCGCCATTGATCAGAAAACCAGACTTGGGTCACCAATAGCGGCACAAACACCTTGACCCGCTTTCCGACCAACGATCCCGCCAATGCCGTAGAATTTGAGGTTGGAAACAGCCCGCATGGCATCGCCATCGACAGCCAAGGCAAGGCTTGCAGCGAAGATTGGCGGCTTAGAAGGCTTAATGTCCGACGATGAGCGCGCGGCCAAAGGTTGGATCGATCTGTGGGACATCGCCGGCAAGTATCCCGCGGCGATGTGTCGATGATCCGACCTGATGGCACGGTTCTTGGTCCCTTTGACGCTGGAAAGAGCATGAACGGGGCTTGGGGCATTTCCGTGGATGGCAATGACAATATATGGGGCTCGAATTCTATGAGCCAATCCATCACCCAGTTGTGCGGTGTGCGCACAGAGACCTGCCCATCGGGTGTTGCCACAGGAGAATCGATTTCACTCCAGAACGGCTACATTGGTGGATTACAAACCATCACGGGTATCGCGCTCGATCCTGCTGGTAATGCTTGGGTAGCCACCCATGAAGGAAGGCTCGATTGGACCTCTTGTTCGAAAATGATCGATTTCATATCCATAGATGATGCTCGACAGCGGATTAGAAAATAAATAGTGTTCGGCAACGAAAAAACGGTCGAAATTCGCACACGGCAGCTTGACGCCGAGCGTCTTTGTGGGGCCGTTGAAACCAGCTCGGAGGTCCCAAGAAGCCTGAACGAAAGACGGGATGCAGTAACAATCAACCCGGGCCACTCGTTGGGGGCAGCCCAATTTTTTGAGTTCAGGGTTTCCAACGAATTCATGGACGACCTGTCGAAATTATTTAAAACCAAGACTGAAAGTATAAATGGGTATGCAAGACAAATTAGTATTTATCGGGGGCCCTCCGCGTTCCGGGACGACGCTGCTTCAACGAATGCTGAATTTGCATCCCCTGATTTATGCTGGGCCAGAGTTTGATTTTGTTCCACCGATCATCAGGCTCCGCAAAAGGATGCTTGCAAGCATTGAATCTGGGAGGATTTCTGAGTTTCTTTCTGAAGATGAACTGGACGAATATTTTAAAAATTTTTTGGGTGGTATGTTGGAAGGGAAGTTGTTGGCTAGCGGAAAGGAAGTGATTTGTGAGAAGTCCCCAGCCAATGCAGAAGTAATGCCAGACATCTTGGACCTCTTTAAAGATTCAAAAGGGATCGTAATACTAAGAGATCCTAAGGATGTAATGGCATCGCTCTTTTCGGTTAGGGATCGCTACGAGGCGAAAGGCAAGCAAGCTCCTCAGTTCACCGTTGACGCAAAAAGTGCTATAATCCGCTATTCTTCGGTGCTCAATCCAACTTTGGAGGCCCTCGAACGGTTCCCACAACGAGTGTGCTTGGTCTTTTATGAAGATTTGGTGGAAAGACCTAAGCAGGCAATATCAGAAGTTCTAGATTTCCTCGGCCTTAGGGAAATCGACGAAGTCTTGGACTTGGGACGCGACGACTTGCTTCAGAAAAGGGATCGAAGCGGAATGTGGCACACCCAAGAGCAGCTCACGCGTTCTATTTCTCAGGCAAGCGTTGGAAAGTGGAAGCATGCAATCACGAACAAAGACCTTGTTGAGCTAGAAGCTGCCTTCGGTGAGGTCAAGTTGCTCAGCAGATACTTCTCAGAACTGGATATCCGCCAAGGATCTGATGACAATTAATTCACCAAAAATGTCATCAACCGTCTAATTTCGTTTCGTCAAAAGCCTTAGCGCATTATCGGTGAAAACTGTGCTTGGGCTGACAACTTGGAGCCAGAAAACTATAGCAACAATTCGTGGACAAGCGTTAAGATCACTGGAGAGGTGAAAACCGTCGACCGGCCTTAAAGTGTTGGGCACCGAGGGGGAAGCACGCATGCCCCTAGATAGGAACATGCATGCTCAAGAACCGATGGGACGTAACCGTCCTTAAAAATCGGCAGTCCGATCATTGATTACGAAGCCATTTTCCATCTCCAGCGTCGTAGGTTTTGTGATCTTGGCTATGACTTTGCGCACATCGATACTCTCAACGGCTTGTGTCTGATATGTCTTGTAATAATACTGAACGTTTTTGGTATCGGAAGCGGACGTCCAGATTGTGTAATCAGTTTGCAGGCTGTCGTCATGACCTTCGCGGACCGCGCCTTTTGGAATGTCAAAAGCGTTGAGGATGTGAAACGCATTGAAGATCGCCTCACTTGCGTCTGCCGCCGGGAGTGTCGTATTTGCGAACGCAACCGCCCTTACAAAACGAGAGGGCGACGTGAAATCGCCTGGAAGTCCAGCCATTCCAGTTCCCTATCCATAGGGCTGCAATGTCTGACGGCCAACCGTGATTTCTGGAAGGTTCTCAGCTTGCAGGCCGATATAGTTGCGCAGGTTGGTCAGGTGCCAATCGTAGGGCGGATTGTTGGTCATAGCATTCACGGTGTTATCGTGGATAGTAAGGCCGTCCACAGTGTATTCGATAACGATCGAAGCGCCGGTAGCATCGGTCACACCGTAATGAAACGGTGCCACGCCCCTGAGCGCGTCAATATGGGTGCCCACGACTTCAATGGTTGGCAGAGCGGCCTTGACCTCGTCTACGGTCGCGAATTGCCCAAGGATCCAGTTGCCCAATTCTTCGGAAGAAACCGCATGGTCGCGATTTGCGTCACTGACGGTACCAAAAACGGCGTCACCGGCGAAATAGAACGCACCGAAATAAAGCCCTTCGGTATTCAAACCGTCGAAAACAATCGGCATGTCGAGACCGTTAGCACCGAGAAACCCATACTTAGCTTCGAATGTGAAGCCCGTTTGATCCTTGTCTAGCACGAGAGTTTCAATGGATGTTCCGGCGGGCACTGCATAGATATTAGATTGGACATCAAACCCAAATTCCATGGTGCGCGCAGGAACCACTGTACCATCCTGCGCGTGCAGCACGATTCCCGTACAGGCAAGAGCGGATTGGGTGCCTAAGGCGAGTATGGCAGCCCCAGCGATCAGGGTCTTAATGCTCTTAAAAACATTATTAGATGTTGTAATTTTCATGTTATTTTTCAAATCCTTAGGTAGTGGTAGTTAATGTGACTTAGGGCTACCTAGGCTTCCCACACTTAGCAAGTTTATAATGCCGACAATCGGCAAGAGATATACAGGCGCTCAGCGCTGCCAACACTAGTACGGTCAGGGAAAACTGCACCCAAAACCTGCAGGTCTTAATCAACTGCTTCTTAAGGTCCTCCAACGAATTGTTTCCGAGTTGACGAGTTCCGTCTGTTGGATACTGCTTCATATTGTTCCACCAAGCTCTACTTAATTTCACGACCTGCCCACCAGAGGCGATCATCGATCATGAAAAAGCCGACAGTTTCATTTTTCGTATGGCTATTGAAGGCGATTGCAAGGATCGCGGTGTTATTGTCTACCCAGTCTTGCGTTGCGTCTCGGCATGCGTCCTTTGAACCATCCGTTTGCGCCCGGCACTCAAGAAATTTCTCTTGATACGTGTTGCGTAATAGTTCCTTATCTTTAGGTATGTCGTGGCCGATGTCAGTGCCGCCGAACTCCATTCCTTCTACAGTTATTTTCCGAAGAGCAAAGTCAACGCCGCCCGTTCTATCGTACAGAATGATGTAATCTCTATAGGCAAAGGGCCCTTCGGCGGACCGAAACATCGTTTTGAATTGCGCAGCGTCTTGGCAACCTTTAGACCAATTACGAAATATGCCCCAACCAACAAAGGTTCATCATGTCCGAAGTCCTTGCGCTTGCTGGCGCGAACCTTTTATCGCCGATTATCTTATCATTTGTGTTGGGCCTTTTGGCCGCGATGGCGCGGTCCGACTTGTCTATTCCCGAGGCTGTGGCGAAAGGCATGTCTATATATCTGCTGTTTGCGATTGGCTTTAAAGGCGGTGCCGCGGTCGCGGATCATGGCGTCGATGCGGCTCTCCTTATGACTGTCGGTGCAGGCGTCCTTCTGTCGTTCGGTCTCCCCCTTCTTGCCTTTGCGTTGCTGAAGATACTCACGGGGTTTTCTCGGTTGGATGCAGCCGCTGTGGCTGCGCATTATGGATCCATAAGTATCGTAACATTTGTGGCTGCAACTTCGGTTCTAGAAGGACGTGCCATCGCTGCCGAGGGATATATGGTCGCTGTCGCCGCTGCTATGGAAGCTCCGGCGATCCTGTCTGCCTTGTGGTTGGTGTCACGCAACGGTTCGGGCGGGAGGATGGAACCGGGCCTGATGCGAGAAATTCTGCTTAATGGCTCTATCGTTTTGCTGGTTGGCAGCTTTGTAATCGGGATGGTGACGGGCGAAAGAGGTTTGACCGAGATTGCACCGTTCATTGTGTCGCCTTTTAAGGGGGTACTTTGCCTGTTCCTGCTGGACATGGGGTTGGTCGCGGGACGCGGGTTAAGGCAGTCGAAAGGTGTCTTGGGCTTAGGCGCGGTGGCATTCGGTATTGTAATGCCACTGGCTGGATCAATGATTGGGCTTGGGATGGGCATGTTGATCGGACTGTCGACTGGTGGCGTGGTGCTATTGATGGTTCTTGCAGCTTCGGCGTCCTACATTGCTGTGCCGGCTGCGATGAGGGTGGCATTGCCTGAGGCGAATCCAGCGATCTATTTGACGTTGTCGCTAGGTGTAACGTTCCCGTTCAATCTGACTTTGGGGATTCCCCTTTATGTGGCTGTAGCCACGCAGCTAACCGGAGGCTGACATGCAGATGCATCCCGCGAAACGCGTTGAAATTGTGATTGAAAAACCATTGGAAGGGCGACTGACTGATGCCCTAACTGAAGCTGGCGTGACGGGCTATACGGTTGTGCCGGTGCGAGGTGGGTCGGGCCGGTCAGGCCCATGGACGCGCGAAGGTCAGATTGGCCGCGCAGGCATGGTCATGGTCATTTGTCTGATTAAGCCGGAGCGGCTAGACGCGCTTCTTGAAGCTGCGTTTGCGGTCGTTGAGCGTCATATTGGTGTGGTTTCTGTTAGCGACACACTCGTCTTAAGGGCTGAACGCTTCTAACCACTCCCTTATACTTCGGCTATGCCCCTAATGTGGGTAAAAAATTTAAGGCGGTCCTTCCCTTGGATTTGGTATGTCAGTGGCCGCCTCCTGCAATAGGGAACATTCGCCGCGCTGCAGGATTTGGGTTAAATGGTCTCAAACCTGCCGTTAGCTGCACCTTACAGCAATGGCAGCATTGGGCCGGAAGCAGAAGTCATTCTCGAAAGCAGTATTCGAAACTAAGTCGCGGAATTTGTCGCTATCATTGCTGCCTAGAACGGACGGCAAGTTGAAGCCAAGTGTAGATATGTACGGACTATCAAGACACTTCCTGTAAATTCTCTAGTTGGGATGGTGGATCAACTTTACATGGACCTTCGGCGCAACAGAATATACCTTGGCGAAGTGAATTTTTATTTTATCGGTGCACAAGGAACTTAAACCCATGCTAACCAGACGCCATTTTGTGATCACTTCTGGTGCGTTATTTTCCGCACCTATCCCAAGCGCGCTGTCGGCTGCTCCAACATCGAATTCCGCGAATTGGGCGGCATGGGATGCACAGGTAACCCCGCCCAATTACGATCCGGCGACATCCAACCCTTGGGGTTTTAACCCGCGCTTCCTGCCGCAAGTTGTTGAGGCTAATGCGGGGCTAACGCCTGGTGACATCCACGTTGATGCTGTTGCTCGCTATATTTACCACATCCGAAGCGACGGCACCGCGATGCGTTATGGCGTGGCAATCGCGCGCGGGAGCCTTTATGAGCCGGGGACATATACCGTCCGACGCAAGGCTAGATGGCCAACTTGGACCCCCACAGCCGCGATGATAAAACGCGATCCGCAATTGTTTGTGCAATACGCCGACGGTCAGGACGGCGGCCCGACGAACCCGCTCGGATCGCGGGCGTTTTATCTATATGTCGGAAATCGCGATACCTATCTTCGTATTCACGGCACGCCTAGCCCTGGTTCTATTGGCGGGCGAGCGAGTTCGGGGTGTGTACGCATGGCGATGCCACACATCAATGATTTGTACGATTTTGTCTCGCCCGGAGTGCAGGCCTATCTCTATCCGCCAGAGGACACAGTTACCGCGCGGAGTTAAACCTCTGGGGAGCGCGTGCAGATCGGACGCCCCTCGTTTGAGCGAAGAGGTAGGAATGTTGTCTCAACGGGGCCAGCATAGCGATAGACATAACACCCATCTGAGTCATTGATCCGTACTTCACTTAGGTCCTGATAAGGAGCGGCGATAGCCACAAGTCCTTCGGGAACATCGCTCATTCGATAATCCACAGGTTGACCGTTGACTGAGGGCTGCGCGCCTTGAAACTCTGTGCACGCTGTAAGCGCAAGCGTCGCGCAGCCAATAACACAAGCCAGAACTTTCATTGCGTAATTCCCTCAAACATTAACTAATTGCCGTAAGTGTACGAAATAACGGCGGCTATTGTCGAGAGGGTGGGGTGGCGCTAACGTTTTCGCGCCGCCGTGAGGGCCGATCCGAGGACACCTTGGCCTTTTTCCTTGGGTATTGGAGCGGGTTTAGCTCTGTTTTTAGGATTGGGTTTTGCATCAGAGTGCCCGCACGGTGCGAATTCGGTGTTGTTAGGTGCGGCTCATGATATTTTGGAAGGCCGATCTGCGACAAACGGAGTTTTCCTGAAGCCATAAATAGTTTCGTTCGGACAATTATTCGCCAAAGCAGTCTTTTGGGCAATCCTTCTTCTACGGACGCTTCGGGCCGAGGCTGTGTGGAAACGCATTTGATTGCGTGATCTGAGGCTCTGCTTTTCTGTCTTTGGCGGTTTTCCACTCCAAGAGCGTGATTTACCCCAAATGGCACCCTATTTGATCGTGCAGGGGCTTTTATAGCAGGCTTCGACAGAGAATTTACGTCAAACGGCTCCATTATGCTCTCAAGATGGCCATCAATGGGGCAATACCGATAATTTTGAGTACCCGTTTGAAGTTATAGACTAGGACGTGCAGGCTCATTTCCGCCGCGACCTTTTCTCGTGTTCGGGTCAGGAAATGGGTGTAGCCCATCCACGCCTTCAATGTTCCAAAGGGATGTTCTACCGTTGATCTGCGGACCCGCATGGCGTCAGGTTTTTCTTCCAGCCTGCGCTCGATGTCATCCAGTACGTCTTCTTGCTCCCAACGTCGGATGCGGCGCAATTTCTCCGTCGTACAGCGCGGCTTAAGATGGCAATTTGAACAGGCCGACAGATGCCGGTAGAAGTTGATGTCGCTCTGACGATCTGACCGGTGGGCACCTTTGGTCAGGGTCTGCCCTGCCGGGCAGATATAAACATCGTTCTGTGCGTCGTAGAGAAAGTCCTGCTTGATGAAGAACCCTCGTTTGGTGCCGCTCGATGTGAGCGGCTTGGGCACATAGGTGGTGATGCCAGTGTTGGCGCACTCAAGCAGCTGTTCGCCGCCATAGTATCCCCGATCTGCGACAACCGTGATCTCTTCGCCGCCAATTGCCAAACGCGCTTGGTTGGCCATCTTCACCAATTGGCCCCGATCACTGCCTGATGATGTCACCTCGTGCGCCACAATCAGGTGATGCTCAACATCAACGGCTGTCTGTACGTTGTAGCCAACAATGCCGCCGCCTCGATGCCTCATGGAGCGTGCGTCAGGGTCGGTCAACGAAACCTGGGCATCTGGTGCGTTTTGCACCTTTGCATCGATGGCTTTCAATTCCTCCATTTGCTCTCTGAGCCTGACGATGCGTTCCTGCAAATGAGCAACCTTAGATGCAGGCAAGGAAGGTTCATTGCGGTCCGCCGCATCCAGCTTGGAAAGATAGCGTTCAATACTGGTTTCAATGCCTGCCATGCGTCGCTTCACTTTGGCAGGCGTGAAGTTCTTATCCCGGTTGTTCACCGCTTTGAACTTGCTGCCATCAATCGCAACACCGTCACCGTTCAAAAGACCGACGTGACGACATAACATCACAAACTGACTGCACACCTTGCGGATTGCTTTGCTGTTATCGCGACGGAAATCCGCAATTGTTTTGAAGTCTGGCGCAAGACGACCGGTCAACCACATCATCTCAACGTTGCGGCCAGTCTCCAGCTCCAACCGGCGGCTCGACTGAATGCGATTGAGATAACCGTAAACATAAATCTTCAGCAGAACCGCCGGATGATAACCGGGCCTTCCGGTCGCGGCTGCGTCGCTAAAACCAATATCGACCAAATCAAGCGCATCAACAAATGCGTCCACGGCACGAACCGGATTATCTTCGCCCACAAAGTCTTCAAGATGATCAGGGAATAGAACCCCTTGATCTCGATCATCGCCCTCCATGAAACGCTTCATCCAACACCTCCTGATTACACAAGAAGATTAGCAGATATATGCGTTTCCACACAGCCTCGGCCGTTCGTGTCATTAAACACTAAGGGCGGAAAACGGGCTTTCGCCGCAAGCGCGAAGTATGATCAGCGAAGCGCCAAAGCGGATCTTTACCGCTCTATAATACCGAACTAGGCCGCAACCGTTAAAAACGGGCGGTTAGCAGGAGTTTGCGCCACTTTGTTGTCGCCAGTGAAAACCAAAGAATACTTTGGCTCTGCTCACTCCGTCCAAATTTAAAACGCAAAAGAAGGCGACCACTTAAATTTATGTCTGACAAGGTCAGCGGTTCGGGTATATCTTAGTCTAGTGTTTTATTTACAATGAATTATGTCAATCGCAGAGTAAAAAGGGTCCAGATCGCGGCGTAAAACTGGTCCACTGACTTCTCGTTTGTCGTGCGCTTTGGCGCGTGTGCTCCCCATTTAGCTAACGCGTGCCAAAGCGCATGTTGGCCCTTGGGCCGACATTGTTCTGATCTTGATGTGTTTTGGTTATTGGCGGCTCTTACGGCTATGTTTGAGCCGGTAACTCTCGCCATTCATCTCCAGGATATGGACGTGATGGGTCAAACGATCCAGCAAAGCGCCTGTGAGCCGTTCGGAACCAAAGACTTCGGTCCACTCATCGAAAGGCAGGTTCGAGGTGATTATAATTGAGCCGCGTTCGTAGCACTGGGATATCACCTCGAAGAGGAGTTCCGCACCAGATTTGCTGAGGGGCACAAATCCCAATTCATCAATGATCAACAGGTTCTGGCTCGTCAGGTGCTTTTGAAGCCGCTGCAATCTCCGCTCATCCTGCGCTTCAATCAGATCATGGACCAGGGCTGCCGCCGTAGTGAAGCGCACTTTCAACCCTCTTTGGCATGCCGCCAACCCAAGCCCCAAAGCAATGTGCGTCTTACCGGTTCCCGATGGGCCGAGGGCGATGATGAGGCCAAGGTTGCTGAGATTGTGCGCCTGATGGCGATGGTCTCCCTCTACAATCGCCAGATTGATATTCTAGCGGCGATTCCAGACGAGCAGGACCGCGCAGACCTCAAGGATGAGTTCGTCGAAGAGCTAGAAGATTCCTGTGATGACGATGCGGGCATGTTGTTGGCTGGAGCCGTCGATCTTGCGGTCAAGGAGACGATGGAAGCATTTGACTGAGATCAAGGAGATCTATTGGAACTTTGGACTAAAGTAAGTGGTGCTCTAAGAGTTTTTTGCTTTGTGCAATTGAAAAATGTCAGTTCGAAGACGCCTATTTTAGCACCATTTCTGTGCCCGATCTCTTTCCTAATAGAGATAATAGCAAAGGAGACCACATATGCTGCTTAAACTGGTAATGAAATCTTTAACTCTAGCCATTTTTACCTCTGGTCTGTCGATCGGAGCGTCGGCCCAAGTCGCATCTGGTGATATTCGGGCCGCACTTGATGCTGACGAATACCCATCGATGTTGAATTCTGTGCCTGTTTCGTTAGAGAATTTTCCAACCGCCGAGACTCATCACATGATGCAGGTTGCCATTGAAAACATCGCGGACATTGGAGATTGGGCGCATGTTCGAGATCTGACTCCGATTGATGCGCAAAACGTCGTCCGGATGAACCGGGACACGCTCTATTCTTCGGTGATTCTTGACCTTTCAACACCGGCGGTTCTGATCAAAAATGATGTTGGCGACCGTTATCAGTCCGTTCTGATCATCAACGAAGGACATTTCGCCCGCAAGGTGATCTATGAGCCTGGAGAATACGAACTAACCCAGGAAGATTTGGGCAGCCGGTATGTGGTCGTGATTGTCAGAACACTCGTGGATGCCGAGGATCCGGAGGATGTTTCAAAGGCGCACGCGGCGCAGGATGCGCTTTCCATTGTGCAGGCAGACAAGGGTCAGTTTGAGGTTCCCAATTGGGACCAGAGCGAATTGGAGTTGATGCGCGACGCCTTGAAGACGCTGGGCCGGTTTTTGCAAGATCGCGACTCGGCTTTTGGCGCAAGCATGGAAGAGGTCGACCCAACAGCGTTTTTGATTTCGTCTGCGGATACGTGGGGGGCTGGAAGCCCGAACATGCTGTTTATCAGAATCGGACCCCGGCGCTGAACGACGGGAAAACGCCCCATGTTCTGACCCTGACCGATGTTCCGTCTGCGCCGAACGCGTTTTGGTCCATCAGCGTCTACAACGCCGACGGATTCTTTCAGAAGAACGAATTCGACAAATACGTGGTCAATAGCCGAAAGGCTGAAACGGATGCGGACGGTAACGTAACCATTCATTTTGGCGGCGACCCATCTCAGCCAAATTTCCTGCCGATCATGGATGACTGGAACTACATGTTGCGGATTTATCTGCCGCAAGAAGCCTACTTTTCAGGATCTTGGACGGCGTCTGAAGCTACACCCGCAAACTAATATTTACCTTCCCAGAATGGGATCGACAAAACGCAATTCTAACACCCTTGGGACGGCTGCGGTGTAAGCCCAGTCAAGCAAGACACACACCAAGAAGGACCTTTCTATGCCAAAATTTTTTTTCCACACAGTCCCGACCCTCGCAACTTTCTTCGTTGTTTCTTTCATTGGTAGTAGTGCCTTGTCCCAGTCGACAAGCGCCACGCTGGACGCCCTTGTCGATAGCAGGGAAATCCCGGTCACGGTTGATAATTTTGTCCGCGCCGCAACGGATGTAGAGCTTGGAAAATACGTCTCACTGGCCGGTGGGGTAAACCAATTCTTCCATTTTCGAGCGCCAACCCCGGTGGAAGACCAACCGACCATCCGCATGAACCGCGACACACTGTATAGCACAGCCGTAGTCGATATTAGCGAGGGCGCAACCCTGACGTTGCCCGATGTGGGGGACCGCTACATGACCGCGATGATTGTTAATCAGGACCACTATATCAACGATGTCTTTTTCGGCGGCGGCACTTATACGTTGGACACAAAGACATTCGACACACCCTACGTCATCGTTTTCATGCGGGTTCTTGTCGACGCAGCCGACCCCGAGGATGTTGCCGCGGTGAACGCGATTCAGGATGGCATGACGATCAATGCCGCCTCCTCCAAACCTTTCGTCACACCGGATTACGACAAAGATAGCCTCGATGCGATAATTTCCACGACCTTGGGCTTGGGCCCGTTTGTGCCCGACAGTTTTCACATGTTCGGCTCCAAAGATAAGGTTGAAGCCGTGCGCCATTTCCTCGGCACGGCTGGCGGCTGGGGTGGCTTGCCCGAGGCCGAAGCATTCTATCTGAGTGTTGAACCCGGTCTGCCTGTTGGAGCTTACAGAATCGAGGTCCCCGCGGACGTCCCTGTGGAGGCGTTCTGGTCCATCAGCCTCTACAATTCGGGCGGCTTCTTCGAGCCAAATGCCCTTGATGCCTACAACATCAATTCGGTCACTGGGGAGCGCAACGACGACGGTAGCATGACCGTGCATTTGGGTGGCTGCGACGACGGCGGGATCAACTGCCTTCCGATCATGGAGGACTGGAATTATACCGTGCGCCTCTATCGTCCGGCGCCTGAAATTCTCGACGGAAGCTGGAGTTTCCCTGCCGCCCAGCCTGTGAATTGATTAAGTGCAAAAGGAAATGACTATGAAAGCTTTACTAACCCTCGCGCTTTGCGCACCGACGCTGGCTTTTGCCGAAAGCGTCACAGTCGAAACCTTTGTGCGCGCCGAAAGCGATCACATGATCCGGGCGCAAATGGAATCCTTTGGTGTAGATTTCGGGGAGATCACCCATGTGCGCGACCCCATCACGCCAGGCAACCAAAGCGTCATTCGGATGAATCAGGACACGCTTTATTCCGCGACCCTGCTGGATCTGTCTGAACCGGTAGAGATTACCCTGCCCGAAGTGGGCGGGCGCTATCAGTCCATGCATGTGATCAGTCAGGATCACTACCTGTTCGCCGAGGCACAGCCCGGAACCTATAAGCTGACTGAAGAAGAGGTCGGCACCCGCTTTGCCATCGTGGCCTTCCGCACTTTTGCTGACGTCACAGATACTGACGACATCGCAAAGGCCAATACCGCGCAGGACGCGATAGAGCTTCGCGGTGGGGGGAACGGACCATTCGAGGCGCCTGACTGGGATCAGGACGACCTCGCCGTGGCCCGCAAGGCGTTGAACGACATTGCCGTCCTTGGCTTTGATGCAAGTTATGCGTTTGGTCGCAAGGACGAGACTCGCCCGGTTGACCACCTTGTCGGCGCCGCCGCAGGTTGGGGCGGCCTGCCGCGCACCGCAGCGTCTTATGTTTTTGTCAGCGTGGCCGCCAACGACGGCAACACCCCGCACGCGGTGACGGTCAAGGACGTGCCGGTGGACGCGTTCTGGTCCATTACCGTCTACAACGCCGACGGTTATTTGGAGGCTAATGATATGGGTGTGAACAGCTATAACAACTTCACAGCCAAGCCAAACGATGACGGGTCCTTCACGCTCCATTTTGGCGACTGCGAAGATGGGCGGTTGAACTGCATCCCCATCACGCAAGGCTGGAACTACGCCACCCGCCTTTATGAGCCCCGGGAAGAGATCCTCGACGGAAGCTGGACCTTCCCAGAATTCGATCAGATCGACTAAAATTAGTGCAACCACCGCGTGAAACCTTACTGAAGGGATCAGCCTTGTTTCACACGGTGGTTTGGGACACAAAACTGACTTGCATCACCACTTGGAAAACTCCCTTTCGCAGAGCCGCTCAAAGTCTGGGTGCATAAATCCAGAAATCCTAACACGCACCTACCCTGAGGGTCTGAATTTGACCACAATCGCTTTTCGCTTCAGCTACGATGCTCTGAATCCCGTCATTGAGGATGGGTGCGGAGAATAGGCACTTTGTCTGCTCAGCAGACCTTGGCGCCCACCGCAGCGAATATCCGGTTTCCGCCCCTTAATCCCATTTATGGCTGGACCATACAACTTCGCCGACCACGTTTTCCGATATAGCAATCATGTCGTCGCCCATACGGTGTTCCGTCTGTTAGTTGACAAGAATAACTGCAGTAGACAGAGGTGGTCCTAAGTTTTCGACCAGTTTGCAGCCTAGTTAAGGTGGATCAGGGTTTCATGTCAGGCTGCTACTCTCATTGGTTCTGTTTTGTTGGCATAGGCCTCGTCGGGGGGCAAGA
>NZ_JBGFCE010000027.1:0-15718 GCF_041205415.1 Falsihalocynthiibacter sp. BN13B15
CGAACACCCGATCCGCGGCTATTTAAATGTCGGCTCTTGCCGTTGACGCGATCTCACCTCGCACAAGCAGCGAATTCACACTTTCCGCCCTTTGTGTCGATCGACATGAACGGCCCTAAGCGGACCTTCGCCGATGCCGCAGCGAATGACTGCTGCGAGCCCACTTTTCCAATTTTCTGTACTGCGGCGAATGTCGGGTATCGGAAAACCTACAAAACAACCGATGATATCTCGCCCTTTTCCATTGCTCACCGACTCTTTGGTGCAGTTCCACGAAAGAACCCTTTGGCGCGTTTTGGATGCAGAGCGGCAACTCTGTTCTGTGTAGCAAGTCTACACAACCCGATGCGATCGACTGTGGTTCGGCTAGATCGCGGGTAATTTTGACGACGTCAGCCATCCGGTTGTAAAATCGTGATTCCGGTCATGATTTAACTTTCGGGAAGAAGTCGAAAATCTGCCTTTGTATTTGGCACCTTGCCCCCACGTGCGAGAAGGTTGACCGGATGCGAAAAAGAAACCTTGGTGTCTTACCCAACAGCGGATAGAATCAGATCATGAATCAGGCATCAAACAACCCCGAAATTTCGTCTTTCCTGAGAAATTTTACCTTTGTCGAGGCCGCCGTTTTGGTGGTCGTCGGATTTGGTTTGTTCTTTCTGCCCCAGTACTTGCGCCCACTATGGGCTTGGGAAATCGCGCCGTTCAATGCTCGGTTCTTGGGGGGTATCTATCTTAGCGCGATGGTACCAGTTGCGTTGATGTATGTGTCTGGTCGCTGGTCGCCAACGCGACTTGTGTTGCCTGCGATCTTTACATTTACTTTCGTCGTTTTGGTGGCGTCTATCTATCATATCGACCGCTTTAACGTTGCGAAATGGCAGGTGTGGATCTGGTTTGCCCTCTATGTCACGCTGCCCGCCAGCGCTGCGTATCATTTGTGGCTGTATCGTAAGTGGCCTCGCGACCATCTTGAGGCGACGAGCGGGAAATTGCGGGTCTCGCTTCAGGTGTCGGCGGTTCTGTTCGGCGTTTACGGCGTGGGCCTGATTGCGGCCCCGGACTTCTTTAGCGGCCTTTTCCCGTGGCGCCTCGATCATTTTCACAGCCAGCTTTACAGCGCAGTGTTCTTGACCGGATTTGTGATGATGCTAACGGTGGCCAAACGTGCAACGCGAGCCGAATTGATGGCGGCTGGCGTGATGGAGATCGTCTTTGGTGCGTCGTCGATCCTAGGATTGGTGATTGTTGATCGCGAGGTTCACAACATCGACTGGTCAGCGACGAATACGATTGTTTGGCTGGCGTTTCTTGTCGCGATTACGGCGGTCGGCGTCGCAATGGCATTCGCCAACCCGGTTGTAACCAATCCTGAACATTGACCCTATGCCGGTAGTCTTACGCAGACAAAGGCAGAATCAGACCGCGAATCGGACCAAGCGTTTTGGGAGCCCAAATTCACTCCATTTCAAGGTAGTTCTGATTTCAGAATGCTTTTTGTAAACAGAGGCTTTTGCCAAAACATCGCCGCAAATTTGTTGGTTACTTCGTTCAACGTTTTTCCGGCGGCAAAACCTTTTATCAGACCGGAACTGATGGCGCGCGTTTTCAACATGCTATAGCCCCCTCGGTCCAGATTCTCGTAAAAAATTTTTGACACCAGTTCAGTGCGTACAAGATCTCGTCGAATGGGCCTCAGCGATGCGTGGTATGAATTTTTGGCGGGTTGCCCGAGCCTAAGCGCGTTAGCGACCGCAACTCCTGCCAATTCGCCCGACATGATTGCGTTGTGAATACCTTCGCCTAAAAGAGGTTCAGCCATGCCAGCGGCGTCACCCGCAAACAGAATTCTTTCTTGATTTTGACGATAGGATTTTCCACCAAATCCAAGCGGAAACCCTACGATTCCCCTGACTTTGTCGGTGCCCAGCTTCGCGTAGGAATAGGCGCGAAGCATATCTTTGCCTAATCGGATGTCTTGGCGGTTAGTGAATAAACCAACGTTGACATGATCGCCTTTAGGGAACAACCAACCGTAGCCAAATTCCACGTATCCGAAATTTAACTCCATTTCTGGCATTGTCGATAGAAGGGATCGATCCACGGTGCCCTCGACCGCAAAACCTCTTGAAAACGACCCATTCGGTTTTGCCATTCGGCGAATTTGACTGTTGGCTCCATCCGCCGCAATCAAATATTTCGCCGACAATTTCTCGTTCTGATTTATCGTCAAGCAAACACTCGACAAATTAACCGATAATTGCTCAATGGAGTTTATTTGCCGATATTGTGCACCGGCCTTTTTCGCGCCTTCCAGCAAAAGCTGATCGAGGTCCTGCCGGACGACAAAGGCGCAAATAAGCCCGGCAGCTGAAACCGTAACATTTTCGCCCAATCTTAATGTGAGGTTGATCTCATCTGAAACATGTTGGACGATTTCGTTAATGGGATAGGGAAGTCGAGCCAAAGTTTTGGCCGTAAGGCCACCTGCGCAAGGTTTAGCCCGAGGAAAGGAGGCTCGATCCAAAATCGTGACATTTATTCCCATCTTGGCAGCATGGAATGCAGCCATCGACCCGGCGGGGCCCGAGCCAACCACAATCAATTCGTGTATATCTAGCTTCAATATTTGTCCTTCGTTTCAAGATTTCTCAACTAGATCAGAGTATAGAAATTTTTCCAAATGAATTCTGTTGTTGCGTTGGGTATCCGAACAAATTTCGCAAGGCAGATCATATTGATGGACTTTGGTGATGGCTACTTAAATCGAATTAGCTAGCTTTTTGTGCGTCAACGACTTCGTGTGTCTAAGCTCGACAAAAGGACACCGAAATGCAATTAGACGCAGAGAGAGCTTTCGCGCAATTTTCGACTAATAAGCGCATTGAAGATACGGATTTCGGAAATTTCTGCCGCATCGAATGTGTGCTTTACGCTCGTGATGCTTTTTGCTGCATCTGCACCTAATCGAAAGCGGTCATTGACCTTCGTGATTTCTACGGCGGGTTTGTCCGCATAGCTGACCTCTATGCATGCCGCAGCGAAAGGCCGCTATCCGCCCTTATTACCGAAATATGCGTGATTCAGCAATTAGGCCAACTCACTCGCCCATCAATGTCGTGAACGGCCCTTTGTTGCCGTTCGCCTACCCTCGATAATGCCGCAGTGCGGCCCGTTAGACCGGACTTTCGCTGCGCCAGCAGAATCGAGTGATCGGTGAATTCACAGACTGCGGACAAACCGGCCTTGTGCAGGTGTAGCTTTCGCTCACGCAGAAACTCTTCGCGACTGCGGCACTGGAATTTCGGCGGTGCGGCAAACTTCCCCAGACCGGCCATTCATTCACGTCGCATCCTCGCGCGCAATGGCACCCTCGTGCCGGTTTTTAATGTTCACCGCTTGGTGCGTGGTTTCAGTGCGCGATCATGATGTGGCGCACCGCTGTGTAATCCTCGAGCGCGTACATCGACATGTCTTTGCCGTAGCCCGATTGTTTGACGCCACCGTGGGGCATTTCATTGGTCAGCATGAAGTGAGTGTTGACCCAAGTGCAGCCATATTGAAGCCGCGCGGACACCTCCATGGCTTTGCCAACGTCTTGTGTCCAGACCGATGATGCTAGACCGTAGTTGCTGTCGTTCGCCCACCCCACCGCTTCGTCTGCCTCGGTGAACCGGGTGATCGACACGACAGGGCCGAATACCTCGCGTTGCACAATCTCGTCGGTCTGAAGCGCGCCCGCGATCACGGTTGGCTTATAGTAGAAGCCGGGGCCATCGGGCGAGCTGCCACCTGTTGTGATCTCCATGTGTTTTTGCTCGCTTGTACGTTGCACAAAGCTTGCCACGCGATCACGTTGACGTTGCGAAATTAGTGGCGGAATTTCGTTCAAGGTATCGTCGGTTTGATTGTAAGCAATCGTCGCGGCGGCGGCAGAAAGATCCGCAACCAGTTTTTCATAAATCTTCGGCCCAGCATAAATGCGGCAGGCAGCCGTACAATCCTGGCCAGCGTTGTAGAAACTGAACGCCCGCATTCCTTCGACAACCCGGTCGAGGTCTGCGTCATCAAAGACAATGACAGGGGCTTTGCCGCCTAGTTCCAAGTGCGTGCGTTTGACAGTTTTCGATGCAGCCTGAAGCACCTTCTTGCCTGTTGAAATGTCGCCGGTAATCGAAATCATATCCACGCCGGGGTGGTTGATCAGCGTATCACCGACGCTGGAGCCTTGACCAACGACAACGTTCACAACGCCTTCGGGAAGGATCGCGGCCATGATCTGCGCAAGTTTCATTGCTGATAAGGGCGTTTGCTCGGATGGCTTGAGAACAACGGTATTCCCACCTGCAAGTGCAGGTGCTAGTTTCCACGCCATCATCATTACAGGGTAATTCCATGGCGCAATGGAAGCGACGACACCAATGGCATCGCGGCGCACCATGCTTGTATGGCCAGCCATGTATTCGCCTGCCAGTGGCCCATGCATATTGCGCACAGCACCTGCAAAATAGCGGAAACAATCGGCGACGGCAGGAATTTCTTCGTTGCGCACTTCATTGATGGGCTTGCCGCAATTGAGTGCCTCAAGCTGCGCGAGTTCCTCCAGCGATCCTTCAACTGCATCGGCGATCGCCAGCAGCTTCTCTGAACGTTCGCCCGGCGTCGTGCGTGACCAGCCGGTAAAGGCGGCGCGCGCGGCAGCGACGGCGCGGTCGATCTGGCGCTTGCTTGCTTCGGGCAGCATCAAGATAGTTTCACCCGTACGTGGGTTCAGTACTGCTTCCTCGATTTCGGTTCCAGCCTCGGAGGATGATCCGATCAACATGTTAGTTTCCATTTTACGTCTCCTGTTGAGAATTATTTGCCTTGGCCGGCAACGGTGTCAGTGCCCCGTGTGAGATAGTAAGCTCCGAGGATTGGAAGGAAGGTGACCAGAACCACAATCATCGCAACAACGTTTGTCACAGGGCGCTGGCGTGGGCGCACGAGTTCTTCGAGCATCCAGATCGGTAGGGTTTGCTGCTGTCCTGCGGTAAAGGTCGTCACGATAACCTCATCAAAAGACAGGGCGAAAGCGAGCATACCACCCGCGAGAAGAGCGGTTGCGATATTGGGCAGGATCACATGGCGGAACGTTTGAAAACTGTTTGCGCCAAGGTCCATCGATGCCTCGACCAAAGACCCAGACACGCGACGGAACCGTGCCACCGCATTGTTATAAACAACCACGACGCAGAACGTCGCGTGGCCCAGAACAATGGTCCAAAAACTGAACGGAATATCAGCCAAGTTAAATGCAGACCGCAACGAAATACCCGTGATGATCCCCGGTAACGCAATTGGCAGGATAACCATCAGCGATACCGCTTCGCGCCCAAAGAACTTTGTCCGGCTTATGGCCGCCGCACATAGCGTTCCAAGGACCAACGCAATTACGGTTGAGATCGACGCGACCCGCACAGATAGCGAAAGCGCCTCCCACACGTCGTCACGCGCCCACGTCACGGCGAACCATTTCAACGTCAGTCCGGGGGGCGGCCACTGGTAGGACTTGTCCTCGGTAGTGAACGCATAGACAAAGATAAGTAAAAGCGGCAGGTGCATGAAGGCCAGACCCGCAATCGCTGCAATTTTTAGGCCCATAGGCGCGCGATCAGAGTGCATCGAATGCCCCTTTCCGTTTGGCCCACCAAAGATAGAGACCCATGATAAGAATTGGGACGACTGCGAATGCAGCGGCCAGAGGAATGTTTCCTGCAGTTCCTTGGTATTGGTAAACAGCCTGCCCGATGAAACGGCGGGAAGATCCGACGATCTGTGGGATGATATAGTCGCCCAATGTCAGCGAGAACGTAAAGATCGACCCCGCAATGATTCCAGGAAATGCAAGCGGCAGAAGCACAGTGCGAAACGCCTGCGCTGGCGTCGCACCCAGATCGCCCGAGGCCTCAAGCATCGAATGCGGTACGCGTTCTAGCGACGCCTGAATCGGCAAGATCATGAACGGTAGCCAGACGTAAAGAAACACGAGGAACGTTCCGGTGGTGCTGACCGAAAGGGAATTCCCCCCAACGATCGGCAACGACAGATAGGCGTTCAACAACCAGCTGAGATGCAAGGTTTCGAACAACCAATTCAGAATACCTTCCTTGGCGAGGATCAGTTTCCATGAATAGACCTTCACCAGATAGCTGGACCACAAGGGCAACATCACGCCGAGGTAAAAAAGGGCCTTCCACGGGCCACGGGCATAACGTGCTGCGAAATAAGCAACCGGAAAACCAATGACCGCAGCTCCGATCGTGACCGCTAGTGCCATGGTGACGGTGCGCACGATGATGTCGAGGTTATAGGCCTTGAACAATTCGCCATAGGTTTTGAAAGTAAATTCGTAGTTGATCAGCCCTGAAAATTCATCAATCGAGAAAAAGCTTTGCGCCAGCAACGCGAAGAGTGACCCGAGGTAGATGATGCCAAGCCACGCCACAGGCGGGGCAAGCAGCGCTGCGATTAACAGGCGCGGGTTGCGCCAAAGGGTGTCTGATACGCGACCGAGAAAAGTATCAGACATCTACACCCTCCATCACATGCATGTCGGCACCATCCCAAGACAGATGGATCGTTTCACCTACATTGGGCGCGGTGTCCGACAAGGGGCACAAAACAGTGACGGTGGCTGCGTCCAATTGCACAGACAGGCGTGTCGCACTGCCAAGAAAATTCACGCTGCGCACGACGCCTGCGTGGCCTTGGGCTGTAATCTGAATCGCTTCGGGGCGCAGGCTTGCAGGATGTGCGATACCAACTATCGTCTGGACAAAGGAAGCAGGCAGCACATTGGATGATCCAACAAAGTCGGCAACAAACGGCGTCTGTGGGTGCAAATACAATTCACGCGGGGTTGCAACCTGCGCGATACCACCTTCGTTAAACACGGCAACGCGGTCGGCCATTGATAATGCTTCGCCCTGATCGTGGGTCACAAACACGAAGGTGATACCCAGTTTCTTTTGCAGGTCTTTTAGTTCTTCCTGCATCTGTTCTCGTAGTTTTAGATCCAACGCGCCTAACGGTTCATCCAGCAACAGTACCTTTGGCTTATTGATAATCGCCCGGGCAAGGGCCACGCGCTGGCGTTGACCGCCGGATAATTCGGATGGTTTGCGTTGCCCATATCCGCCCAAGGCGACCATCTCCAACGCCTCATTCGCGGTTTTATGACGGGCAGATTTCGACTGACCAGCGATCATGAGGCCATAGGCGACGTTGTCGATTACATTCAAATGCGGGAAAAGGGCGTAATCCTGAAACACGGTATTGATCGCGCGTTTGTAAGGCGGGACGTCCCCCATGTTTTGACCAAACACCTCGATTGTACCTGCTGTGGGCCTTTCAAACCCTGCGATAAGACGCAGGCAGGTCGTTTTGCCAGAACCCGATGGGCCTAACATTGCAAAGAACTCGCCTTCGGCAATATCCAGATCGACGCTATCGACCGCGCGAACATCTCCGAAATGACGCGAAACGCCACTGAATTTAACTGCTGCTGTCATACTTGATCCGGTCAAAAAGGTGCCCTGTCGGATCGTCCGACAGGGCTATGTTAGGCTATTTGGTGATTAGCGACCGCCGATGACACCGATGTAGTCGGATACCCAACGGTAATACGGTACGCATTCATCCTGGCTTTCGCAGGACGACACAGGCGTGGTCCAGAATTTGATCCGGTCAAATTCATCAAGCCCGTTCTTCGTGCAGCCTTCGGCAGTTTGCATTCCACGTCCATCCGTACAAGCCGCCGGAACCGCAGGATTTGCGCCAAACCAGACTGACAGGTCAGATTGCAAATTAGAGGCCAACGAATGCTCCATCCACATATACGCACAGTTCGGGTTTTCCGCATCAACGTGCATCATTGTGGTGTCTGCCCAACCGGTCGCACCTTCTTGTGGGATGGTAGACGCAACCGCAGCACCGTCACCCTGCAACAAGTTCACCTGAAACGGCCAAGACCCAGATGCAGCCATACCTTCATTCTTAAAGTCATCAATTTGAATAAAGGCATCGTGCCAGTAGCGGCTGACTAACTTACGCTGACCGCGCAGGAGATCGAGGGCGGCATCGTATTGAACTTGTGTCAACTCATAAGGCGAAGTGATCCCCAGCTCGGGCTGGTGATACATCAAATAGTTGGCTGCATCTGCAATATGGATCGGGCCATCATAGGCCTGTACGCGGCCGGCGTTAGGCGCACCGTCTGGCAGGTCCATTGCCTCAAACACGATGTTCCAGCTAGTCGGTGCTTCGTCAAAGACCTCAGTGGAGTACATCAGCACGTTCGGCCCCCACATATAAGGCGTGCCGTAATGGACACCGTCTACAAAGTGCCAAGGTGCTTCCTTCAGACGGTCATCTACAGTGCCCCAACTTGGGATCAGATCGATGTTTACGGGTTGAACGCGGTTGCCAGCAACCATCCGAAGACTTGCGTCGCCGGATGCAGTCACAAGGTCAAACCCGCCTTCGTTCATGAGCGCGACCATTTCATCGCTGGTGTTGGCCGTCTTGACGTTGACCATACAGCTGGTGGCCTCTTCGAACCCGGTCACCCAATCAAATGTTTCGACCGTTTCGCCACGTTCGAGATAGCCGGGCCATGCGACGATGTTCACTTGGCCTTCGCCAGCGCCTATTTCGGTAAGCATCTGTGCGACAACTGGTTGGCTTCCGATCACGATCGCGACCGTCAATGCAGTACAAGATCTAAGAGTTTTAATCATAGCAGTTCTCCCTGTTAGGAATTGTTGGCGTCGTTGCGCCGTTCGGATTTCCAACAGTCTGCGTGCATCTGATTGGATTCACAAATTCAATAATTAGAAACGTGATATCGATTTTTCCGATATCAATGGCCTTTTTGAGATTGGTGGGCCTGCGCGATAGCGATGAATTCTCGGGCGCTATCAGGCAGGGGTGATCCCTTGCGCCACACGATCCCGACCTGCACGACCGGCAATTCACCTGACACATCACGTGCTTCAATCTTGTCACCTTCAAGCGACCAGGGACGATACACAAGATCAGGGAGCACGGCCACTCCCGCCCCAGTCGCAACAAGAGACCGCACTGCTTCAACTGACCGTGTCCGGAAGGCGATTTTGGGGCGGCTCATGAGTGCTGAGATCGCATTGACCGCCTCCTTTTCCATTTCGTCCATGTTCAGCATGATCAATGGTTCTCGGGCCACATCTGCGAGAGTAATACTCTCTTGTTGCGACAGCGCATGGCCCAATGGCAACCAAAGCCGGAACGGCGAGACATCCAAAATCTCTACATGCAGCGCACTTTTCTCCTGAAGGTTTGATGTGATCATAACCGCCACATCCAATTCCCCGCCAATCAAAAGATGCTCAAGATATTCGCCGTTGTCTTCGATCGCTGTCACGTTGACCTGCGGATTGACCCGCCGGAATTTCGCCAGAAGATCAGACAGGACATAACCCGCCATCAGTGACGTCACGCCAAGATGTAAATCGCCAGACACTGTATTACTCTGGGATCTGAACGCATGCCGCGCGCTAGAGACATCCCCCAATATCGCCGTCGCATGGCGTAAAAACTGATGCCCGTCGTGCGTTATGGTCAGCCCGCGTGAATGGCGTTCGAACAGTTTGACACCCAGATCAGCCTCAAGTTCCTTTACCGCTTCGGTGATGGCACTTTGGGAAATCGACAGGGCTCTCGCCGCATGGCTGACGGAGCCGTGTTCGGCTACGACCACGAAGTAGTTTAGCTGACGTAATGTGAACGCCATTATTGTAAGCCTCCCATTACCCGCCAGACCCTGCGGATGTCTCTACAGGACCGCTATCATACAGAGCGAAAAAACACACGACAACAAATGGCTGTTCCAAACAAACACGTTTGGTGCGGCACGCGGCTCGTACAAGGCCGGTTAGTCCGCAGTCTGTGAGTTCGACGGATTTGTCTTGCTGCGCATTGCATGAATGGCCGGTTTTTCCGCCGCGTGGCGGCGCAGATGATTCTGCAATTGCGGCATTTTCTGTGCTGCGAGCGCGTGCAGCGAGAAAACCGAACTCACAGATTGGGCTCACTGCCGCCATTAGATCGTTTGCAGCATTCGTGGATTTGACCTCTTATTGAACGGCTGCTTTCGCCAGATTGCCCGAGAGCCCGCGCACTTGCAGCGAAAGTCCGCAATCCGCCCTTAGTTACATAATGTACATGGCGCAGCATTGAGCCTATTGAGCACCCGAAGTCGAACCCATTTATGTTAGCTAGCTCGGCTGATTTAGAATTTCGTCCATCCAACCCTCCAAAGAATCACGCGGATGCGAAGCCATTTTGCCTTGCTCCACCTCAAGGTTAAACGCCGCCCTTGGCGTCAGGAACTGATCAATAACCAGCTTGGGAAACAAGTCCCGCTTCACTGCTTCAAGCGTCGAGACCGCCAAAGCACAATTCGGAACTTGATTGAGTATACCCCAAAAGCGAAACCGAGAGAAATCCGCGAATTACACCTCTCCCGGTCAAATCTCAGTTGATGGACGCGTCGGCGCGCATCCCAGCTTCCTTGTGGCCTTCCAGCTCGCAGCTGATTTCGGTCAGGCTGACAGGCTGAATTGGCACGAAATACCAATCCACCGTTTTGTGCGGACCAACCTCGACCTCGCGGACCGAGCCTTTGATTTCGGCCACAAGTTCGCCGTCGGCATCCTCGATTTCAACCTTACGGGTGAAAATCCTCTCACCCATTTCATTCAGCGAAACCTCGTGCTTGATCTCGTCGACATTGATCATCCTGAGTTTGTAGGCCTGACCAGTCTCGAATTCGAACGTGTTGGGCTTGAAGTACATGCCATCGTCATTCGTCCCCATCTCGATTTCGACGGTAATCACGTTCGCCCTGCTCAAATCCCCAGCCGCAAACGCGCCACTTGCTGCAAAGGCCACCAATACCGCACCGAAAAGTGTGTTCTTAAACATCCTCATTCTCCATTTAGCTTTGTGAACGTCCCTCAAAACTAGACATCACATGCTAACCTGACGGCCAAATTACGGGTATGATCTCTGTCAATTACGTAGCCGTTAGGCGGGGCACACCTGACGCTCACTTATTTTGGGCATCAGATTGCCTTATAAGTTTTGGTGTATTTTCGGGTGTGCCGCACTGGGAGCTCTGAGGCGCCGGTGCAATTTCATGGGGTTTGAACGCAATAATAGCCCCCGGCGATTAGAGCGAAGGGGATAGGCTGCCTAGGGGCGTACTTTACGGGTATATTCTGCTCGGATATTGATGAAAGATAAGTACGGCGCTTCAGAATGCATGTTGTGTTTTTTTTGGCACTTGTAGTTAGAAAAAAGGCAGCTTCAGCTTTCAAACGAACCGCAGTCTGGTGCGAACGGCCCAAACCAGACCTTAGTGCACTGCGCAGCTAACGGCGGGTCTGAGCCCATTCTAACGGATGCTGCGGAAACGACCAATGGCAGTGAACCACAAGATGCTGACATTTAAAGTTGGAACTGTTACGCAGATATACAGGCAAAAACCCCAATGTAGAAAGCTTCTTAAATGACCTCAGAATTCCAACATTGGATTGACCAAAATCTCCCAAGCCAAGACGGCAAGACAATCCTGATTACAGGGGGAAATTCTGGAATAGGCTACTACGCTGCCTTGGCTCTGGCGAAAGCCGGTGCACACGTCGTTATAGCAGGTCGAAACCCCGATAAGATCGAGCAAGCCATCAAAAGCATCGAAGCTGAAGGGGTGGCTGGACATGTTGAGGCCGGAATTGTCGATCTGGCAAGTTTGGCGTCCGTAAAGCAGTTCTCAGAACAATTTAGAATATCCCATCCAAAGCTGGATGTTCTTATCAACAATGCTGGCGTGATGATGCCGCCTGCGGGCAAGACTGAAGACGGTTTCGAGAGCCAGTTCGGGGTCAACTTCTTGGGTCATTTTGCGCTGACCGGGCTCCTTTTTGATCGTTTGCAATCTACGGCTGGTTCAAGGGTTGTGACGCTCAGCAGCATTGCACACAGGGGCGCGCAGATTGATTTTGACAACTTGCGGCTGGAAAAAACCTACGATCAAAAGCGCGAGTACTACCAAAGTAAATTGGCTGACCTTCTGTTCACCTTGGAACTTGCGCGCCGCATTGATGCAAAAGAGGCGTCCGTGCTATCCGTCGCCTGTCATCCAGGGTTCACAAAAACGGAACTGCAACGACATGTTGATCCTGCAATGCTTGCGAAAATGACTTTCATGGAGGCTTGGCAGGGTTCGCTACCGACATTGCTCGCCGCGACAGGGGCGAATGTTATGCAAGGGGACTACTATGGGCCAGATGGTCCGGGCGAATTGGGCGGTTTGCCTGCGATTGGCGAGATCGATGCCTCCGCGCGGGATGCTGGCGTTGCGAAGCGGCTGTGGGAGGTTGGGCAGGACGTGACGGGCATTGCCTTTCCTTAAGAGCCGCCAGAACATCGGCCGAGAGTATAACATTTTTTGATGAGGCAAGGTTTATGCGAGATCAGAAATTTGAACCGCCGCGCGTGTCTCGGCGCAGAGTGCTATCAACTGCGTTTGCAGGCGTTTGCGGTATTGCAACCTATGCTACGGTCTTGCCCACGCCGGCCAAAGCCGCAGGAAACGAAAGTGCTCAGATGAACCCAACCGATCTTATCACTGCTCTGCGATCAATTGGAACGCCTGGTTGTCTGGCTGCCGCTGATAGGTTGGAAGCAGCAATCGGATCACAGGCCGGATTTGATCTGCATCTGCGGCGCGCAGGATTAAACCAAGCAGATGCACAGGTTTTAGCGGACGGAATGTTGCGAGCTAATGCTGGAAATGCGCTTTCCCTTAGGTCCTTCAGCGCAAGCTATAACCCTGAATTGGGAGACGTTGGTGCTGCCACATTAGCCACCGCCTTCCCGGCGACCATGACAGAATTGGGACTTGTAGGATGCTCTGTTGGAGATGCAGGTGCCCGCCCGATCTTGGAATGGGCTCGCAATGCGCCTAATCTCAAGATGATTTGCGTGGAGGGAAACAATTTTTCGGCTGGTATGAAAATCCAGTTCCGAGATTTGGCGTCTCTTGGCGGCAATATGCTGGTGGTGGCCTGATCTTACCCAGCCTTTGAAGATCAGACAGAAAATGAGATCATAATTGTCGATAAATGTATTAAGCCGCCATTGGCGCAGCTGCAGCGAATTCGCACTTCGTCCGCATACCCGACCTCGGTTCATTTTGCAGCTAAAGTCCGGAAAGAGCCCATTTTGCAAAATGCTGCACGTTGTACCAATGTCGGCTACGTGATCTGCAATGCTACCAAAGGCCGCTTTGCATTCGGAATGAAAAACTGAGGCAGTACAGAGAGGACAAGCCGATGTATTCTCAGATGTGTATCTCGGATGGCCTACGCAGCGGCCAGTAGCGCCCGTCCGATTTTTTCGACATGCACATAGTCCGTACCGCAACATCCGCCAAACACATTCATATTCGGGTGGGCGGCCCGGATTTCAACGTACTGGCTCGCCAATTCATCAGGATTGCCTTCGTCGAGATGGCCCAATTGGCACAAGGTCCCATGGTCCAACGACGACGCGTTGGCCCGAAGTCCACGGATGCGGTTTGCCCAAGGCTCACTGGCAAGTGCGGGGCCAAAATCGACGGGGTGCGCGCAATTGATCATGTAGTAGGCCGGTGCGCTTGAGGTCGCGGCGTCGACTATTTCAATCGCTTGTTTCAATGTTTCACCGCTCCGAAGTTTGCGGTTTTTCTCAATCGTAAAAGCAAGAACCGACGGTATGCCTGCCTCGGCTGCTGCCTTTGCGATGCCAATTGCCTCCGCCGTCGTGTTCAAGGTTAGGGCTGTGACGATATCAACACCTGCGACTTTGAACGTAGCGATCTGCTCTCTGTGGTAGGCTTCGGCCCTTTTGGCTGATAGTTCTTGGTTTGTTTTATAGGCGTCGCCCTTCGGTCCAATGCACCCACTGATAACGGTGTTTTCGGCTGTCAAACCAGCCTCTGCGGCGCATTCGCGGTAAAGTTCAAAACATTTATGGTTCATTTCAGCGAGACCTTGGGGGGAGTAACCAAGCAAAGCACCCCAATCCCGACTTGCCCGATAGGTCAGGCTGTCAAAGATGAAAGGCGTTCCGAGTTTTACGGCGACATTGGCGAAGGCGGTGTAATATTCCCGCAATGCGGCCGCTGAGCGCTTGTCGTTTAGAAGATGAAAGGCGCTAAATTCCGGAAGTTCAAAGCCGCGCTTATACATAAGCCAAGTCTCGGTTCCGCCATCGGTCAAGAAAATGTCGTCTGTGTGATGGGGGAGTCGGGGTGATATTTGTGTCATGTTGTCCTCCTGTCGCGTCAAAAAGGGACTGTATCCACAGCATAGGTTTTGGCGGCCACACCTGACAAACGATCATAAATTGACTTATAGCCTAGGTTTTCTAAGGTATAAGTCATGACCCGACGCTTGCCATCACTTAACCAACTGCGCGCCTTTGAGGCCGCTGCCCGCCATGAGAGCATCAAAATGGGGGCGGAAGAGTTGTGTGTGACGCCCGCTGCCGTTGGGCACCAAATCAAAGGTTTGGAGCTTGAGTTGAACACCGCTTTGTTCCGGCGCAAGACCCGAAAGATTGAATTGACGGAAGAAGGTCGCGCACTGTCTGAACATTTGGGAAGGGCATTAGATGCAATCGAACATGCCGTAGCAAAGGCTCGCAAGCCTGACCTAGCAGGAACATTGAAAATCACAATTGCCCCGTTTTTCGGGAATCGTTGGTTGCTACCGCGCCTGCCTGATTTTCACAGACAACACCCTAGCATCGAGATCATACCATCGCTTTCGTTCGATTATGTTGACCTTCGCAACTCCGGTTTTGACGCCGCCGTTCGATATGGCGCAGGCGATTGGGACGGAATGTCCAGCGTGCTCATCTGCAACGATGTTGTCAGTCCGGTTTGTGCACCGCAATTGATAGACGGGTGTCAGATGCCCCTGTCAGCAGGTGATATTTTAGCCTTACCACTGGCCTGTGGTCGGCGATGGCGCGAAGATTGGTCTGCTTGGGCCAAGGCGTCAGGGTCGAAAATTGCCAATCCTGAGAGAGTTATCGTGTACGAAAGCCGCGCATTCATGTTTGACGCGGCCCTGTCGGGGCAAGCCGTGATCCTTGCGGATTTGAAAATGACCGCAGCGGATGTGGCTGCCGGTAGCCTCGTTCGATTAAGCCCGATTGAGGTTGACCGTCCGCAAGGTCTCTATGTGGTGTCCGAGGCAACGCCGAACGTAAATCCGAGACTGCAAGTGTTCACAAACTGGTTGGAGCTACAGGCTCGCGGGTGACCTGTTACGAGCCAAATTTACCGCGAAGGGAATACACGGAGTTTCCTTGTCTACACGCCAAAACAGCCCTTGGCGCGGTTGCAGCGAATTCACACTTTGTCCCGCATAGCGGAAGTTGGAACCGAACGCAGCGAACGGCGGGTCTGAGCCCACTTTACCAGTTTTCTACAATGCAGCGAATGTTAGCTCTTGCGACTTGCTCGCCCCCCCCTTCGCCAGTTAAGGCGAAGGGGGGATGACACAGGAGGCAAAGATAATTGAGCCGCACTGGTAGCCTCAAAAATGTTTACAGGCCATTTTTCAATGCAGAGGCCATTGCTCAGCCT
>NZ_JBGFCE010000028.1:0-14298 GCF_041205415.1 Falsihalocynthiibacter sp. BN13B15
CAGGCGATGCTTGCATCGCTGAGAGGGATCCCAAATCTCCGTGCGCTGCTTAGACGAATAGTAAATTCTGCGACGATACTTCATGTTCAACACTCCATCTCTTCCAAAAGATTAAAGTGTTGCGTCCACCGGTTGAAACCACCGCGCATTGATAGTATTGGCTTTCCAATCTTTAATGCCGCCACGGTGCCATGAAAGTATCAAACCCCAACGCGCCATTTGCAATGTGTCACGCATCACATACACTTCTTGTGTTGGCTTGATATTGTAGCGTCGAGGAAAGGGATTAATCTTGAGTTCCGATCGTTCAAACTCCGTCCCGCGCAGGTTCGGGTCAATAATGCGGCCGCACATACTGGCTCCATTCATATCATCGACAACATCTTTCAGTTCAATCTCGCCAAGGTTGCTTTCGTTGCGAGCGTGAAAAGTGTATTGGGAGTTCATGCAAAATAACAAGCGCGATCAATACTACCCGCATCCCCAACCAACTGAACCCGGCGCGCCTGCATTCCTTTGGGCCTTGGTCGGCTTGATGGCGGCGATAGAGCTGCCGCTTACGCTCTCAGATGCAGGCTGGATAGGGTTTGACAGTTGGCGCATGAATGTCTTTTTGTATGGCGCGTTTTGGCCACCGCTGCTTAGGGAGGGTCTCGCCCCGCTCTATACGGGCCAGAAAGCTCTGATGTTTCTATCGCATGCCTTACTACACGGCAGCTTCGCACATTTTGCCATGAACAGCGTGGTCCTCCTCGCCTTAGGCAAGGGCATAGCAACGGTCCTTGGCACAGGTAGAACCCTTCTCCTTTTATCCCTCTCAGCCGTTGCCGGTGCCGCCGCGTTTGGCCTGCTGTCATCCGCCAGTGGCCCGATGATTGGTGCGTCCGGAGCCGTTTTTGGCCTTCTGGGATTGTGGCAAGCATGGGATTACAGGCGGAGACGGAACCTTGGCGCATCCTTACAACCAGTCATGAGCGGTATAGCGGGCTTGATTGTCGTCAATGTGGTGCTTTTCTTCGCACTTTCTGGTGCGCTTGCTTGGGAGGCCCACTTAGGCGGATGGATCGTTGGCTGGACTGCCGCATGGGCGTTTGCGCGTCGGTGACGGCACGGCAATTATGTCGGGGCGACCATCATAAGTCCGCTATGATTTCTTTTTTCCTAACGCCCATGGCTGCGCGAATAAGCATTGAATGCGGGGCTTTTCCAATCACCCAATGCCCCGTCCTCGGGAGAATAAACTTCGACTACCAGGGGATAGCTGGCGGCTGTGTCGCTGGAATGCTCTGAGGAGCAATCACCACCAGGACAGGCCGACAAAGCCCCCAATAGATCAATCTCTGCGAAAAACTCGATGTAATCTCCCGGTCGTACAGGGCTTGCCTTCATGAAATATTGGCCGGTATCGCGGGAGAACCCCGTGCACATAAAGACGTTCAAAACGTCGTGCACATGCCCTTCGGCCTCTGATAGAGGCAAGCCGCTGCGATCGGCCAATGCACGCGTCAGGTTCGAGTGACAGCAATGATGATAGTCATGGTCCGACAGCAGGCGTCCCGTATAGGGATCGCATCGCGTACCGATTACATCGTGTACTGACCCGCCGAACGCATCGATCCCGTACCAATCTAATGTGTCATCAGTTACGGTTGCCATCGGGCGCAGATATGGAAAACTCGACCACATTCGCTCACCCGTGGTAATATGCGTCCCATGCAACGCACGGGTTTTCCCTGAATAAAACTTCTCCGTTAGATCGTTCGCATTCCACAAGTTCAGATCTCCTACCTGTGACCCGCCTTCGCAGACAATTCGGAAAAAATGTCCTGCAGGCACGTTAAAAGTACACGCGTCACGAGGCGGTGCAACGATCCTCTCCTTTAGTTCCATCCCCGCACGCGCAGCTCTGTATTGCTTCATATCCGGCGCCGGCAGGCTTTCAACTGGATAGCAAATCACTGGTTTCACGTCGCGACGGGCTTGGGCATCAAGAGGAGGCTGTCTCATTTGGGCAAACTTTCTAACAAAGCGATGCTGTCATTGGTACATCAAAAAACATCCGAACCGCAGACAAAGCAAAATATTCGTTCGAACTGCTGTGCGTGATCGCTCCGGCACTCTGACGCGCCTGCCCCAGACTGACAATATCAAATCAGGGCAAGTCCATGGTTGTCAGATTATGGCTGCTGAAAATACGATCCCCAATCCTGCGCCTACCAGCAGAACAGTAGACAAAACCTTACGCGCCCCGATTAGCCCATGAGAGACGAGCATCAGGCCAGCAGCGATCCTCAGCATCGCGAAGAGAGCACCGACAGGGTCTTGCGCGAGCCGCAGGATATCGGGATTGGCAATCATGCCGAGCGGGATAATATAGAGCCCCACTCCCAGCGCCATCGCGGTAAGTGCGACCTTCAACCAGTTTTCCTCGACCATACCTGCCGCAATAAACACGGCCCCGCACACAGGCGGCGTTATCGTGGACAACAGCGCGAACCAGAACACGAACAGATGCGCCTGTAATGGCTCCAACCCCAGCTGAATAAGGGCTGGGCCTGCTACAGAGACGCAAATGACATAGGCTGCCGTCGTGGGCACTTCCATCCCAAGCAACAGGCAAGCAAGCGCCGTTAACAGCAACGACGGCCAGAGTAGACCACCGGAGCCTTCGAGAATTAGCGATGTAATCTTAACGCCTAACCCCGTAATTGAGAGCACGCCAATAATGATCGAGGCGCACAAGATTATGGCCGCAATCATCGACACTTGTTTGGCCGCGTTCATGATGGCCGAGACAAAGCGGTCTACGATCTGCTCTCGTCGACTTTTTAAATCCACGTTGATAAACAGCAGCAGCGCACCGGTAATGATAGCAAGGGCTGCTGCATATTCCGGTGTGTATTTGGCGACGAACATCGCCCAAAGCAGGGCTGAGAAAGGCACAAGGAAAAACAACGACGTGACAAACACATCGCGCCGCGCGGGGCGGTCGGCGGGATCTACGCCCTTCAAATCGAACCGCCCAGCATAGGCGTTGATTCCGACCCAGACAGCAAGGAAGTAGAGAAACGCTGGCAGAACTGCGGCCGCCATGATCGACGTGTAGGGCACGCCCGTCAACTCAACCATAACAAAGGCGCCTGCCCCCATCAAAGGCGGCATAATTTGCCCGCCGGAGGATGCGACGGCCTCGACCGCGGCCGCCAGTCGCTTGGGATAGCCAAGTTTGGTCATCGCGGGCAACGTGACGGCACCGGTTGAAGCAACATTGGCAGAAGCCGAGCCGGAGATAGACCCGAACAGCGCCGAAGAGATAACCGAGACCTTGGCCGCACCGCCCTTAAGCCGTCCTGCCGCTGCTGCCGCAACATTCATAAAACCTTGCCCTGCCTCCCCTGCATTCAACACAGCTCCAAAGATAACGAAAATCGCGACCACACCAACCGAGACGCCCGTCAGCGCGCCCCAAATACCCCCTTCAGCGATGGTGAGTGTGCCCAAAAAGCTGGCTGTGGGGGTGCCGGAATGGCCGAATTGCCCCGGGATGTATTGACCGTAAAGCCCGTAGAGCAGTGCCAGACCTGCAACAACCGGAAGCGGCCAGCCGATTGCTCGGCGCGCCGCTTCCAACGTGATGCCCAGCAAGGTGATGGCGACAAACAGTTGGAAGTCACTCTCAAGAAACCCGTATTGATCCCCCAGACGGTCACTATTGACAGCGACCCAGAGGGCTGCGGAGACACCAAGGATCGCAAGAGGAATCCCACTGATCAGCCGCCTACGAGTGGTTGCGCCAAACACCAGTATAAACGGCAAAATAAACGCCATATGGAGCGGCCTACTGACCAGATTTGGCACAAGACCAGAGAAAATCAGCGCCAGATGATATCCCACAAGCCCCGTTGCAAGCAGTAACCAGAAAGCGGCGTTCAGGCGTCCTTCGGGAAGCATGTGCATAGCGTGGCCTTTTTATCGAAGAGTGACAGGCCGGAGGGTTTCGTCCGGCCTGTGAGCGTGGTTACTTCTGTGCGTCGGTCAGGGTGATACCTGCTTCAGCATAATAACGCTGCGCGCCGGGGTGGATCGTGGTCCCGATCGTCGGCATCAGGCTTTGATCGACGCCGTTCCACCACGGGGAGTTTTCAGCCAGCTTAGCCTTGCTTTCCCAGAACGTTTTGGTCAGTTGATAGGCCGTCTCGTCATCCATCGCCGTGGTCGTGTAGGCCACGACTGGTAGGGATGTTGTCTCAATATCCGCCTCCTGCCCCGCGTAAGTGCCCGCCGGAATAGTCAGAGCTGTACGCTTTGTCTCCGCGATCTGTTCTGGTGTCAGGGAAAAGACAGTCACCGGCGTCGATGCCGCGGCTTCGATCACATTGGGCGCGGGCCATGAGCCTGCTGTGACAAAGCCGTCGATCTGACCGTTTTTGAGAGCTGCAACCGCATTCGACAATTCAACATCCGCAATCTGGACGCTATCCGCCATACCGAACAACCCGAGATATTTCTCGCCCTCTGTCGCTCCAAAAGAGCCTTTGCCGAGCAAAATTGTCTTGCCTGCCAGTCCTGTGATGTCCGTGACACCACTTTCTTGGGACATCACAAAATGCATAGTCAGTGACGGGATCGGAAAGAGAGCGCGAATCTCGCTGAACTTCGGATCACCTTTGCCCTCGAACATGGCCTTGCCTTCTTGTGCGAGGCCGACCAGCGCAGGGGGAGTGGTAAACACATAATCCCCACCGCGCGCACGGGCCTCCATCACGTTCTGGACTGAGCCTTGGCTCTCTTCTATGGTCACGATGATGTCGCCATCGGTGCCGCTTTTCATGGCTTCCGCCAGCTCAACGCCCATCTGGTAGTACGACGAACCGGTCTTTGCTGATTTATATGTAATACGGGTTTCGGCAGACGCGGTGGTCAAGCCAATTGTAGTCAGTGCAATCGCGGCCGCAGCCGATCTCATGAAATTTTTCATCTGAATTTTTGCTCCAAGTGGGTCGTTATTCACCGAAGGTGACGTTTCGGAAGAGTACCTGCAAGATCAGGAATTCGCAATTCCCTGTAGCAGCCTAAATGAAACCCTGATCCACTTAAATCAGGCTGCAAGCTGGTCGAATTACTGGGACCACCTTTCTACCTCCTTTAGGCGCGCAATCGCTGGAAGGTTTTGGGCACTGACGCCCCAAATCGAGGCAAAACATCGACATCCACTTGGAAAACAGACGGCAACCTGCGATATCGGAATTTCCTAACGTGCATCGTAAACTTTAGAGCACACCAAAAAGTTTCTGAAAGGATACTCATATGAGCAAACCATCAATTGGATTTATCGGCCTTGGCCTCATGGGCGGCGCAATGGTTGGACGCCTGCAGGACCAAGGGTATGCGCTGACCATTTTGGGAAATACCGACCGCACCTATTTGGACGCGGCCATCGCACGTGGCGCAACTGAAGTTTCCAACGCCAAAGAAGTCGCACAGGCGAGCGATATTGTCATGCTTTGCATGGGCACATCCGATCATGTCGAGGGACGCATGCGCGGCGCAGAAGGCGTTATTGCAGGCCTGCGGAAAGGGGCTACCATCATTGATTTTGGCACCTCCCTCCCTGCCAGCAGTAGCACCCTCTCGGAAGAAGTCGCAAACGCGGGCGGGCATTTTCTGGACGCGCCGTTGGGACGTACACCAAACCACGCAAAGGACGGCCTGTTGAATATCATGGCATCGGGCGACAAAGTCGCGTTTGATGCGGTTGAACCTGTTCTTAAGGATTTGGGCGAAAATGTCTTCCATCTCGGCGCTGTGGGCTCTGGCCATACGATCAAACTGATCAACAACTTCTTTGGAATGACCGTTGCCAATGCAATGTCCGAAGCCTTTGCTATGGCAGATGTCGCTGGCGTAGATCGCGCCCAGCTATACGATGTGATGTCCGCCGGCCCATTGCATTCAGGCATGATGGGTTTTGTAAAATCCTACGGGGTCGATAATGATCCCACTCAATTGGCATTCACGATTAAAAATGCCGCAAAAGACGTGGGCTATTATGCCCGAATGACTGAGGATGCAGGCGTTGACAGTATCATGGTCAAAGGTCCGTTAGAGGCATTGAACACTGCACGTGATAACGGCCAAGCCGATGAAATGGTCAGCCAGATGGTCGACTTTTACGCCCGCCGTTTCAAAGGTTAACACACAGGTATCGCCAGAGAAACCGCAGAAAACATGACACCAATGAAATTCTTGCGGAGAAAGGTGATGGGCAAAATGGCCGCGTGAGGTCAAAGATTTAACGCCAAGGACTCCGCGCAATCTGGAGGGAACTTGGGGCGCAAGCCAACTGGAAAGCGCCCCATATTTTCTTCGATAAATCTAAACCTCATTGCTTTAGTCCCGCAAAGTACTGGGTGGCTTTTTTTAGGATGTCTCTCCTTCTTGAGAATGCGGTTCTCGCGTCGGAGCCTGTCATTCTCTTGCGCGAGGCTCAAATCCTCTTTCGACACCACATCGGTGTCTCGGTGTGCATTTATCCACTTGTTCAGCGTCGACATCCCAACACCCAGATCCTCAGCAACCTGCTTGCGCATCAGTCCGCTGGTCAGTGCGATACGCACCGCATCCTTGCGAAATTCGTCCGTCCGTTTCAGTCCCATAGTCTGTCTCCTTTAGCGCAGTAAATGCTATCAAAGGGGCGGCATCAAACCGTGACAGGTCCACTTATTGTCTATGATAGAGATAAGCCGCGCCGCTTTTTACGAGGCTGTTCGTATTGCTATTTTTGGCTCCAATGAGGACGGCGCTGCCAGACATCGCGACGGAACCGCCATAAGCTCCGTCCTTCTGATCATCGATGTTTGAAAACGTTCCAACCTGCTCGCCTGATAGGGTGTCGAAAAGATAGACCGCGCCATTTTGTGTTGTCGGGCCAAAGGTTGAAATGGCGACCGTGGTTCCAGAGATTGTAACCTTGGACGAGAGTGAGTCCGGAACTGAGGACGTCTTAGCCGTAAATTTGGCCACCTGTTTTCCCGTGATCGTGTCGTACAAATAGGCTACGCCGTGTTTTTTCTCCACGCCGCCTACGACAGCGTTGGTGCCAGAAATAGAGACAGACGACCCATATAAATCGGCCTTCGCTGTATCTTCACCAGTGAACTTGGCTGTTTGCTTTCCAGCTACGGTATCAAACAAATATACGGCGTCGCCAGACATAATGATGGCTGTGGTCCCAGAAATTTTAACACTACCACCGAAGAACCCCAATGTACCGCCAATGTTTGGGTCGACCGCAGTGAGTTTGACCGTCTGCCTGCCAGTCGTCGCGTCAAATAGATAAGCCGCGCCGTTAGCGCTTAAAGGGGCCCCAACAATGGCCGTTGTACCAGAGATCAAGACTGAAAGGCCAAAGCCATCCCCTTTGGCAGAGTCGGTCGGGGTAAGCTTGACTGTCTGTTTTCCAGTGGTCGTGTCAAATAGGTAGGCGGCACCATGATCGCTTCCGGACGCCCCGACTATGGCTATGGCTATGGCTATGGCTATGGCTATGGCTATGGCTATGGCTATGGTACCAGAAATCCCAACAGAAAGTCCGAAAAAACCATTTACAAAAGGCTTGCCGGCGGTGAGTACAGTCGCACTTAGATCCGCGGCTTGCGCCGTGGGAACAAGAATGAGTGAGGCCAAAGCCGCGAATAGAAAGTGGCGCATGTAAAAGTCCTTATTCGACAGTCTCCAATAAGAATGTCTATTCGCGCGCACTGCTCCTATCTTTAAATAAAATCAATAAGTTAGCAAAGTTAATTTCCCCTCAATCAATCTCCGAGAAAATATCACCGACTTCAGGCTGTTGCCGAGCCAAATGCACGCAGTGCTGGTTGATAGCCAATCGCAGGCCCCACGGCACGGGATCATGATCAGGACTCGGAGAGGTACGCCAAAGACTGCTGAATTAACTTCGCAAACACCGCCGATTGAAAGTCCCTGTTACGCGCCGAACATTTACAGTTTGGTGGCAAATCTGTCCTTCGTCGCAATAGCGCCGCGACCAGCATTGGCCAAGGAACCAAAGCGATCAAGGAGGACGGAAAGCAGCCCTTCGCGGTGGCTTAGCATACTAACGCTTTACGCCACGGCTCTAATGATACATGTAGTGTGTTCAGTCGGTTGCATAAATTTGTCAGCTTTTTTGATAAGTTACCGAGTTCTATTGAGCGCCCATCCGCCTCAAAATCGTAAAAATGCAAGCTGGTGTTTACGCGTCCCAAAGTGACCGTGGAACCACATTAACGACTGACATCGACTGACGGCACATGAAAAGATGCTTTTGGCATCTTTTTGTTGCGCTTTACATCGCCTTTTCTAACGAAAAGGCGGCGAAAATGCGTGCGTTTGCATCCAAGCGCCAAGCCGAAACAAACCAATTCGGGCCCCTCATTGGGAACCTGAAAACGCTCTGAAAACAGAGTAGAGAGTAAATGACAATGAAAACGATGACTACAGCGTTAACCGCAGGTGTTTTAGCACTTGCGCCCCTGTCAGCATTTGCTGACTCCCACGCCGACAGCAGCGATCCAATCGTCATTCCAATTCACAACTGGTCCAGCCAAATCGTAATGTCCAACGTTGTTGGTCAAATCCTCGAAACTCAAGGCGCCCATGTTGAGTACGTCACAACAGACAGCCAAGCAGTTTATGAATCTGTGCGCCTTGGGGATGTCACAATGGAACTCGAAGTCTGGGAGGGTGCGTTTGGCGCTTCCTTCCGTGCAGCCATGGAAAAAGGCGGCATCGTTGACGTAGGCGACCATAATGCTGTGACACGCGAAGACTGGTGGTACCCAATGTGGACCAAAGACGCATGCCCAGGTCTGCCTTCATGGGAAGCACTGAACGAATGTGCAGCCTTGTTCGCCACACCAGAAACTGGTGACAAAGGGCGTTATCTTGATGGGCCCGTTGACTGGCTCAAGCATGGTCAAGAACGCGTTGCATCACTGGATATGAACTTTGTTGTCGTGAACGCAGGTTCCGCCGCGGCATTGTGGGCCGAAATCGGTGCTGCTGAAGCCGACAAAAAACCAATCGTTGTTTTTAACTGGACACCAAACTTTGCTGAGGCCGTTTGGCCTGGTGAATTTGTTGAGTTTCCAGCTTGGGAAGAAGGCTGTGACACGGCCCCATCCGTGGGTCCAAACCCTGACGCGCTCTTCGATTGCGGCAACCCAGCCACGGGTTACCTAAAGAAAGCGGCATGGGACGGGATGGAAGACAAGTGGCCAGCCGCTTATGCGACACTGGAGGCTGTCTCTTTCACCAACCCACAAATTGCTGAAATGGCAAAACTCGTCGACATCGATGAGCTGGAGCCAGAAGAAGCAGCCGAAGTATGGCTGGAAGCAAACCCCGATGTCTGGGCTTCTTGGGTTAAATAACCCCCTTCGTTTGAGTAATTTTCCCTCGTCCGGTCAAGTACTGGGCGGGGTCTTTCTATATCTGAGGAATATCATGTCGTCTGAACGCCCCGTCATATCGTGCAAAAATATTTGGAAAGTTTTTGGGACCGACCCCGAAGGATACCTTGCCAAACTGCCTCCCGATATGACCTTCGATGACATGCGTGAAGACGGTTACATCGCGGGTGTCAAAGACGTATCGCTTGATGTTAACAAGGGCGAGATGCTGGTAATCATGGGCCTTTCGGGGTCTGGAAAATCCACGCTGGTTCGCTGTTTTTCTCGCCTGCATGAGATTACAAGCGGCACGATCGAGATTGATGGACAGGACATCATGTCCCTGGCCGAGAAAGACCTCATTGATCTGCGCCGCTCAAAGATGGGAATGGTGTTTCAATCTTTTGGCTTGCTGCCGCACCGTTCCGTACTCGACAATGTTGCCTTCCCGCTTGAAATGCGTGGCCAAGACAAACACACCCGACGCGAACGCGCGTTAGAGGTGATCAAACTCGTAGGCTTAGAGGGCCGCGAGGATTTCTTCCCGCGCGAGTTATCTGGCGGACAGCAGCAGCGCGTTGGCATCGCTCGGTCCTTGGCGATTGAGCCCGATATCTGGTTTTTGGACGAGCCATTCTCTGCGCTTGATCCCCTGATCCGCAAAGAAATGCAGGACGAATTCCTACGCCTGCAACAATTACTCAACAAAACCATCGTGTTTATCACCCATGATTTTGACGAGGCCCTGCGCCTTGCCGACCGTATCGCCATCATGAAGGATGGCGCGATCGAGCAATGTGACACACCCGATAAAATCGTTCTAAAGCCTGCCACTGAGTATGTGCGAAAATTTACCGAAGACGTCGACAAGGCGCGCGTGGTTCGCGCTGGTGGGTTGGCCGAAGTCGGTCAAACTGGCATCGGTGATCCTGTGGATGCGTCCCAAACAGTTCGCAAAATGGCCCGTATGTTGGTCGATGACACCCGCGATTTTATTCCTGTCACCCGCGCCGGAAAACCGATTGGTGCCCTGTCCCGCGCTGAAGCACTGGACGTTTTATTGGGGGATCAGTGATGGATGCCTTAATGAAGGTGACTTCTAAATCAATGACTTGCAACCGTGCCGCAATACTGTTTCTTGCCGTTGCATTGATACTGACGGCCTTGCAATATGCAGCTCTTTTGCCTGCATGGCTGTACCGCGTTCCCGAAACAATGATCCCGCCATTTGCGGCATGGCTCGACGTGGTTTTCAACTTTGTTAAAGACGATCTTGGGCTGCTCAAGCTTACACGCTTCCTAACGGGGGGCTTAGAGAATGTCCTCGATACCACGGGTAATATTTTCTATGGCAAACGCCGCTGGCCCAACTTAGGCCCCATGCCTTGGAGCGCGGTTGCGGGTGTTGCCGCAGTGATCGGCTATTACCTTGGGGGTTGGCGTTTAGCTTTGCTGGCCGGTGGCACATTCGTTTGGACTGCGTTGATTGGCCAATGGAAAATTGCGATGGAGACCATGTCGGTTCTGGTCGTCGCTGCACCGTTGGCTTTTTCCATCGGCCTGTCATTCGGCATTGCCGCTTGGAAGTATGAATGGGTAAATAAGGCCGTAAAACCGGTATTATCCGTCCTCCAAACGCTACCGTTTTTCACCTACCTGTTGCCTGCCGTAATCTTCTTTAAGGTCGGGCCAACAGCGGGAGCCGTGGCCACCATCGTTTATGCCATTCCGCCAATGATCCTGATGACGACGCTGGGACTGCAAAAGGTATCTCTTGAAGTTGTCGAAGCAGGAAAAATGGCGGGCTGCTCCAGATTTCAAATGCTGCGGCACGTTTATATCCCGTCTGCTCGGGGCGATATTTTGGTTGGCGTCAATCAAGTCATAATGCTGTGTCTGGCGATGGTCGTTTTGACGGCCTTCATCGGAATGCCAGGCCTTGGTGCAAAACTACTGGCGATGATGGGTAGTTTTAAGCTGGGACGGTCGTTTGAGATTGGCATCACAATCGTACTGCTTGCCGTGACCCTAGATCGCATGTCCAAAGCATGGGCCATCAAACAGCCCGTGCATTTCGAAAAGGGAGCGTCATGGCTCAGCCGTCATAAGACGCTTGTATCGGCATTGTGCATCTTTGTTGGCTTTACCCTACTCTCAAAGGCTGTGCCCATTGCAGGTGCCTTAGAGCGAGGACAAGACTTTAGCCAAGGTAAAGAATTGGATAGCCTCATCAAAGGGTTCCTCGCTTTCGATGGCGTACAAAACGTCACCTACGGCATTCGTTATGTCTTGAATGTGTGGGTTTTGAACCCATTTCGCGACTTCATGTTGTCGATCCCGACACCTGCGATGATCATGATTGTCGTGGCGTTCGCAATCTGGTTGGGCGGGCGCCGTCAGGGCATCATCGCCGCAATTTTCTTTAGTCTGATTGCCCTTTCAGGCTGGTGGGATCGGTCCATAATCACTTTATATTCGGTGTTGGCCGCCGTTTCGATAGCGATGTTTATCGGCATCCCGCTTGGGATTTGGGCATCGAAGTCAGAAAAATGGTCGCGCCGTATACTGATCGCCTGCGATACGGCGCAAACATTCCCGAGCTTCATCTACCTGATCCCCGCGATCATGTTATTTGGGATTACAGCCACTGCAGTTGTAGGCTCGATCTTGATCTTCGCAATGGTTCCGCTGACCCGCTATACGATCGAAGGGCTGCGCACCGTGCCGCCCGAAATGACCGAGGCGGCCGACATGGCCGGTGCAACCCGCATGCAGAAGTTGGTAAATGTCCAATTGCCTTTGGCTCTGCCAACTATGGCTGTTGGGTTTAACCAAGCGATCATGTTCGCCTTCTTTATGGTCATCATCGCGGCCTTCATTGGCACCCAAGATTTGGGACAAGAATTACAACGCACTCTGGCGGGAACGGACCTTGGAAAGAACTTTGTCCTTGGTATCTGTGTATCGCTTATGGCGCTTACTTTTGATGTGGTTATCATGAAATGGGCGACGGATAAGAAACAAGCGCTGGGCCTCCCATAGAGGCTTACGCGCTATCATCATTTATCGGATTGAGGCCCTTGCTTTCACAATCGACTAACTACCGTTAACGCACCAGAATACGGTGATGCGGAATGAAAATAGCTTACGAATGTCGGCTTCTCTAAAGGGGCGTTTCGGACCTCGAACTCTCTGAGACACTCCTTTTATTGGACGAGGCATATTCCAGCGTAATGCAGCCCTCAACTATGACAACTTACTATAACACCTCTCCCCTCCAACCATGCCGATTGCGCCTTTCGCAGACCGATTATACTCCCCATTTTATTGATTTTTAGTTACCAAGCATTCCATAAGAAACGGTCTCGAAACCCTTGAACCTTAACGGGTTCCCAGGCTTCGAATCCCTGTTTCTCCGCTTTTAAGAATCTCTAAATTGCTGATTTTAAAAGATTATCTCAAGTTAGAGATTCATATCCCCCAATTAGTCCCCCAGTGGACCGAAGATTGTGTCGGAAGTTGCTGAAATGGGTAAGACTCGGCTATCGGCCTTCAACGTTAGGGATAAAGAGATCGTTGCCAAAATCCGTCCGGCCTTGCTCATTGAAACGGGAGATCCAAAAGCACTCTCTTTGGGCGACAAGGAATTGCTGCTTCGTAACCAAGCTAAACTCTATGACGCCCTCAGATTTAGAGGAGAGTGGTTCCACCACGATGATATCAAGCGGTTTACACATACCGGTCTTTCGGCAGTTGTTGGAGGACTTCTCGACAAGTCGAGCTCTCCTGAACTGACTGATTTTTTGATTGAGGTCGCACGTTTTGGCGGCATGAAACCCCTAGCAGCCAAACTAGCCAGCTACATCATCAATCCGGATGTTGGATATCGCACCAAAAGTGAGGCGTGCTCAGCTCTATTCGAGATCAGAGATACGGCCCACAGGGCGAGCGTTTTGGCCGCTGCTCTCACCGCGAATTGCCCTGATACCAACGACACAGACGCTGCACCTAGCTGGAACATGTTTCAATTAAAGGCGCTTCAATACTGTTTTGAGGAAGCGACACTGCTTGACTGCATTTGCCTTCTCGCAAGAATCCAAAGGGAAAGATCCAACTATTCCTCGGCCACGTCCCAATATCTGATCGAAGTCCTTGATAGCCTCTCGGCACAGGAAAAGCGCAAGTGGCTCACAATATTGCTCCGCTTCGCATTTGATGGCCGTAGCGAAAATAGCCAACGCCTGCCAAGTGCCTCAGCGAGCTACAAGAGATTTGTGCCAGCTATTATCTATCTCGCTTCGGGACTTGTATCACGTGATGACACGGCCCCTGATGATCCAGACTTGCTAGATGCATGTGTTGACGGCCCCTGTTTTGCAAGGATTGATTTGAGCTGATTTTGATCGTTGCAGGTTGCGGTCATGTGTCCGGCCTGTTGACGCGGTGTATGTGACCGCTGGCCTTTCCTCTCAGCGATGCCAGCATCGCCTGCCAGACAACGGATGAAGTCCGCGTACCGAGTCCCAATCAGACGAACGAGCTTTAAAGCCCAGACAGCACCTCGGGGTGTCCCGGCGGCGGTCCCTTTCGATCATCATCACTCACTTCTGCCCTTGCATCTCATCGCGGCGATGTCGGGTGCCGCTTTGTCCCTCCTTCGTTCAGATAGCCGGTGTGGCCTTGTATGACTCTCCTTTCACCATGAGCGCCCACGCTGTTCGGGCGGTCTTGTTGGCGATAGCCACGGTGACGACCCGAGTCGGCTTGCGCTCCAGGAGCGATCGAACCCAAGCGCCCGTTCGGGTGTCGGTGGTTGGCGCCCGTCGTGTGACGGAGGTGGCACCAA
>NZ_JBGFCE010000029.1:0-13398 GCF_041205415.1 Falsihalocynthiibacter sp. BN13B15
GGCATGTGAAACGTCGCAAACTGAGGCCTGACACATGACCGTACCCGATCACATGTACAAACTGTTGAAAGAATCTCTTGCATTGAACGGGGCATCCACACATGGGAGGGCGATCTCATCGCAGGTTCTGGCAACAGCTTCATTGCCACTCTGGTCGAACGCCACACGCGCTTTGTCATGTTGGCAAAAATCAGTAAGAAAGATAGCGCTAGCGTCATTCAAGCGTTGATCAAACAGTCACGCAAACTGCCCAAAGAATTGTATCGCTCCCTGACTTGGGATCGTGGTTCAGAAATTGCGAAGCATAAGGCCTTCACCTTGGCGACGGATATCGACGTGTTTTTGTGCGAACCCCATTCGCCCTGGCAACGCGGTTCAAACGAAAATACCAACCGCCTGCTACGACAGTACTTCCCAAAGGGCACGGATTTGTCGATACATAGTCAAGCAAAGCTGAGCGCTGTCGCAAGACAGCTCAATGAGCGACCCCGAAAGACGCTGGGATACGAAACTCCCGCAGAGCGTTTCAATGCATGTGTTGCGTCGATCAGTTGAGGCCACCGGGCAATTGGTCCTCGCAATAGAACCTTCAGTCAAGCGTCGCGTTTCGCTCGGCACTGCGAAGCCGACTTAGTGTGACCGGTGTTACACCGAGAAAGGATGCTATCAAATAATGGCCGAAAAGCCCTTCGTGACGCGGGAAATCTTTCCGAAACCACGCAAGGCGGTCTGCGCCGCCAAGTGCCGCAAGGCACCACTCCCGATCAGCCTTACGGGCCAGTTCGTGTTGCAATATGCCGTTTGCCCATTCGCGAATTGGCTCCGATGCTAACATAAGCTCAGTCAAAGCGCGGCTGTCCATTTGTGCAACCAGTGCATCCGTAATCAAATTTATTGATACGAGCGAGATCCCGTTTCTGGTTCTCGCGACATTTGGTGTGACCACACATGGACCAGTGTGAAAGCTAACGCAAACGGCTCGACCTTCGGGATCTGTGATTTGACTGGTGGCTTGTCCATCAAGAATGATGCGCTCCATGGGGTCTGGTTCGCCCTGCGTCGCTATACGACACCCTTTTTCGACATATTCCACACTCCATGCTGCCGCGAACTCACGCCCAATGTCTTTATCCAATGCGTTCGGGAGACACGTCAGAAAAGTAAAAAGGTCCAAGTTGCGAATTCCTTATCAAACGATAATGCCAGCTTTGCTCGCACTCAGTACGACGGTGTTAATTGTACGGAGAACAACCAATGAATATGATGATACCAACTAAGAAGTATGGGCGGCAAGCGGCTCTCTTCAGTTTCGCTGCCAGCGGAATCTATCTGTTGATGATCTTTATCACACTCGCGCACATCGAGACTTTGTCCGGCCTTCGCCCTTTCGACATGCGCCCCGGAGGATATTCGGCTGAACAGGCAAATTCACTGCTCTCTGCCCTAGGATCTAGCGGGAGGCGGTATTATCTCACGCGACAGATTCCGCTCGATCTAGCGTATCCCGCGCTCATGGCGCTGACTTTGGTATCATTGCTCAAATGGTTGGGGTTAAGGGGCGTGGACCGCAAACTTGTTCAGATCGGAATTTGGTTTTCGATTGGGGCAGCTATCGGTGACTATCTAGAAAACATCGGCATCTGCCTCATGATCCTGAGTTGGCCAGAAATATCTGCCAACACTGTCCCAGTGGCAAGTGTCGCTTCCATTGTGAAATCGGGTTTAACAATGGCTGCTTTTGTGTCTGTTCTGCTTGCGGTTGTCTTTTGGGCGTTCAAAAGGATATCTGGAAGAAGAATTGCGACGTGATTAGCGTCGGTCGCCCATATATTTCGCAAAGCAGAAGTTAGCCGCACAGCAGAAAAAAGGTACAATGGGCTCGAAGCCGACTTGCGACAGCGCAGAGAAAACTCCCGTTTCTAGGATTCCCCAATGTCGGCTTCAAACGTTCCGGCACACCCGGTTCGCACTTGCAGCGAATGTCAGCTGTCCGCCCTTAGCGCCAAATGCCGCGGTAGCACAAAAAAACATTGAGTCAGAGCCCCTATGCAAACGAAGCGAACGGCCCATTCTAGCCACTGAGCTGAAGTCCCACTGCTGCGTACAATTTCAACGAAACTGCCATTCGTGGACTTAGCATCATCTTATCCGCCTAGCTTCGATCCATAAGTGCGCCGGAAAAATCCTTCCGTTTGCTGTCTGATGGGCGCAGGCAATCGAATAAACCGCTTTGCCTTTTATAGTCCTTACGATACCGTTTAGGTGGGGTCGCCAATCAACTGGGAGGATGAAATAGCTATGGGATTCATGTTAAAGAGACTTGTTACAACGACACTATTTGCTCTTCTACCTGCTTTTTTGAATGCACAGGAAATCGCCGACACTATCTATACCGGTGGGCCAATCCTGACCATCAACGACGCGCAACCTTCAGCCGAAGCCATCGCTGTGAAAGACGGTGTCATCATAGCTGTGGGATCTCTTGCCGACGTCGCCTTGCACAAGGGAGAAGGCACCGAGATCTTCGAACTCGACGGTCGCGCAATGCTTCCCGGTTTCGTTGACAGCCATGGTCACGTCGTGAACGGAGGTCTCCAGCGGCTTTCGGCAAACCTGCTCGCCCCGCCCGACGGCGAGGTCACCGATATCCCGAAACTTCAGGAGACCCTGCGCGGCTGGATGAAGGATAATGCCGAAACTGTTGCGTCAGTAAAAATGATCATCGGATTCGGATATGACCAGTCCCAGCTTGCGGAACTCCGACATCCGACCCGCGAAGATCTTGATAAGATTTCCATGGATGTGCCGATACTGCTTGTTCACCAATCCTCTCATCTGGGCGCGGCCAATTCCAAGGCTCTCGAGATGGCAGGTGTGACAGCAGATACACCTGACCCAGCGGGCGGGATTTACCGCCGCGATTCTCAAGGAGAACCAACCGGCGTACTTGAGGAGAACGCGTTTTACGCGGTTCTGGTCAAAATGCTTGGTGGTCTGGGCGAGGACGGCTTCAGGGCCTTCGCAAAAGCCGGGACCGAGTTATGGGCGAGTTTTGGCTATACCACCGCACAAGAGGGTAGATCTATTCCCGCGACGGTTGCAGTTATGCGGAGCATCGCGGATGAAGGCGGCTTTGAGATCGACGTCGTGACCTATCCGGATGTACTTGTGGACCGCGATTTCATCCTTGAAAACGTTTCCCAGGATTATATTAACCGCTTAAGGGTTGCGGGCGCGAAACTCACAATCGACGGATCGCCGCAAGGGTTTACAGCCTTGCGGGACCGCCCCTATTACGATCCGGTAGGCGATTATCCTCCCGGCTATTCCGGCTACTCCTCCGCCACAATGGAACAGGTCAATGACGTGATGGACTGGGCCTACTCGAACGGCCTCCAGATTCTCACACACGCCAATGGTGAAGGCGCTTCTGATATGCTGATCGCGGCGACCGAGGCAGCACTTGCAAAATACGGTCCGGTTGGAAATCGACCAGTCCTCATTCACGGTCAGTTCATGCGCGAAGACCAGGTGGACTCGGTCAAACGACTTGGGCTTTTTCCGTCCCTTTTCCCGATGCACACATTCTATTGGGGGGATTGGCACCGCGAACATACGGTCGGTCCCGTCAACGCGGACAATATCTCTCCAACGGGCTGGGTCCGCCAACGTGGAATGATGTTCGGAACACACCACGACGCACCAGTCGCGTACCCGGACAGTATGCGCGTGCTGGATGCGACCGTGACACGCCGAACCCGCTCGGGTGATATTCTTGGTCCGGATCAAAGGGTGGATGTCATGACAGCTCTGAAGGCAATGACGATCTGGCCAGCATGGCAGCATTTCGAAGAAGACAAAAAGGGCTCCCTGGAGGTCGGCAAGCTTGCCGATTTCGTCATACTTTCAAATGACCCGACAGTAATTGATCCGGAGGATCTGGACACGCTTAGTGTTTTGGTGACAATCAAGGAGGACAAAGTCATCTTTGAAGCACCCGTCGGAGAGGATCAGGGAGAGTTGCGACCGGGAATGTTCCGAAATTTCTTTCCCTCGGGAGATGACCCGCATGGGGGCCATAAACTCTTGGAACTCGCGATTGCAGCCACAGAGGCCATGGCCGGAGAATAGCTTGATAAAGGGGGTAGTGTTGAATTTCCGCTGAGTGTGTTGCCGCGATCTCTTGAATCGGCCACTGGATGCCGCCATCGGCCGGTTGCTTTCAGTGTTCGTGGGTCGAATGGCTGGATTGCGGAAAACCGCACTGAATGACGAATGCTGCATTCGCACTCGAACTTCCTAACAGTTCCTAGCGTAGGTGTCGTGAACGGCCCAAACCCGCCGCTCAGAACAGTTTCAAATGCTGCGGTGCAGCCCACCGAAGCGGACATTGACACGTTGCCGCAGCATTATTAGGTCGCTAGGTCTGCTAAGCGGACAAAACCGACGTTCGCTGCGTGAGCATCAATGTCGGCTTTTTTAAGTCCTATGTCCCCAACATAGAATTAAAATTTTAATTGTTTAAAATGACGTCTACGCGCTGTGATGCTCTTAACAAGTGCATGACATCTTGACTGACCTCAGGTCGGATGAAATGTTATTTAGTACAAGTTACGAAGTGTCTGAAAATTTTGCTTAGGATGAAACGTTGCCAGTAACAATTCCAACCCAGTCAGATCAAGTCGGGTCAATCCAGATATTCGGGCGCGTTGCCGCACCAGATTTCCCAGAGTGGATAATGCGTCATGCTTTCAAGCTGGGGTTGCGTGAATTTAGCGCATCTTTGCATGCCGATTGTCTTAACGTACGCGCGACTGGGCAGCACGAAATGCTAAACGCGCTGGCGTTGGCGTGTAGCTTGGGACCTCAGTCTGCACTTGTTGCGCACGTGGATTTCAAATCGACGGGTCAAGACGTTCATATTGACTAAATTTTGACCAAAATTGAATTTTTGATCAAAAAAGTAACTTTAATCCAGAATTCTGATTGATTGCTCTGCGCTCCAGGGCGTACCTTCATCTTGGGGAAATTTGGGATGAGGTGTGTTTTGACTTGGGTGGCTATCGCGCTGAGCGCGGATTTGCAGCGTGCAATGAGCATGCCGTGTTGTCTTAACGGAAACGATTTGGCCATTTGGCGTGGTGCATCGGGACAGGCATTTGTTTGGGGTGATCGCTGTCCACATCGTGGCATGCGCCTGTCACAGGGTTTTGTGCGTGGCGAAAAGTTGTCATGCATTTATCATGGCTGGCAGTATGGCAGCGATGGCGGGTGCGTTTCCATTCCAGCACATCCCAATCTTGTGCCCCCAAAAAGCATTTGCGCCAAAACCTATCAGTGCGCCGAGGCAGATGGTTTGATTTGGGCCACATTGACCGAAACCACCGATGCCCCGCCACCTGTTCACTTGTCAACGCCCGTGCGCACACTTCACATCGACAGCGCTATTGGTGACGTGGCAACCTATTTCGGGTCACCTGATGCCACACTCATTCATTTGGACACTCCCCGTCCGATCACTCTCGCTCTGCACCCTGTCAACGATACCAGCACTGCAATCCATGCTTTGACCTGCGATCCTGACGGCCGCAAAGAGGTTTCGCGCTGGCTGGAGATCCAACGCGCAAACATCGAAAGGGCTGCGGCATGACCAGTAACGCTGTAAATTATTGGTATCCCGTCGCTATGTGCTCTGGCATCCATGCACCGCGTGATACGTTGTTGTTGGATGAAGCGATCACTTTGGGTCGGGATGGATCAAGCTACTGGGTGCGCGATGCGTCCGGTAAATCCTTGCCCACTGTTGTGCGTTACGGCCATCTTTGGACCAGTCTTGGACAACCAGATCGCGACCTGTTTACGATACCCGAAGCCGAAGCTCCGGGCAGACGCCTTGTCGATTGTGGGTCCATCAAAGTGAAATGTTCGCCCTTGCGGGCCGTAGAAAATTTCCTTGATATCGCACATTTCCCTTTTGTTCATACCGATGTGCTTGGCGCGGAACCCCATACCGAGGTCGCACGTTACGACGTTGAGATCCGTGAAGACGTCGATGAAGTTTGGGCAACCCGTGTCAAATTTTACCAGCCACAAGCCGCGCAATCGGCCGATGGCGGGATCACCACAGATTACATGTATAGGGTCGCAGCCCCAACGGTTGCCGTGCTTTATAAGACCTGCCCACCGCGCCCCGGCGAATGGGATGTCATCACCCTTTTTGTCCAACCATTGAATGAAGAATGGTGCGAGGTTTGGCCATGGATGGCGCTTTATGATGACACGACATTGCACGCAGAATTGGTGAGTTTTCAACAAATGATCTTCATGCAGGACCGTTCAATTTTGGAAAATCAAATCCCACGCAAGCTGCCGCTTGACCCTGGAATGGAGGCACCAACACAGGCAGATATGACTTCGATCGCCTATCGCCGCTGGCTGAAGAAAATCGGATATACATACGGCGCACAGGTGGTCGCAGCATGATCCTTTACGACTATATACTCAGTGCAAGTTGCTACAAAGTCCGGCTGATGGCTGCACTTGTGAACGTACCGCTGACATTGAAAGCGGTTAATTTTCACCCAAAGAAAGATCACAAATCAGATACGATGCTTGCGTTGAACCCCGCAGGCACACTGCCAATACTCGTTGATGGCGAACACATCATGTCACAATCTACACAGATGCTCCGGCATTTGGCGACGCAGGCGGACAGCGGATGGCTGGGGACAAATGCCGATGCAGAATGGCTCAACTTCGCAGATCAATTGAACGCCAGCCTCGGTATGGCACGATTGCACGACATTTTATCTTATGATGTCGATATCGAGAAGGCACGCCGAGATGGGGTGACACAGCTACGTAAACTTGAGGAACACCTAAGCGAAATACGATTTGACGGTATGGCGTACCTAACAGGTGCATGTCCAACCATCGCTGACATTGCCTGCTTTCCAAACACCGCCCTTGCACCTGATGGCGGCGTAAGCCTTGATCCTTATCCAACGATCCGCCTGTGGATGCGTGCGATCCGCTCTTTGCCAGGGTTTATCGAAATGCCCGGCATCCATCGGCTTCACGAATTGGCCCCAGATCCGGCGTTACCTGCATGACAACGACCCTTTTGAAATCTTGCGAAGCGATCGTGACTTCAGCAGCAGAGCCGGTTTTGTGGCGCCACGATCTGCTCATCGAAGCTGGAGCGATCAAGGCCATTGGACCTGATCTGTCGCGCAACTTATCCGATGATTGCAAGGTCATCGACGCTTCTGGAATGTTCATCTATCCTGGTTTGGTCAACACGCACCACCATTTCTTTCAGTGCTTCGTGCGCAACCGGGCTGAATTAGATTGGACCCGCTATTCTGTTATTGAATGGCTTGATCGTATTTATCCGATCTTTTCGAAACTGACAGAAGATTGCTTTTACCACAGTTCAGTGGTGGCGATGGCCGAGTTGATCAAACATGGATGTACAACGGCCTTTGACCACCAGTATTGCTTCCCACGCCATGCTGGCAGCCATATCATCGACCGTCAGTTTGAAGCCGCAGAACTGATGGGTATTCGTTTTCATGCTGGTCGAGGCGGTAATACGCTGCCCAAGTCCGAGGGCAGCACCATCCCAGATGAAATGCTGGAAACCACAGATGGATTTATCGGCGATTGCGAACGGTTGATTGACAGTTACCACGATGCGGGCCCGCTTTCGATGCGTCAAGTCGCGGTAGCACCCTGCCAGCCCGTCAATTGCTACAAAGAAACATTTGTTGAATCTGTGCGTCTTGCACGGGACAAAGGTGTGATCCTGCACAGTCACGTGGGCGAAGGCGAAAGCCCGATCATCGAACAGATCCATGGCAAACGTTCGGTAGAATATTGCGAAGACATCGGTTTCGCGGGACCAGATACATTTTACGCCCACGGATGGGAGCTGACGCGCGCCGAACTTGCGCGCATGGCGGCGTCCGGCACAGGCGTTTCCCACTGTCCTGAACCCGTCTATCTGGTTGGCGCAGAGGTCACGGATATCCCAGCGATGGATGCGCTTGGCGTGCGCATCGGCCTTGGGGTTGATGGAGCTGCCTCAAACGACAATTCCAATCTGATGCACTGCGTCCATTCGGCTTATATGTTGCAATGTTTGGCGGCCTCGGGTCGTGAAGATCCTGTGCCAACGCCGGCGCGGTTCCTAAACTATGCGACCGAGGGCGGTGCCTCTCTTTTAGGGCGCTCGGACATCGGGGCATTGCGCGTTGGAATGGCTGCAGATCTGTTCGCAATTGATACCCGCAAGCTCGATTATGTTGGGACACGTCACGATCCAATCAGTTTAATTGCCAAGGTTGGCATCGGCGCTGTTGTTGATCTGACGATGATTAATGGACAGGTTGTTTGGGCCAATGGTTACTTTCCACATCTTGACGAAATGGCGCTTTTTCATGCTGCCGAACAAACGCTGCACACAATTTTACCGCAACACCAAACAGGGGAACTCTAATGTCACATAATGTACAACGCCGCACCTTTCTAAAGGGCACACTTGCTGCAACTACCGCGATTGCGCTGCCTATGAAGGCAATGGCGCAGGATGTGTTGAAAATGGGGGTCGTGCTGCCCTCTCCCGCGGCTGATGTGGGCTGGTCCCACACGCTGATAGAAGGCGTAAATGCCGTAAAAGAAGCTTATGGCGACCAAATCGAGCTTACCATTCTGGAAAACATCGCGGAAGGTCCAGATGCCGACCGCATCGCAAACAGTCTTGTTGCTGAAGGCAACAAAGTGCTGCTTTTGGGGTCGTTCGGCTACCAGAACGGCGGCATCCAGATTGCCAAGCGCAACGCTGATGTGTCGATCATCCATGCGTCTGGCTATCTGACCGAACCAAATTTCTCACCTTTCACCGCCAAATACTGGCAGGGCACGTATTTGATGGGCATGGCCGCTGCATCGCTTACAAAAAGCAAAAAGCTGGGCTGTGTGGGCGCGTTTGCGATCCCAGAGCTAATCACCTCGATCAACGCTTTCATGTTGGGCGCACGTTCTGTTGATCCTGAAATCGAGATGAGCGTTGTTTGGGTGAATTCTTGGTTCGATCCAGCGGCAGAGCAAAACGCCGCTAAGGCCTTGATGGCCCAAGGCGTCGATGTTGTCTTTTCCAACGCCCAAGACACACCGTCCGTGATTGCGGTTGCTGAAGAGGCAGGCGCTTATTCCTTCAACCTGAACTCATCCATGGCAAAATATGCGCCATCGAAATATCTTGGCGTTGTTGGAACCGATTGGGGCCCGCACTTCAAACGGCTTGTTGATGGCCATTTGGCTGGTTCGTTTGAAGGCAATAATTTCTGGCTCGGGATGGACGATGATGTCGTCTATACTGCTGACTGGAACGCAGATATTCCTGCCGACGTTGTAGCGCAAATCGAGGCGAAACAGGTTGAGATTGCAGCAGACACATTCACTGTCTTCCAGGGACCACTTGTTGATCAGGACGGCACAGAACGCTATGCTGAAGGTGTTGCAATGACCGACGGTGAAATCCTTAGCATGGATTGGCATGTCGCAGGCGTCACAACGCCACTTCCTTCATGAGCGATCACTCGCCTGCACTTTTGACACTCAACGATGTGTCAAAGCGGTACGGGACAGTGCAGGCAAACAAAGGCATCGACCTCGCGGTACGCGCAGGGTCGATCCATGCGGTGTTGGGTGAGAACGGGGCGGGTAAATCCACCCTGATGAAGATGGTTTACGGCGTCGAAAAACCCGACAGCGGCATAATTCATTGGAACGGAACACCGGTACATCTGAACAAACCGTCCGACGCGCAAGCGTTGGGGATAGGCATGGTGTTCCAGCACTTCTCGTTGTTTGAAACACTTAGCGTTGTGCAAAATGTCTCGCTTTTGGTGCCTGGAAAACAGGCTGAACTGGCGGATAAGATCACGGCATTCGGCAATCAATTCGGGCTGCATGTGGATCCCGATGCGATGGTGCATCAACTATCGGTGGGTGAACGGCAACGGGTCGAAATCATCCGCTGTTTGCTGTTAGATCCCAAATTGTTGATCTTGGATGAGCCTACGTCAGTTCTGCCGCCGCAAAGCGTCGCTATGTTATTTGAAACATTGCGCAGCCTTCAGGCCAAAGGCATGGCAATCCTTTTCATCTCTCACAAACTCGATGAAATCAGAGAACTGTGCGACGAGGCAACCGTTTTGCGGCGCGGCGAAGTGACGGGACGTGTCGACCCACGCACGCATTCAGCAGCCGATCTGGCCAAGCTGATGATTGGGCGCGAAATACCGAAACTGACGAAACATAACAACACGGCAGCCGGTGATGTCGCGCTGCAACTGCGTGGTTTGGAGCATCCTTCGAAAACCCGTTTTGGAACCTCATTGAAATCGCTTGATCTGGACTTGAGAAGCGGCCAAATCATTGGAATTGCAGGCATATCAGGGAACGGTCAACAAGAACTGGCCGCCTTGATTTCGGGTGAGGCGCTCTGTGCCAAGGCAGATATGATCACGATTTTGGACCAGCCTGCTGGACGGCTTGGGCCATCGCAACGGCGTGCGCTTGGATTTTCGTTCGTACCCGAAGAGCGATTGGGGCGCGGTGCCGTGCCTGAAATGTCGCTGGCTGACAACAGCCTGCTGACGGCTCACCGCCAGGGAATGCTGCAAAACGGTTTCATCAAGCGTAAGGTGGAACGGTTGTTTACCGATGCTTGCATCGCCGATTTTGACGTGCGCACCCCTTCTCCTGAAACTGAGGCAGGCGCGCTGTCTGGTGGCAATTTACAGAAATTTATTCTTGGTCGCGAGATCATGCTCGCACCCAAAGTCATGTTGGTGTCCCAACCCACTTGGGGTGTTGATATCGGTGCTGCAACCGCGATCCGGCGGCGCCTGCTTGAAATGCGTGACCAAGGGGCGGCGATTCTTGTTATCTCGGAAGAGCTGGAAGAACTGTTCCAAATTTGTGATATCCTACATGTCCTTAGCGAGGGGCAATTGTCCGAACCATTAGATGCTGCAACAACAACGGCCCAAGACATCGGTGCCTATATGATCGGGGCGACTGAATGACGATCCAACTCGTGCGCCGCGACACAGCATCACGCGCGGCGATGGTATCGGCACCAATTTTAGCTTTGGTACTAACCTGCCTGACCAGCCTAGTTCTATTTGCACTGCTGGGAAAACCCGCCGGAACTGCACTTTATGCCTTGCTGCTGAAGCCATTCTTAAGCTGGTACAGTTTTACCGAAATCCTTTTGAAAACCGCGCCTTTGATGCTGATCGCACAAGGGTTGGCTATCGGGTTTCGCGCCAATGTCTTTAACATCGGGGCCGAGGGGCAGTTTATTGTCGGAGCCATCTGCGCCTCTGCGTTTCCTGTGTTCTTTCCGGATGGTGCATTTCCGCTGATGTTGCCCGCGATGATCATCGCAGGTGCCATCGGCGGCATGGCCTATGGGTGCATCGCCGCAGGGCTAAGAACGCGCTTTGGGGCCTCAGAAATTCTGGTGACTTTGATGCTAAGCCTCATAGCAGCGCAGATTTTGAATTATCTGCTGTTGGGACCTTGGAAGGATCCACAAGGTTTCAATTTCCCGCAAACCGTCATGTTCCCCGACAACGCGATGCTGCCGCTTTTGTTTGAAGGGACGCGCACGAATATCTCACTGCTTTTCGCGTTGATAGCCAGTGTTCTAGCCCATTTAATGATGCAACATCATTTCAGTGGATACCAACTGCGCACTTCGGGGCTTGCGACGCGAGCAGCACTTTATGCGGGTTTTAATGGGAACAAAATGATCTGGATCAGCCTTGCTTTGGGCGGAATGGCCGCTGGCATTGCAGGCGCGAGCGAGGTCTCAGGACCTTTAGGACAGCTGCAACGCTCTGTCTCATCCGGTTACGGCTACGCGGCGATTATCGTAGCCTATATGGGCGGGTTAAGGCCCATAGGTATCGTTGTCTCAAGCTTCCTTATCTCGGTCGTCTATATCGGTGGGGATAGCGCAACAGTAACAGCGGGTTTGCCGGTCGCTGCGGTTGAGGTGTTCCAAGGATTATTGCTCGCCTTTTACCTCCTGACTTTCACGCTGATCCGTTTCCGAGTTGAATTTACCCCGTCGCAATCGCGAGGCAACACATGAGTATCGTCGCGTTTTTACTTGCAGGCACTTTGGCTGCCGCATTGCCTCTTTTGCTTGCGGCGCTGGGTGAAATGGTTGTTGAGCGCACAGGTTTACTAAACCTCGGCCTAGAAGGCATGATGGCCATCGGAGCTGCCGTTGCGTTTATTTGTGTTTTTGAAAGCGATTCACATCTGCTGGGCTTTGCAGCGGCCGCTTGCGCAGGCGCGCTGTTGTCGATGGTCTTTGCTGGGTTGGTGTTGACAGTGAAAGCCAACCAAGTCGCGGCGGGTCTTGCTATCAGTATTCTTGGGTTAGGATTATCAGCTCTTTTCGGGAAATCCTATGAAAGCCTCACGATTACTGGCCTACCTAAACTGCCCATGCCCATTCTGTCAGAAATTCCCGTACTTGGCCCAACACTGTTCACCCAAGACATCGTGGTTTGGCTCACCATTCTTGGCGCAATTGCAATGTGGTATGTGCTGAACCGTACAAAGGCCGGGCTTATTGTGACGGCGATCGGAGAAAACAGCGATGCTGCGCGCACAATTGGATATCCCGTCACAAGCATTCGCTGCGCTGCCGTTGCCTTTGGTGGGGCAATGTGTGGGTTGGCTGGGGCCTATGCTGCGACGGTCTACACGCCTTTATGGGCCGAGGGCATGATCGCAGGTCGCGGCTGGATCGCGCTTGCTTTGGTTGTCTTTGGGACCTGGAAAACAGGGCGGATCGCATTCGGTGCGGTTTTGTTCGGGCTGCTGTCGTTGGGCGAGTTAACAGCGCAAGCCGCAGGGGTTGGGCTACCTTCTCAACTGCTCTCAAGCTTGCCTTATATCGCAACAATCTTGATGCTTGTCGTCATCTCGAAACGAAGCAGAACATCCATATAAGAAACGCTTAGCTCTGCGTTTAATTTCTTGTTCGGATCGCGCGGGCTCACAACTAAATTTTAGCGCTGCGTCATTTGGGTGGGCCCGCTGTTTGCAGCTCAAGACTGAGATCGACGAATGCATAGCTATGCTTCCCAGAAGCGGACATTCGTCCCACTGCAGCATTTGACACATTGGGCTCTTTGCCGACATTCGCTGCGTTTGCATCCATTGGCAACCCTGGCATTGCCGCTAACGGCCCAAACCTGCCTCTCGCCGGACATATTGTATGCTGCAATGCGGCCCGTCGAACCGGACTTTCGCTGCAATTGCACAATTTGCAATGGGCGAGTTCACGCACTGCTGGACAAAACC
>NZ_JBGFCE010000030.1:0-11729 GCF_041205415.1 Falsihalocynthiibacter sp. BN13B15
TCTCGCAGTGCAGACCTTGGTTCAACGCTCTGTTAACGACCGAATTCGGCCCTTAATGACGAATGCTGCGGTTGCGGGAAAGTCTCGAGCCAACTTCTAGCGAAGATGTCGCGAACGGCCCTAACCGGACCTTGATGCGTGGCGCAGCGAACGGCGGCTTCGAGCCTGAAGTGATAGTTTTCTGCAGAGCGGCGAATGGCCGCCTTGCAAGTCTGGTCGAGCGAAAACGGCAGACACTTTTACGCCGATAGCTTGAAGCTATGACGATTTCTTGACATGCATTTCATCCAAAATCGCTCCAAATTCCTGAAGATCAAAACCCTCAGCAAGGGCACGCGCAAACAGCGCTTGCTGGGTTTCAGGTGCAAGCCCGCCTTTGGGGGGATCGCGGTCCAAATTGGTCGGAAATGAATACCCTTCTGCAGACGCAGCAATTGCAGCCTTTAGGTCTGAAACGCCCAATGTGCTGTTCTGGTGTGCGGCCATCGCGTGGGGATACAGCAATTTGCACATCTTCTCACGGTCTACCGTTTCCATGGCACGCCCGAACGCAGACGACACCTGCAACAAGTTGGCCATGCGGTGAATGTCACTACTCGTATTTGCGCCGGCCGCATGAAAGAGAGCTGGGTTGAAAAATAGGGCATCCCCTTTCGCCAGCGGCAATTGAATGCAACGCTCTTCAAACAGCGCCCTAAAATCGTCCCGTCGCCACGCGGCATAACCTGCGCGGTAAAGTTGCGAGAACGGCAAAAGCTTTGTTGGGCCACTTTCAACTGGCATGTCACAATGTGCGACGGCACCTTGCAGCGTCAGAGCAGGCGAAAGGTCGTGAACATGCGCGGGATATTCCGCACTAATTTCAGCCGTTTGAAAGCCGAGGTGATAGTCTCTGTGGGCTTGCTGTGCCGCACCGCCGGGATGAACCAGATTGATCTGAGCTGTCATTTGATAGTTTGGGCCAAGCCATGCCTCGCACGCCGCAGCGATGGATGTATTGGCGAAATATCGTAAAAATACATCCGGAGCCTCTTCGCACAGTTTTTGCAAGGAGTTCCATATCCTGTCATTGGACCCCGACGCCGCAAAATGGTCCCCTCCGCCGCCACTTGCCAGTTTTTCTGTTGCAATAATTTGCTCGTAGATTGCAGTAGCCTCGTCAAGAACGGTAGTGTCCGCGTACGCCCCACGCAAAACCAGAACGCCTGCACCCGCCTGAAGAACACGCGCCCATTCAGCCGTTATTGTCCGACGTTGCGCCTTATCCTCAAGAGCAAGACGCAATTCTGACATGTCATAAATTGGTACATTCTTTTGGATGTTGTCAGCGTTTGGAACGTTTGATGGGTCTACAGCTTTATTAATAAGCGCGGTGAATTCGCCCAAATCACAGTCCGCGCTGTCAAAATATCCTGTATCTGTTTCGATCTGGTGGTTCATTGAATGTCTCCCTGTGTTATCCCCAGTGTTCGACAAAAAGACCTTGATTGGATTTCCAAAAGACATCAGAAACACATCAAATGACACATCGGTTTCCACTTAAAGAAATTGCGAGACAGTCAGGGCTCAGCACTGCGACGGTTGACCGCGCGATAAACAATCGCGCGAACGTCAGCCCGCAAACCAAGGCACGTGTTGCCGCAGCCATTTCCGAACTTGAAGGACAAGAGGGGCAATTGACCGCTCATGGGCGACGTCTGTTTTTCGATTTTGTCATCGAAGCGCCATCACGCTTCAGTCGTGAAGTGCAGCAAGCCGCCGAACAGGTTTTGCCACGTGTCGCAAACGCAGTGTGTCGCCCAAGGTTTTTGGCGCAAGAGATTATGGGGGGAAATGATGTCGTTGCTGCTTTGTCGCGCATCGCCAAGCGTGGCAGCCATGGCGTCTGCCTCAAAGCGCGTGATCTGCCGACAATTAGAGCGGCGGTGGATCAACTGATTGCATCAGGTATTCCAGTGGTCACTTTGGTTACCGATCTGACCACAACAAAGCGCATCGCATATGTCGGACTTGACAATCAAAGCGCAGGTCGCACGGCGGCCTACTTGATTGCGAAGACGGTTGGGGAAGGCGCAGGAACCGTGCTGACCTCAAAAAGCAGTGGTCTCTTTTTGGGGGAGGAAGAGCGAGAAGTGGCGTTCAGGGCGACACTTAACCGATTGTGTCCAAACCTGCGCATCATAGATGCAAGCGGAGGCAGCGGCGTTCATTTTGAAACATCGCGCATAATGCAAAATGTTGTAGCAGATTTTGACCAGCTGCGTGCCGTCTATTCAATGGGTGGTGGCAACACGACGATTTTGGAAATCCTCGAGCAGAACGGCGCACTCCCTGACATTTACGTGGCCCATGATCTGGACAGTGAAAACCGACGGTTAATCGAAAATGGCTGTATCAGCTTTGTGCTGCACCATGACCTTCGCGTTGATTTACAAAACGTGTTCCACGCCTTCTTGCATCACCACAAACTCATGCTTGATCCGCTTCATACGACCATCTCTCACATTCAGGTCGTTACTCCCGAGAACATTCCACCTCACAGCAGACGTCTTTAGCAGTAGGAACTTGCGCAAAAGCGGCGAAAAGTCGCTTTTTTTTGCAGAGCGGTCATCGGTAGAGACCGCAGCGAAGATCCGCTTTCCGCCCTTAGTTGCCACTTCAGTTTTCTGCCCATGAATTGCTCACGAAGTGGTCTGCATTATCCAACAAGGACAGTCTTTGGCATCCTGGTGCCAGCGCATAACCACTTACGAACGATGGGAGAATTGAAGCACGGGGCGCTTTCGCAGAGAAAGATTGTTGGAAGAAACAGTCGGGCTTCCGGATTGGAGGGCTGGATATCTTGATGAGCTAAGGGCAGGCTGTTTCAAATGTTGGAATCATTTGCGAGCGTTTATGGAAAAGTCAGAGAGAGACAAGTTACACGAAAGGATCATTCAAAAGGTCGGTGGTGAAATTGTTGCGAAAAAAGGACCTGTTGGATGCTTAGAGATGGGTGCCGACCATGTACGTATTATGGTGAGTATCACCCAAATGCGTGATGATATCTTGCATGCCATCTCCGATGATCTTCTGAAGATGGAACCGGAAGCGCTGTCCCACAGCTTCTCAACAGACGGAGCCCCAATTTCGGAGACCTCTAAATCGTGGGTTCGAGGTTATGAGAACAAGATCAATCAAAGGTTTGGACGCTTGCCGATATGGTATCATGTTCCATTTTTCCAAACGAAGGATTTGGCTGACTTTGAGCATTGGGGTAGGGCTGAGTTTCTATCAGTAGATGAGGTGGCTTGGCTTTCAGTGGGATTTGAACCCGCGAAAAAGCTCATGGACAAGATCAAGCCATTTGATGCGAGAGGAAATGCTCAAAAAGTGGACTCAATGGCTGAGTACATGACACGACATAAGGAGACGATCAGACGTAAGTTTGACCCATACAATCATAATGACAAGCCCGACCTGTTGCTCCTCCACGACTGGATTGAAGACGTGAAGCTAAATGTCCATCCGGAATTCATGGCAATGTTAGCTAAAAGGGTTACTTCAAATCGCCCGAGCATTGCGGTTCCCGAAGTTTCTATAATTCCTGAGCAACTGGATGGCCGTGAAATGGTTTCTATGTCAAAACTAATCGCTGCTATGGCCATTGACGGTTACGGCTACGACCCGAAAGCTCGGCGAAGTCAAATCCCGATGGAAATTCAGGGAGTCGCCGACAGATTAGGGTTGGCGCTATCGGACGACACCATTCGAAAATACCTCAAAAAGGGTTCGGAGTTGATTCCAGAAGATTGGAAACCTGAATGATCACTATTCGTTGAACGAATAGCGATATTTTTTTTGTTTAATATCAGCCGTCTAATCTTAATAGGGTAAAGGATTTCCAAATCCGCCTGACCCAGTAATTTCGATGCGAGGACTTGATCAGACTTCTTAACACAAGGACTGATCACAATGGACTACCCTACATTTCCTAAAGCTGGCTTCGTGCGTTTGGCACAAATCTTAGCGCCTAGGGGCCCAATCCCTGTATCTAAATCGACATGGTGGCAGGGCGTTAAGGATGGCCGATTTCCACAACCGCAGAAATTAGGCCCGCGAACAACCGTATGGAAAGCAGATGACATCTGTGCGCTTTTTGAAGGTGAAGCGGATGAATAAGCGCGCCAACCCGATGGCAGTGAAGGCTGCGTTAACTTACGAAATTGGTGAGGCTGCCGCCGCGCTGGGCAAATCCCCAGCAACGATCCGCAATTGGATCAAAGACGGTTTGCCCGTCATGGCCTCGCGCAAACCTTACTTGATTTCGGGTGCTGCAATCCGCGATTACCTACGCGCCAAATATCAGGCAACCAAATCACCGCTGGCCCCGAATGAGTTATTTTGCCTTTCTTGCAGGGCAGGGCGCAAGCCTCTCGATATGTCAGTTGAGGCATTCGCAAACACACCTAAAACCACACGCCTGATGGGCATTTGCGCGTGTTGCGGCGCGTGCGCAAGCCGGATGATTTCCAACACTCAGACCCATGTGTTTTCCGAAACCTTCCAGATCAAGACAGGCGGGGGCAGCAATGCCTAATAGATACCGCCATGCCCCGCTTAAATGTACACTTAAACAGGAGCGCTAACCAATGCGTAAAAACAACGAAGAAAACGAGCGGATCAAACGCCGCTACCTGCAATATCTCAAGGCCGCTAAGCGCAAGGACGCTAGCACGGTTCTAAAGGCCGCTGAGGGTATTCTTAGGTTTGAGGTGAGCGTCGGTTACACCAGCTTCAAACGCTTTCGCATCGAGCAGGCGATCAAATTTCAGGACCGTCTGAGCGTCGAAGTGAGTAAGACAACGGGCAAGCCATTGTCAAAATCCACAATTCGCAGCATCCTTGCCGCCAACAAAGGGTTCATCTTTTGGCTAGCAGATCAAAGTGGATACAAAAGCCGTATTCGCCATTCCGACGCGGATTACTTCAATATGGACGCCAAGGGCGCGCGCGTCGCCAGTGCAACGCGCGAAACGCCGTATCCTTCTATGGAAATGGCACGTCATGCGTTCTCATACATGCCTGAAGCGACAGAGATCGAACGCCGCAACAAAGCGTTGTTCGCATTCTTTATGCTGACAGGCGCGCGGGATGGCGCGGTGGCGTCATTGAAGCTCAAACACATCAACATGATCGACGGTTGCGTTTATCAGGATGCGCGCGAGGTAAAGACGAAAAACTCTAAAACCTTCACCAGCTACTTCCTGCCCGTCGATCCCGAATACTTGGCGTGTTTCGCGGGTTGGGTCACTCATCTGAGAACAACCGCGCTGTTTGGGCCTGATGATCCCTTGTTTTCGCCCGCAAAGATCAAGCCAATAGATGGTTCGTTCCAAGTTGTTGGCCTTAATCGCGAGGTATACAAAAACGCCAACTCAATCCGCTCGGTAATCAAAGAGGCCTTCTTGCGCGCAGACCTCCCTCCCTTTACGCCCCACGCTTTCCGCAAAACGCTCGTGAAGTGGGCTGATACCACATACCCGTCGCGCGAAGCCTTCAAAGCATTTTCTCAGAACATCGGGCATTCCAGTGTCATCACCTCAGTCAGCGCCTATTGCCCCGTCTCCATCGAGCGCCAAGCTGAGCTGATTAAGAAAAGGAGCGGCTAATCAGGCTTTGGCCTTTATTTAAGACCCGTACCAATGCAAAGTGCCGAAAAATGAAAGAGCGCCAATGTTTGAGCAGACCTTCAAAAATATCGACAATATTATGTTCATGGAGCCGGGGTGTAACTCCGAACTGGATTATGCCGAACAATCCTCTTGGATGCTGTTCCTCAAATATCTCGACGATTTGGAGCAGGAACGCATCCTCGAAGCGCAAATGACGGGCGAACCTTTTCAACCGCTGTTTGAGCCGCAATACCGATGGTCAGAGTGGGCTTCACCAACGACCCCAGAGGGCAAGCCAGACCTTGACCGAACGCGGATCGGGACGGACCTTGTGGATTTCGTCAACAACGATCTCATGGCCTATCTGCGCAGCTTTGCCCAAACGGCGCTCGACCCAGATTCGATCCAATCCAAGATCGGGCAAATCTTTGGCGAGGTGCGCAACAAATTCGGCAACGGCTATATGCTGCGTGACGCGCTCGACCTTATCAACAACCTGAGTTTTGGCACCCAAGATCAGAAGTCTGAACTCTCTGACCTCTATGAAACCCGTATCAAGAATATGGGCAACGCGGGGCGCAACGGCGGGCAATACTATACGCCGCGCCCGCTAATCCGCGCCATGATCAAGGTTGTCGATCCAAAACTCGGCGAAACCATCTATGATCCCGCCGCTGGCTCTGCGGGCTTCCTGTGCGAAGCGTTCGACTATCTCAAGAGCCAAGCCACCAGCCCCGACCAACGCCAAATCCTGCAACGCAAAACCTTCTACGCGCAGGAACAGGCCCCGCTGGCCTATGTGATTGGGCTGATGAATATGATCCTGCACGGGATCGAAGCCCCGAACTACCTGCGCACCGATACCCTGTCTGAACGGATCGCGGATATCGAAGACAAAGACCGCTACGACATCATCCTTGCCAACCCGCCCTTTGGCACCAACAAGAACAAACAACTGCAACAGAACTTTCCGATCAAATCCTCGGAAAGCGCCTATATGTTCATGCAGCTTTCGTTGAAAGCCTAAAGGCAGGCGGGCGGGCCGCTATTGTTATTAAAAACACATTCCTCAGCAACACCGACGGGGCCTCCATCGCGCTGCGCAAGCAATTGCTGGATGATTGCCACCTGCATACGATCCTTGATTGCCCCGGTGGTACGTTTCTGGGCGCGGGTGTCAAAACCGTTGTGTTGTTCTTTGAACGGGGCAAGGCGACGCGCGACATCTGGTATTACCAGCTTGATCCGGGGCGCAACATGGGCAAAACCAACCCGCTCAATGATGGTGACTTGGCTGAATTCGTGACGATGCAAGCGGGCCGCACCTTGGGCGGCAAAGCATGGCTGGTCAATGTGAAGGATTTGGAAGAGGCCACCTATGACCTCTCGGTCAAGAACCCCAATGCCCCCGAGGAAGCCCCCCTGCGCGCGCCGCAAGAGATCATCGCGGATATGCTGGCACGGGATGCAGAGACGGCAGAGATTTTAGAGAATATTCGGGGAATGCTGTGAAGGCGGGATGGGAGGTTAAGGCACTTGGGCAAGTTGCGAAAACAAGCTCTGGCGGAACGCCCCTCAAGTCAAATAGGGGCTTTTATGAAGGGGGTGATATCCCTTGGCTTGTAAGTGGAGAGGTTGCAGGTTCCAACATTGTCACAGCGAAACGCGCAATAACTCAAAAAGGTTTAGACGGCTCCTCAGCAAAGCTATTTCCGGTGAATTCAGTTCTGGTGGCAATGTATGGTGCGACAGCGGGCGAAGTGGGCATTCTGAGATTTCAAGCTTCAACTAATCAAGCGGTTTGCGCCATATTGCCAAACGCGGACTATGTTCCAGAATATATTTACTACTACTTTCTACATATAAAGCCATGGCTTGTCGGCCAAGCAGTTGGGAACGCTCAACCAAACATATCACAAGCCAAAATTAAGGCGGTAAAAATCCCCCTCCCGCCCCTCGACGAGCAAAAGCGGATTGTTGCGGTTTTGGATGCGGCGTTTGAGGGCCTCACCCGCGCCCGCATCCACGTCGAAACCAACCTCCAAAACGCGCGGGAATTGTTTGAGAGATCAGTTGCGCTGGCCCTTTCCTCAAAAGGAGAGGCTGTTGAACTGAAAGATGTGGTCAGTTTTCATAATGGCGATAGAGGAAAGAACTACCCAAACAAAAGTGAATACGTTGTTGAGGGTGTTCCATGGTTGAACACCGGTCAAATACTTCCGGACGGCAGTCTCAACGCGACTAAAATGAACTTTATTACTCGGGAAAAATTTCAGTCTCTGGGTGGCGGACGAGTTCAGCAAGGTGATCTTGTGTTCTGCCTGCGAGGTGCCACCATTGGCAAGACGGCATTTGTTGCACCCCATACCGAGGGTGCAATTGCATCGTCGTTGATGATTATTAGGCCGAGCGGTAAGATTTCAGACAGATATGCATTTTATTTTTTAACGAGCGATCTTGGAAAAGAAGAAATCAAACGGTTTATCGGAGGCGCAGCGCAGCCGAACCTAGCAGGTGAAAGTGTTGGTCGGTTCCGTGTTTCTTTGCCGTCTCGCCAAATCCAAGACGAAATTGTTGAACAGCTTGATCAAATCAAGAACGCATGCGAGAGCCTTGCAACCTGCCAAGCTGCCAAACTCCAAGACCTCGACGACCTGCGCCAATCGCTCCTCCAAAAAGCCTTTGCAGGGGAGTTGACCTGAGCGCCGTATTGGGGCTTTGCAGTTCCGTAATTCCGCTCTAACCTCGCTCTATGGTAGAATTTATTTTTAACGATACGCATTTCAAAAAATTCGAGGAAGCGCTCGCAACGCCCCTCGACCGAGACATTCCCGGTGGTAAGAAGGTCGAAGGCTTTGTTAAAGGCTGTACGGGCGTCAGTGCCAAGGGCATGGAAAAAGGCACTATCGGCCATGATTACGTTCTCAAATGGGTAAACAGCGATTCAGACATCAGAACCAAATGCGCCATAATTTTGGCGTGGGGCGGGATGCGAAACCCTGACCGTGACTTGCTTTTCGGTCAGGAAGACCAGGGATGGGTGGGCGTTGCTAAGAAGCTTCAAACAATTGAAATAACCCGCAAGGCCGCGTTTGAAGAATTTACGGAGCGTCGTAGAAAAAATAATTTGAAGGGTATGGGCTGTGCCTATTTCACCAAGTTGATCTATTTCCTGCAGTTTCATAAAAACGCGCACTCAGCCAAGGGCTACATCATGGATCAATGGGTTGCGGAGGCTGTGAACCTTCTGGTTGAGGGGCCGGATATTGTGAAGCTGGATACGAGTTTGACCTTGAAGTGGAAGGGACGCTCCGAAGTCAGACAAAGTGCGGAGACGAGCTCGCTAGTGTCGGATAAAAACACGGGTCAAGACTATGAGAATTTTTGCGCGGCGATAGAAGCCCTGCGAAACAAGATTAACGAGGAGCGGGTTGTGAAGTTAACCCGTGCGCAGCTTGATCGAGCCTTGGGGGGATCGTCGAGGGCCGAGGACAACGACAAGTGGCGACCCCACGTGAAAAAGCAACGGCTGGAAAAGATGGAACTCTTTGGAAACTGAGGCCGATACCCGCGCGCGGCGCATTGATCCTGCCCTGCGTGATGCGGGCTGGGATGTGGTGCCCGGATCGTTGAGCAGCCGCGAGGAAATAGCCAAGGGCCGCATCGTCGCAGGGGGCAAGCGTGAAAACCCGATGAGCGCAGATTATGTGCTGCGCTATCACGATCACAAGCTGGCCGTGATCGAGGCCAAACGCGCAGGCATCGACGCCGCCGAAGGAGTCGCCCAAGCCAAGGAATACGCACGCCGCCTTCAAGCGCGCTTTGCTTATGCGACCAACGGGCTGACGTGGTACGAAATCGACACCGCCACAGGGATTGAACGTGACGTCGCAGGCCCGCCATCCCCTGATGAGCTTTGGGCGCGCATATTCGAAGCCGACAACGCATGGCGCAACCGCTTTGGCGCGGTCGCTTTTGAAAATGGCGGCGGCAAATGGCAACCCCGTTATTACCAGCACAACGCAATCAACGCGGCACTAGAGGCCATCGCGCTGGGCAAAAAGCGCATCCTGCTGACCCTCGCCACGGGCACGGGCAAGACAGGCATCGCGTTTCAGCTGTGCTGGAAGCTGTTTGAGGCCAAATGGAACCTCTCAGGAGAGCTGACACGTCGCCCGCGCATCCTGTTCCTCGCGGATCGCAACATTTTAGCCAACCAAGCTTTCAACTCGTTTGGGGCTTTTGAGGACGGCGCGCGTATGCGCATTGATCCTGGTGAGATCAAAAAGCGGGGCAGCATGCCCGAAAACGCCTCGATCTTCTTTACGATTTTCCAGACGCTCACCACCGATCAGGGCGGCAAGCTGGGCTATGAACACTACGCCCGCGATTTCTTTGATTTCATCATCATCGATGAATGCCATCGCGGGGGCGCAAATGCCGAAGGGTCATGGCGCGCAATCCTCGACTATTTCGAACCCGCAGTGCAGTTAGGTTTGACCGCAACGCCCAAACGCACGGACAACACTGACACCTATGCCTATTTCGGCGAGCCGGTTTATGTTTATTCTCTGCGCGAAGGGATCGAAGACGGCTACCTAACGCCCTTTCGTGTGCGGCAGTTCATTTCGGACAAAGATACCTACACGTTCGAGGGGGCCGACGAGGTTGTCACTGGTGAGGTTGAGGAAGGTACGACTTTTGAGGAAAAGGTCAAATGCGTGAACGGGAACTTCACCGTGTCCGCACCTTCCTGAGTGAAATCAAACTAAACGAGAAAACCATCGTTTTCTGTGCCACCCAAGCCCATGCTGCACTAATCCGCGATCTCATCAATCAAGAAGTCCGCAACCCAGACCCCGACTATTGCGTCCGCGTGACGTCTAACGACGGGGCAGGGGGGGAAGCGTTTTTGGAGCGGTTTCAGATCAATAGCCGCACCATTCCGACGATCCTGACAACCTCGCAAAAGCTATCGACTGGGGTCGATGCCAAGAACGTTCGCAACATCGTTCTCATGCGCCCGATCAACTCTATGATCGAGTTCAAGCAGATCATCGGACGCGGCACTCGGACTTTCGAAGGGAAAGACTACTTCACGGTTTATGATTTCGTGAAAGCCCATGAGAAGTTTGACGATCCTGAATGGGACGGAGATCCGGCAGACATTATTGTAAGTCCTCCATCCGTTCCCAAAGACCCTAAAGAAAAAAACGAGACGGACACTGGCGACGGTCCAGATGATCCAACAGACGGAATGCCTGCGAGGGAGATGCTGGAAATCAAGCTTGGCGATGATCATATCGTCAATATTGCAGCCACGACGTTCTGGGGGCCAGACGGCAAGCCCATTAGCGCACAAGAATTCATTAAACGGATGTTTGGTGAATTACCCGAATTGTTCAAAGACGAAGATGAGTTGCGCAAGGTTTGGAGCAACCCCGACACCCGCAAAGCCCTATTGAGCCGCCTTTCCGAACGTGGCTACGATGCATTGGTCCTGATGCAAATCAAAGAAGCGATCAACGCTCAAGATAGCGACATTTACGACGTACTGATGCATATTGCCTATTCGCGCATCATGATGAGTAGGCAACACCGAGCAGAAGTCGGCTTGCGAAGACTCGAAGATGAATATGACGAAAAGATAGCTTCTTTCCTAAGCTTTGTCCTTTCACACTACATTGAAAACGGTGTCGAAAACCTCGACCGTTCTAAGTTGCCGGACTATTTACGATTAAAGTTTGGCACTTTGGCTGAAAGTGTCGTTGTCTTAGGAGGAATGGACCGAGTGAGTTCATCGTATATTGGCTTCCAAAGGCACATTTATAGTCCTTCGAATTGATGTGTGGGGGTACTATTGGGGGTATGCGGAGAATTTTGTTTTATTTAGTTATTTGTTTTCAAATAGATGAGGCTTTAATGTGAAGACGTGTGGGGCACCATTTTTTCTCTTTCAGTTTCAATCGCTTGGTCGAAAGTTCATGCTGCGTCCTCTCTGGATTTGCGGCCCTATTTCTGCTGTAGGGGACAAATGGGGGACTTTGAGATGGTTCTCGCGAGTTATCCCTGCTT
>NZ_JBGFCE010000031.1:0-11727 GCF_041205415.1 Falsihalocynthiibacter sp. BN13B15
GATAGGCCGAAGACTGTCCTGAGCGCCACCATGATCCATCAGGGTAGCGGAATAACGATATCGTGCCAAAATGGACACGAACGTCAAAAACTCTTAAGGGCACCAAGATCAGCCGGGTTTCTACACAGCCTCCGGACAAAACGAACATCGCTCGTTAAGGTGATCGCTGGAGGATCACGGATGAAATATGATGCCGATCCAACCAGCATTGTGTGCCTTTCAGGCAAGCTACTCTGCTCTTGCACGGACGATGTGGAGGTCATCAAGGACAGCCTTAATGAACATATACGGCTGACTTTGAACGAACCCAGATGCCTGTCCTTCAAGGTCTGGCAAACTGACGACGCCCTGGTTTGGCGCGTTGAGGAGAGTTTCATAAACTCTTCAGCGTTTTCGCATCACCAACAACGAACCCGTGCATCAACATGGTGGGCGGCGACCGCAGCAATCCTCCGTAACTATAGAATTACTGGTCTTGAAACGAGTGAATGAGGGCGCGAACCGGACGTTCGCCGTGTGCCGCGCCGATGTCAGGAGAGAGGACAAATTGCCGTCCGGTAGTTTGGCACTACTTGTGGCTTTCTGCCCAAAGCATGCGTAATTGGGCTACCTCTGTTCTGAGGTCGAGCTCCCGATAAGATCACAAGATGATTTTTGAACAAGGGAGATAGAAGATGGAATATTTTGCCGGTTTAGATGTGTCGTTACGATCCTGTGCGCTTTGCATTGTTGATAGCAAGGGGACGCTGCTTTTGGAGCGGGAGTTGCCTTGTGAGGTCAGCGATATTGCAGAGTGCCTTGCACGCTTCCCCCATCCGATTGAGCGGGTCGGCTTTGAAGCGGGCACGATGAGTCAGCACCTGTTCCATGGTCTGGAAGCAGAAGGCTTTGATGTCGTCTGCATGGAAGCACGACAGGTCAACGCGGCGCTGTCAGCGATGCGCAACAAGACGGATAAGAATGACGCACGCGGGATCGCTCAAGTGCTACGCACGGGTTGGTTCAGCCCGGTGCATATGAAGAGCCGTGAGGCTCATGGTGTCCGTTCTTTGCTTAGCACGCGCAAGGCATTGCTAAAGAGGCCAATGAATCTGGCCAAGACTGTGAAGCACGGCAGTTTCGATGGAGTCGTCCGGCCGATGATCGAGATGGATGACGTTCTAGCGCATGCCTTGGTGCCGCTCTTGGATGCACGTGTGGTTTTGTATCAGCACTTTCTGGAACTGGATCGGCGTGTCAAACGCGCCGCCAGCCATGATGAGGTTTGTATGCGAATGATGACCGTACCGGGTGTTGGACCGATTGCATCATTGACCTTCAAAGCCGCTGTGGATGATCCTACGCGCTTCAAACGGTCACGGACTGTAGGCGCGCATTTTGGGCTGACACCGCGACGATATCAGTCAGGTGAGCACGACAATCTTTGTCGAATATCGAAAGCGGGGGACAGAGACGTTCGCGCAACTTTGTATGCAGCTGCAAACGCTTTGCTGATGCGGACGATGGCTGGCTCACAGATCCAATCATGGGGCATGCGACTGATGTGCACCAAGGGTCGCCGTCGCGCCGTTGTCGCAGTCGCCCGCAAACTCGCCGTCTTGCCGCATCGCATGTGGGTTGATGGCACGGAATTCCGTCAGGACCAAGTGGGAGGAGCGGCATGAACTAAAAGCCGACCACCAATCCTAACGGGGTCGTCCCTCACCGGACGAGGTCTGTGCCTTCTCAGGCATGTAAACATGCCCTGTCAGGTAATAGAAGGAGCCGAAAATGGCTGCTGCGCAACGTGAAGCGCGTCTCAAAGCAAGGCTCTCCACTACCGATCCGACATATGCGTGCAGCGGTGCCAAAACGGCATCAACCAGACTGCGAACAGAAGCGTGACCCGGATGAGTGACAAAGACCCAAAAGAAAGAAGGAAAACGGGCTTGACCTAAACATCCAATTAGAGAAGCTGACCTTAAAGCACTTTGCGGCTAACGGTAGCTTTGCCTCACTTGGGTACATTTGACCCTAATTGCTGCCACTTCACATTTTTGACAAGTTTACCGAATTTGAATAGAGCCGGCCATATTATAGCGAGTTACTTTTTTGACGAAGGAAATTGAGTTGAGCACAACACAACCACGATCTGATCTTCCGCCGAGTCGAATTTTGAGGATCGGTTTCACCGTCTTGATCAGTCTGTTTTTAATGGTATTTTTGGGAGCTTATTTATGGCCGCAAGCGGAGTCTCATTCTAGTAAAATAGCTGGGTGGATCCTTTTAAGTGTCATTTTTTTCTTTCCGTTGGCTCTTCTGTTCGTTGGGGTTCTAAGCAGTGTATTGTTTGCCTTCGATAGGCGCGCCTTCAAGGGAAAGCGGTTGAACCGGTGGCAAACAATCGTTCTCGTTCTGTGTTTGATGCTCGGCGTATTGGAGGGTTTTCTGAATACAGAGGTGGGAAACATATCTCTATTTCTCCTGATATATTGGCTGCTGACAGGAAGAGTAGCGGGCCGCGCCGGTTGGTCCGTTCGACATTTCGCGCGCACCCCATGGGATGAAAAGCTATACCTCATTGTTATGGTCGGGGCCCTTTCTCCCATCGTTTATTCATTGATTTCAATGGCGCCACGGGTCTTTTATAATCGCATTCACACTGAGCCAACCCCACGAGGAATTCCAGAGTTCCGCGTCGAATATGATCACTATCTGACGCGAGATGTCGATCGTGCATTGCTTAGGTTTCCGGATATTCAATCTTGCCTTGCGGAGGGGGCAAATGCGCAAAATCGTGCCGAACTCATCCAAATAGATTGGGATAAGATTGTCAGCACAGGCGATGCAACGGTTTGTTCCTTTAGATTGCTCCATGAATGGGGCGGCGTTCTCCAAGCCGCTGAATGGATGGAGGCGCAAGGCTTTGAGTTCGGAGAGATAAATAGCCCAACTAACCCCTATGTCACCTCAGATGGGACAATGAGAGTTGACGGGCGTTGGTCGATAAGGGAAAACGGACCCAGATTTCCGACCACTGGCCTCGTTCCGCGCTTTCTAAATTCGGTGGGTTATCTGATGACGATTTCCGCAACTTTTGATGCTGAAGGCAAAGAGCTTTTGTATCTCAGACTACTTACCTCAACACTCTAAGCCCTAAGACCCAGTTTATTTGGTAGTCTGTTTTGCACTGCAGACATTGGTGCAGAATGCAGCGAGGGTCTGCTTCCCGCTCTTCGTGTCGGATGCTGCGTTAGCACGATGGTTTCGAATTAAGCCCTAATGTAAGCGAAGCGAACGGGCCTGAGCTGACATTCGAAAATTGCGCAGCGAAGGTCCGCTTCTCCAATCGGGTGTTTAGGTTAAGCTCTTTTCCTTTGGTTCATTTGGGATATTGTTGCCCATTTGGGGCGCGCTTTTCTTCGAGGTTCGTTTGATGCCGTAATTTCAACACTGATGTTATCGGCGGTGAAAACAATCTGCGGCGCGCGTGTGCCTCAGTGCTCAAATAGGGCGGCTCAGAAGGAGAAATCGAAGATAACCCACATTCAATAGCATTACTCTCAGGTCTGAGAGTAATGCTTCAGTGTTTGGACGTCGAGAGTTGGGTCACCGGACTGATGCCGCGGCAATGCCATTTACGACAGATTGTGCGCTAGAACTCTTTAGCGGTGCCCGGTCGCGTTTTATTCGACGGAATAAAGCCAGAGCGGTCTGCATCTCTTGGTTCTCTGACCCAAACCTCTCGGTTTGGATGAATGCCGCCACCACGCGATGCTGGAACGGCAGAGTGACGCGCACGATGTAAGAGGCGCGTGTCCGCGATGCCACAAGAAGGATGAGTGCCGCCATTGTCTGCGGTTTCTTTTTCCCAAATAGCTTTGCGTTTCGCAAATGTCTCTGGGTCCTTAAGCTCTGTGCAGGTTAATTCACTTGTATTCAGATCTGCGATAATTTCATCGCCATCTTTAATGAATGCGATTGGCCCACCAAGAGCCGCCTCTGGCCCCACATGTCCAATCACCAGTCCAACGGACCCTCCAGAGAAACGCGCATCTGTCATCAAGGCGATCACGATGCCTTTTTCCCGGCAAAGGGTGGTGATGCGTGCAGTCGGGTCTAGCATCTCTGGCATGCCAGGTGAGCCGGTAGGACCCTCGTAGCGCACAATGACCATATCGTTATTTTGAAAGCTATCTGGGTCCGCATCGAGCGCTTTCAAAAGGCCACTTTGCCCATCGAAGGTGCGCGCTTTGCCGCGGAATAGATTATCGCCTAGTCCACCTTCAACGCCTGCAAGTTTTAAGATTGCTGAAAAATCAGGAGACAGATTGCCGCTTAGTAAACGCAAACCACCTGTTGGTTTGTAAGGTTTTTCAACTGTATAGACGACTGTCCCGTCCGGTTTTGCCGTGTTCAGGCGCTCGACCTGCGCACTTAGGGTTTCCCCTGTGCAGGTCATAACGTCCCCATTGATTAAGCCCATTTCCAGAAGCTCGCGGACAATCACTTGAACGCCGCCAACTTGATCAATGTCGACCATGGAGTATTTGCCATATGGGCGCGCGTCCGTAAGGACAGGCACGACATATTGCGAGAGATGATTGAACTCTTCTGGCGTCATAACGTCTTGCCAAAAATTCTCATATCCTGCGGCGCGAGCAATCTCAGGCGCGTGCAAGATGACGTTGGTTGATCCACCCACAGCCAGTGCAACAATCAAGGCATTGCGTAAAGAGTCGCGCACAACGATGTCGCGCGGCTTTAAATCCAGCTCAATTAACTGTGCTAAGTAATCGACGAGTTCGTTTGGAAATTCATTGAGGCGTCTGGAGTCATCGGACGCGGGGGCCACCATGTGCAACGGCTGCATCCCAGCGACGGCGATGAATATTTGCATGGTGTTGTAGGTAAACATGCCACCACAGCTTCCAATACCCGGACAGGCGTGGCACGCAATGTGATGACGGTATTCTGGATCCGGATGGCCGGCGGCCTCGTAGGCACTCACAATGTCGATTGCGCCGCCAGTTTTGGGATCAATCCCGGGATGGATTGGTCCGTCCGACAGGATGATTGCTGGCGTATTATGTTCGAGCAAGGCGGCCAACGTTCCGACAGGTGGTTTGTCACATGCAACAACTGCGATAGTTCCTGCAAGGCCACTCGCTTCAAGGTGTTCGCAAAGCGCATCATTGGTAACTTCGCGGCCAATAAGGGAGTAGCGCATTTCGCGCGTCCCGTTCCGAATGCCGTCTGACGTCGCGACCGTGTATTGGGGCTCGACAAGACGAAATTTCAACTGCTCTGGTTCCGTTCCGATACGGTCCCTAAGGCGGGCATGAATTGCTTCAACTTTATCTGTGACGCCCAAGTAGCATTGGCTATCGCCCTTAGTTCCGACCACACCGACTGACGGTTTATGGATCAAGTCTGGGCTGGTTCCAAGCTCCTTGGCCATGCCAATGGTTTGGGCTGAGCGCCCAGGATGGCGATCAATAAGAACGGATTTTGATATAGTCATGAGAGTTCCTTAGTGCGATAAAACAGGCAAGACACGGTCATACCTAAGTCTTATTCCGCATTCCTAAACAATAAGCGGTATCTGGGTGGGTGTCACGTTGATCTTTGGAGGTTTTTTCAGAGACAAGATGGTCGTGTCAGGGAGGGCACTCGTTTTGGTAAAACGCCGACTAATCCATTTTCGTATAGTCTTCAAAACCCTCAACTGCGCCGTCAATCGTCGTGCAGTTCCCTGCGGCACGGACGGTCGGATCATCCCACATAACATTCCAAAAAATGGTGATTGAATTCTCATCGATTATGCCTGGAAATACAGAAACCGCTGCGTTCGGCAATTCCTTAAACTCAGGGACTTCAAACCAGACGTAATCGTGGCAGACCTTCAACGCGTCGGTTGTGGCTTCGTCAAACATTTGTGCTGACACTGGAGACGCCAGCGCTACTGTGAGTGCAAAGGCTGATTGTACGAAATTATTCATGTTGAATTTCCTCTACTTTGGTTACCAACCAGCGGCTTGGATCGCGCTGGTATCCAAGCCCGCCAACGCAGCGCGCGCATCAATTCCATACGCGCCATGGCGGTTTGAGCTTCCAGCAGCCAGACCAATACCTATGGCTGTCGCTATTTCCAGATCGCGGACTTCCTTTTGTTTGCAGGTAATGAAGCCGTAGTCCCAACCCGTTTTATAGTCTGCGTTCGCTGCATAGGCAGCACCATCTTGGCTTCGTTTGCCGAACATGTCGCCACCCGCGTGCTTTCCGCTTGCACATCCCGCGTCGTATCCTGCGACATAAGTTTCAGAGTAGCCATGGCTACTGAGGGCGTCTTCGGTGCTCGTCACACTGGAACATTCGGCAACAACGGGCAGGGTGAGGAGGGAAAAGACCGATGTCTTCATAAGGTATCCAATCAGCCTATCGAGGAGAGGGGTGCAAAATTTGCCGCAGGCTCGGGGTTAAAAACCAGAACGTGAAAAGCTGACTTATCTGCCGCGAGAATTAGGGCGCATTGAGAGGCTGTTGTGGGCCAAATTCGTTGTCGCCTTTATCACTAGGTTGGATATAAAAATAGATCAAAACCAGAAAGCCGATCACAGGTAAAAGTGCGATCAACAACCACCAGCCAGATTTCCCAATATCGTGTAAACGCCTCATAGCGACGGCAATGTTCGGTAGAATAACGGCTAGAGAAATCAGAAAAGAAAGTGGCTGCCCACTTCCGCTCTGAAAGGTATCAAAACCTAATAAAGGAGCTATTATGACGCCGTCGATGAGGCGGGTGATTGCCAAAATAACGGTTATACTCAAAACCCACCACCAAAACTCGGGTCGGGAAGCGCGCCCCGAAAAAGTAGCATATTTTGAAAGAACGGTGCGGCTCGCCAGAATTGCAAATTCCATAGTTTATCCTTCTTCGCTATAATCAATTCCGGTTATAAGGCCGGCTGTATCTGCTCGACAATTCCATGGTGCCGTTGCGCCAAGTAGATCGACTGTTGTGAGTGTTCCTGTGTCTGTCGGGATTGTAGACGTTGCAATGACGATGCTTGCGGAGACATTGGCCTCCTGCGCAACAGCGAGTTCACAGCGCGCATTCAAGGCGGCATTGTCCAATGATGGAGCAGGTGTAGGCACTATATCGCAGGCCACAAGGCCGGCTGAAAAGGCGCAAACCAAGGCTATCGGTTATTTCATGAGACCCCCGTCAACTAAGTAAAACAAACCTTCAACTTAAAGAAATCGTAGTGGAACTTAGTTTAAACACCAAGACTTTTCGCGCATGTGTGTCTTGGGGGATGCTCGTGGGATCGATTGACCGCGTTTGCAGGCAACCTCACAAAAATTATTGTTCTGCTTAGGAGCGCCGACTCTGCGCAACAATAGAAACGGATCTGGTTGCCGAAGTCCAAAACATCAACCCGCGTCCGAAAACGGTGTGAACTCGCAATGATCAAGGCCCAGAGCGATGCCATTCGAGCGTTTCCGTAAGATCTGCGACGCGACCTAAAAATCCGTGAGTGAAATGGCTGCGCGCGCGGTTGTAAAAGGGTCGAAGGCGGGAGGAGGGACCTTCGGCCGAGGTGGCCGATCGCTGCGCGGTTGATGCTCTCAGCGTGCAGCGGATCCGCGCCCTCTGGGATGCGCGCCCCTAGGCCTGACGCCGAGCTGCTCGCCCCTGTGAGAAAACCACAGATTGCGCTAGGGGCAAAGAGCCAAGCCGACATCGAAATTGCGCTGGGGCGGATTGGCAGTGATTTGATCACCTGCGGAGATCGGCATGGGGCGCTGGTGACCTGGGCGATCAAGCACCGCGCAATTGTTGGGCCCGAATAGGGCGACAGGAAACGAGATACCCGCGCCTACGGGCAGGGGCGCTCGGTGGTTCAGTACCGAACTCCACGATATCTTGTTCCCTAAATTGGCCGCGAGGTGGCTGGCCTTTTTTAACATTTGAGAAACTAATTGAAAAGATTAACAAATAGTTTACGCACGTAACGTGGGACATCGCTTGGCGCGGCGAAAAATGATTTGAAATCGGCGTTTTAGGCAGCAGGCATGGACACCCCTCAACACAGATGCACCCGGTGCATTTTGTGCGGCGCGTCCTCTTTGCCCCGCCGATTTTTACAGCATTCCTTTTCAATATTTCAAACAAGCGAGACCGTATTTTTATGCCCATTTATTCAGAGTTTCAGGTCAACACCTACACAGCGAACTCTCAGAGATCCCCCCAAATCACCGTATTAAGCGATGGCGGTTGGGTGGTGACATGGCAGTCCTATGGTCAGGATGGCGACAATTGGGGTATCTATGCGCAAGCTTATAACGCTGACGGTACCCCGCAAAGCAGCGAGACGCAGGTCAACACTTATACGGTTGGTAGCCAAAGCATCCCCCAGATCACCGCGCTGAGCGATGGCGGTTGGGTCATTACGTGGCTGTCCTTTGATCAGGATGGCGACGGTTACGGCGTCTATGCTCAGGCTTATAATGCGGATGGCACGGCCCAAGGCAGCGAGACGCAGGTTAACACTTATTCGACCAACTACCAGTCCCAACAACACGTCGCGGCCTTGAGTGATGGCGGATGGGTGATCACATGGGCGTCCACTGGTCAGGATGGCGAAGATGTCGGCGTTTATGCGCAGGCCTATAATGCGGATGGCACGCCCCAAGGTGGCGAGACACAGGTGAATACCTATACAACAAGCGTTCAGCAGTCCCCCCAGATTACCGCACTGAGCGATGGCGGCTGGGTGATTACATGGACGTCGTGGGGGCAGGATGGCGAAAGTGCCGGAATCTATGCGCAGGCCTATGACGCCACGGGTTCCGTACAAGGGGGCGAAACGCGCGTTAACGCCACCGTGACAGGCTCTCAAGAAGAGTCATCAATCACCGCGCTGAGTGATGGCGGCTGGGTTGTCGCATGGCCCGCCTATTTACAAGATGGCGAAGGTTTTGGCCTGTATGCGCAGGCCTATAATGCGGATGGCACGCTGCTTGGCGGCGAGACACTGGTTAATACCAGTCCGCTCGCCTTCTGGAGTTACACCCCCCAGATCACCGCGCTGAGCGATGGCGGTTGGGTGATTACATGGGAAGCGCCAGATCAGGATTCCTACGGTGTCTATGTACAGGCTTATAATGCTGATGGCACGGCCCAAGGCAGCGAGACGCAGGTCAACACCTATACAATTAACGATCAGGCCACCCCCCGGATCGCCGCGCTGAGTGACGGAGGATGGGTGATCACATGGCGATCCAATGGTCAGGATGGTAACAGTTGGGGCGTCTTTGCACAGGCTTTTAACGCCGATGGCACGCCCCAAGGGGACGAGACGCAGGTCAACAACCACACTCTGAGCTATCAGACCGACCCCGAGATCAGCGCCCTGAGTGATGGCGGCTGGGTGATCACATGGAGGTCCGATGTGCAGGATGGCAGCAGTAACGGTATCTATTCACAGGTCTATAACGCCGATGGCAGCGTGAACTGGGGGCTGCCCTCGGATGTGGCGGCTTTTGAAGGGATTGCGGCTGATCTGGACTTGTCGGCGGTGCATTTTGCCGTTGCTGGCGGGGGCGCGAGTTTTGCTATGACGCTCACGGCGGACAGCGGTACGCTGGAAGCGACCTCAACCGGCACAGTTACCGTGACCGGCAGTGGAACCGGTGCGTTGATCCTGACGGGCCTTCCGGCGGATATCGATGCGTTTTTGAACACAGCCACGGCGATCCAGTATACGGGTGCTGCGGATGTGGCCGGAAACAATGCGGCGTCGATCAGCGTGACCGCTAATGACGGCGGAACGGTTGAGGCCCTCGGTGCGGTCAATGTGGATATCACGCCAATTTTTGAGACACAGGTTAATACCTATACGACAAACGAACAGACCAACCAGCAGATTACCGCCCTAAGCAATGGCGGCTGGGTGATCACATGGCAGTCCCTTGACCAAGATGGCGACATTTACGGCATCTATGCACAGGCCTTTAACGCGGATGGCACGCCCCAAGGCGGCGAGACACAGGTCAACGTCTATACGACAGGAAATCAGGAATACCAGCAAATCACCGCGCTGAGCGATGGCGGCTGGGTGATTACATGGCGGTCCCCGGGGCAGGATGGCGACGATAGCGGTGTCTATGCACAGGCCTATAACGCGGACGGTACGCCCCAAGGCGGCGAGACACACGTTAGTACCTATATTGCAGGCTCCCAGTACAGCCAACAAGTCACCGCATTGAGCGATGGCGGCTGGGTGATTACATGGACGTCGTGGGGGCAGGATGGCGATGCCGCTGGCATCTATGCACAGGCCTATAACGCCGATGGCACGCCTCAAGGCACCGAAACACAAGTCAATACTTACACGACATTAGAGCAATACAACGCTCAAATCTCCGGGCTAAATGATGGTGGTTGGGTCATCACATGGGTCTCCTATGATCAGGATGGTTCTTTTCCCGGCGTCTATGCACAGGCCTATAATCCGGATGGTACGCCCCAAGGCGGCGAGACACAGGTCAATACTTACACGACCAGCGGCCAGTACGAGCCCCAAATCACCGCGCTGAGCGATGGCGGATGGGTGATTGCATGGAACTCCTCTGGCCAGGATGGCGACGGTTGGGGCATCTATGCACAGGCCTATTATCCGGATGGGACGCCCCAAGGCGGCGAGACGCAGGTCAATACCTACACGGCGGATAATCAGTACTTCCCCCAGATCACCGCGCTGAGCGATGGGGGCTGGGTGATCACATGGACCTCCCAGTGGCAGGATGGCGACGGGAATGGCGTTTATGCACAGGCCTATAATGCCGACGGCTCCGCGCGAGGCGATGAGACGCAGGTCAATACCTATACAGCAAGCAGCCAGTACGAGCCCCAGATCACCGCGCTGAGCGATGGGGGCTGGGTGATCACTTGGCTGTCCAATGGTCAGGATGGCAGCAGTTATGGCGTCTATGCGCAGGCCTATTATGCCGATGGCAGCACGCAAGGCGACGAGACGCAGGTCAACACCTATACTGAAGGCAATCAATACCTCCCACAGATCGCCGCACTAGAGGGTGGCGGATGGGTGATCACATGGCAGTCCACTGGGCAGGATGGCGGCGGTGCCGGCGTTTACAGTCGCAGTTTTCAGCCTGTCGCGAGCGGGGATGTTTCAGTCACGCTCACAGGGAGCCAAGCCGCAGGCCAAACGCTGACTGCCGAGATCGAAGGCCTTCGGACCGACGATCCGCGATTTACCATTAGCTATGTTTGGACGGCGGATGGGGTGGTTCTCGAGACCACCTCCGAGAATACCTTTGCACTGACGGCAGCGCATGTGGGGGCCGAGATCGGCGTGACGGTTCTTATTCAGGACGCATCGTTTGAGACCGCGTCGGCACAGTTCGCGCCCGTGACCGGCCCGATTGACGATGGCAATCACGACCTGACTGGGACCGTGCTGCTTGTCAGTGACAACGCCGATCCGGCGGTATTTGGGCTGGGGGATACGGTGACTGCGGATGTAAGCGGCTTGGCCGATGACGACGGGTTGGGCACGCTGCGCTATCAATGGTTGCGCTCGGGCGAGAAGTTTGAGGGGGCGCAAGAGGCCACTTATACGCTCACGGATGAGGACGAAGGCCATGTGCTGACGGTTCTCGTTTACTTTAATGACGGCGGGGGGTTCCACGAGGCAGTGACCAGTGTTGCGGTCCAAG
>NZ_JBGFCE010000032.1:0-10725 GCF_041205415.1 Falsihalocynthiibacter sp. BN13B15
ACAGTTGAACGAACGACCCCGCAAGACCTTGCAATATCAAACCCCAGCTGAGAAGTTCGCCCAGTGTGTTGCGTCGATCAGTTGATCCCGCCGCCCTTAGTGTCGAAATGTGCATGGTGCAAAAAATGGACCAAATCACTCACCTATCAATGTCGCAAACGGCCCGATCCAGACATTCACACCATGCTAAAACGCTGCAGCGCAGAACCTGCGCCGACATTGATGAAAATTAGGACTGGAGCCAATAGATAGCTAAACAGCGAGAAAGTTTCATTGCGGGGTAAGATTGAAATTCGTTCATTTCAAAATTATTTCACCAAACGAAATTACGAATTTTTCACGAAATTTATTCACAAATTGTTGAAATAAAAAATTGAACGTTGCTTTTCTACCGCACCAATTTTTCAAGAAAATACAATAAAAACAACCTATTGCTGGCTGATAGTTGTTTTTTGACATCAAAGTGACATCAGTTCTTTCAGTCTCCTAACCGAGAAGCACGGAAGAAATGATGTTGGACAACTACCAAACAAGATGGTGATCCGCCCAAGTGGTTTCGAACTATTGGCGGCGCAGTGGCACCTACAAGGCGAAATGCTTGCGACCCCGCCTGATAACTCCCATGCCGACGAAGTCCATATGCGCTACCGCTGTGATGATGTCATAATCGACGATTGCGGCGGCGATAAACGAGGGGCCAAGAAAGACCTTGCAATACAAGACACCAGCAGAGAAATTTGAAGCTTGTGTTGCAGCGGCCCGTTGCAGCGCCTAAAACTTGAGCTGGTGGTGTAACTCAATGTGGGACTACCATCATAGCGGCCCCTTAATTCATGGAGAAGGTTGATAGATGTTCAAACCTTCGCGCTGACGTTAGACAGGATAAATTTTTCGGACTAGCCCCGGAATTTAAAAGGCCCCTCGCAGGGCCTCTTAATAGCTTTTTGAAACACTGACTATTCTTTTGGGGTAAACCAAATCGGCGTGGTGTAGGCGCGTTCTTGCTGCGCGAGGGGAGCTTCTGGGGGGATTTCTGAGCCAAATTTGAGGACATCAAAAAGGTACCATGGCGGCGTAGGGATTTCGAGAACCCGTGTGTAATAAAACGCGCGTTCATTTGGATCGAAATCTGGGTCCGTCCAGACGGTTACCAATTCGGCCGAGCCGATGGAATTGCTCCATGTTGCGGTTGCTGGATCAACGGTATTGCCCACGGCGGGTAATTTTCCGCTCGCGTCCAATTGGCGCGCATCTCCCCACGCCACGTCATAGACTTTCTCGTGGGTGATGCCATCGGCATCGACCCAGCCCTTGATGATTTGGGCCCGGTCCAAATTAGCTCCGATTGGATCGCGCAGGGCCGCAACGAGGAAGGTCGGGGATTGGCCATCTTGAGGTTGATTGAGATCGCCGCCCATTGGCACACCTTTGTCATAACCGACGTTTGCTATATTGCGCGTTTTCAGGTCTTCGGTGGTAAAATCATAACCGCCGAAAAGGCGCACCGAAATGCGCGGGCCTGTTGTGGCGTAAACTTCCTTGCGATCCATTGCGTCGAATAATGAGGTACGGGTATTTTCGCTGGCCCAAACCGCGGTGAGGCCGCTGGAAACCTGTTGCCAGCTGGAAAGTTTTCCGTTTTCATTTTCCATGAAGGGATGCGTCAGGCGTTCGGGGCTTGGTTCATAGCCGGCGTGTTTTCCAAAAAAGTTGTCCTCTTCGATCGCGGCAAGGGAGGTGTGGGAGTCGGTGGCGCCGACGATCCCGAATTTGTAGGGGTTGGTGCCGAACTTTTCCTCAAGAACCATTCCGTTTTTGAGCGCTTCACGAGCATATTCTCCGGCAAGCATGTCGTCTGTTTTGGCGGCCGAAAGATCAAGGTTGCCAACATCCCACGTGCCGTAATCTGCGAATTCATCATCCGGTGACAGGAAGGGGTGGGTTTCGCCGTCGCCCTTGATTTGAGTGATCTCGTAGTTGCGTTCCCATTTGGCCCGTTGCTCGACGTAGAATTGATCGAGTTTGCGGCCGGTAAATTGCTCTTCGGTTGGGAACATTACGCCATTTGAGAGGTTGCCATTGTGGGCAAATGTGATGGCCGCACCATTGGTTTTGGCCTCGTAAACTTCGAGGTATTTATAGAGGTCGAGCGGGTCGTTACTTCCGATAGGGGCTACCGTTGTAAAAGGGACTACTTGGCGGGCGCGGTCGGCGCCATCGCGGAAAACGACGTTTCGGTGCAAGTTGTTTCCGGCCGCAAGGGACGTCCATTCAAACCCGATGAAAGCTGTGAATTCACCTGGAGTGTTGTGTTTTTCAGCCGCGAGGATCACGTCTTCCCAGATGGTTGCGTAGCGCCGCGCACCGGGGGAGTAATTGTTCAACAAAGCGGGTTCAATTTCTCCCTGAGAAAACGCGCCGATTAAATCGAGAGCTGTTGCGACGGCCTCTTCACCGCCGGCCCGCACACCCTTGGACCATTTCGCGCCCTGTTCAAATTGGGTGATCGCGGGGGCGGCCGAAATCATATCATCGATCATGCCCATGCCGTCGGAGTGGTCGGTGATTGCGAGCCAATCAAGCGCACGTGCGAGGCGTACTTCTTGGCCAGAGGAGGCTGTCACTTGCGCGCCACGCGCAAATCGATAGGCCTCGTCTAGGCCCAACCGATTGCCAAACGCCCCTGCATCCATGGATAAGGACGTGTGAAGGTGGCTGTCTCCCCAAAAGGGACGCTCTGGAAAATCTCGATTCACATAGGGCGAGTAAGGGCTGTCCTTGTTAAGGATTTCTTCGAGCAGGTCTTCATTGGCTTGCATTTCCTGTGCGGTTACGGATGTTGAAATTAGCGCGCAGGTTGTTGAAATTATTAGAGCAAAGCGAAGTGTAAACATGGCTATTCTCCTTTAAGACAGGGGTAGAGAGGGTGGCAAAAAAATGAATTGGCGGTGCGAGGTGTATTTTCCCAGTATTGCTCAGGACGATTGAATTTCAAACCGTTTTATCTAAGGACGCCGTGAGGCCAAATCAAAAGCCAACGCAACGCACGGATTTTCGGCACAAATAGGTTTTGTGCGCCGTTCTCCTCATTCTCAATTAAAAGTCGACGCTCGGCGTGGACCCTAGTTTTCAGTCAAATGCGCTCGCGGAGGAAGCCGGACTTCACCCCACGGAGCCACCTAGACGAACTGCTCGATCCAGACATTCACACCATGCTAAAACGCTGCAGCGCAGAACCTTCGCCGACATTGATGAAATTAAGACTGGAGCCAATAGATAGCTAAACAGCGAGAAAGTTTCATTGCGGGGTAAGATTGAAATTCGTTCATTTCAAAATTATTTCACCAAACGAAATTACGAATTTTCACGAAATTTATTTGCAACCAAATGAAATAATTAATAAAACGTTCCTTCTCGACCGCACCAATATTTTCCCCTTAATCAGTGAAGTTCCTTATTTATATAAGGATATACAGGGGGTTATGGTGGGCATTTCGTACTGAAATGCGCTATAATCCATTGAAATTGACATGCCATTGCGATTTTTCCGAGTGGGAGGATTTGAAATGGCGTCCCTTGCAAAAGTTGCAAACCGGCAAATGACAGGCGTAAGTCGCCATGCAAGGTACGCGGAAATCAAAGTCATTTGAGAAGCGGGTTGATGCCAAAGACGGGGCGCGCGCCAAGAGTTCTTGATTCGACAAGGGGAGGTTTCGGGATCGACCGAGACCATGCGGAATGCGTTGCTGCGATATGCGCGTTGCCAAGTTGGAAATGACCAAGAATGGCACTGGCGATCTGTGCCGCTCTCAACCGCCGCTGTGGCGCTTCTGAAGGGGCTACCTAATGTAGTGGCGGGTGGGGCGTGTTTTGCCCTGACCAGTGCCAATCTGGACGTATTGTTTCGGCGCGTGCGCGATCGGGCAGGGATCAAGAACCTGACGTTTCATGATAGCCGGCACGAGGCCATCACGCGGATGGCGTCAAAGCTCGACGTGTTGAGTATGGCGCGGGTTGTGGGGCATAAAGATATTCGGATGTTGCAGATATCTTACAACGAAACAGCGGAGCAATTGGCGCAACGCTTGGGCTGAGACTAAGCGTCATTTAGGGCAGATGAAGTGTGGTCAAGCATAGCAGGCGTGGGTAGTGTTTCCCTTTTGCCAGCTGCAAAATTAATTGACCTCGCTTTTTGCTGCGATTCTCCATGATCGGGCGCATGCTTCGGCGGTGCGCCCGTCGGCCTTTATGAAAAAACCCATATACTCGCCCGATGCGGTCCATTGACGCCGATGGCCGACTACTTGGATGAGTAACCTCATCTCCGTCGATTTAATTTTCATGTCCGCATAGCCGACCTCGGTGCAGTGTGCGGCGAACGGCCGGAAAGAGCCCGTTATAACCGATTTTTTGTGTGTCGCGGCGAACGTCCAGTTTCGGCGCGATTTAGTTCCAGAATGTGAATGATGAGGACGAGATTACAAGCGGCCCGATGGCTTGTGTCATTTCGGTCCAGTCCACCTGCAGGCTGTCGTTGCTGGGCAATGTGTCTGGGGCCGCGTTCAGCGCGAAAAGCGTGATGGTGTATTCGTGACGTGCGCCGCGTGGGGAGCAAGGCGGTGTGTACCCTGTGAATCTCTCATCTTTGTCCGCGCCTTCATCGCCCAAGGAGGTTGGGTTCCCGCGCGGAATGGCGGTTGTGTCTGCGGGGATGTTCCACAAGAGCCAGTATTGGCTGGGCGCGTCGGTGCCTGCGATTTTGCCGCGCGGATAGTGTTGCATGATGACTGCGAGGCTCTGCGTTCCTTCGGGAACCGTTGACCATACGAGCGGAGGCGAGAGGCCATCCCCCCCGTCGCGACTGCATTTTAGATCGCTTGGCAGGTCACCGCCACTCACAATGGCCGGACTAGTCAGTGTAAAAGTGTCTTGGGCGGTCGCCGCACCCGCCCAAATGCCGCAGAACAGCAGCGGAGCGAGGCCGGACAAGCGGTGGGCAAGGGTCATCGGCAGAACTCCCCTTCCATGACGTCCCCATTGTTGGTCACGGTTTTGGTGGTATAGTCGTAGCAGTTTTCCGTAGCAGCAGGGCTGTAGCGGATGTAGTATTCCTCGCCTTCAAAGCTGTAATCCATGCTGCGGCTGCCATCGGCGCTTTGCGTGAAGACGAGGTCTTGAACGCCACCTTGAGGTGGGCGCCCTGGTTGTGCACCGCCGCCGCTTGCGGCTGATAGGGGCCGTACACGGGGCAAATCATTGAAGGTCGGCAGCTCGCCCATCAGGCATTGCACGATATAGGGCGCGTCTTGTGAGGTGTGGTAGCGGTAGCCAAATGTGTCGTCCGTCTGCCCGTTGCAAACATCCAGCACGCCACCTTCAATGGTGCTGCCGTCGGGGTTTGTGTCGCCATAGATCGGAAAGCCGTCAAACGCCCAGCCGATGATTGCTTCTGGTCCCGCATTGGCCATTTGCGCGATCATACAGGTCGGCGCGACGTGATAGTGGTAGTCATCGCCACGACCAGCGTGCCCGCCGCACACGTCCAATTGGTCCGTTTGTAGCGTGTCGTGTTGTGCCTGATGGTGCGTCAGATCAGCTTCCGACATCTCACCGCCGCCAGTATAGTCATAAATCGGCACCCCGTTGACTGCCACGCCGAGCGCCGCATCGCGGGTCAGCGGCGTTCCCGAAAAGACGGGATTGAGGAGGACAGGTGCGGGGTATTCGGCGGGAACGGGCACTTGTTCGTTAGTACCGACGATGCCCGTCATCATGTCATGATCGGGATAGGTGTCAGATGTCAGAATGGCTTGGGTGTCGGTGCAGGTTACGGTCACGCTCTCGGCAAAGCCCGCATCCGCGACAGAAGCGGCCACAGCATCGCAGCGGTCGTCGTGGGCAAGTGTAGGGCTAGCAACGGCGATGAAAAGCGGACAGGCCAGAAGGATAATTGTGCGGTTCATAGTGCAGATTCCTAAAGTATGGGTCAATTGACAGTTATACGGCACAAGACGGTATTGCTTTGCTCAAGGTCGGGTCCCCAGATCAGCTCGGCTTTTGGATCCCAGCTGATGGCGTCGTAGCCGTCTTTTGGGCTGACCTCGCGGGCAGTATAAACGTCGGCTTGCGGCCAATTGGATGTATCAAAGGACGCCGTATCCCAGTCTGCGGGTTCGTCCATAGTGTCAAATGTGCAAACCCCTTCGCCAGCCACGGGATTTGTGGACGCCTCGCAGGATTTATCCAAGGGGGCCGTGTGGATGACCTCACATGCCCATTCTGCGGAGCTGGCGGCCACGGTCTTTCCGGCTGCGTCGCGGATTTGAAGGATCAACCCACCATCGCCCATCTGCTGGCGCCCCGTTCCGATATATTCCAAACCTGTATCGTTTTCTTTAAAGTCTTTGGCCACAACACCCACCACGAATGGGCGTTCGGCCTCAAACGTGAAGCTTTCTGCATTGAAAGACCGCTCCGTCGTGATCGGCACACTGTCTTGCGCGACCTGCGTGCCGTCTATGCGCAACTCGAACCAATTGTCCGCCCAAACGTCGGATGAAAAAGTCTCAGCAGTTGCAGCGGTGGCGCAGAACGCGCACAGCGCGAAAATGGCGAAGGGTGGTTTCATGATAGGTCCAATGCGATTGTTACAACCATTATACGTGTTCCACGTGCAATTCCGTCGGGCCTTTCTGAAAATAATTTAATCATGACGCCAAATCTCGCTACTCGGAGCCGGCAACCCGCCACCGATGACGCCTTGTATCGCGAGTTTCGCGCCTAACGAGATAAGACCGCAGTCGCCCGAAGGGAGGGAAAAGCAGACTTTGGCGCAGATGCAGCGAACGGCGGGTTTGAGCCCATAAGACGGATGCTGCTGTTTGTCTCAATGACGGCAATGCGCTGGAAACGCCCTTTGCAAAGTCGGGTTGACGGTCATCCGAAAACACCCAACGAGGTTCGCCCATCGATGACAACGACGGCGGGAAGTAGGGGCGCACTAAAATTTCAGGATGCGGTAGCGAGTGCCCTTCAAGGAGTAGTTGAAACCTGCTGCCCCCATCCCTCACCTGAACCAACACAGGTATGCTTTTGATCGGCTACACGATTATGTGGAAACCACAGGCAACTATCCGGGAGACCCATATTTAAAGGGCTGGAGCGCCGACCAGAACACCTCATGGATCGGCGTCGGAACACCGTATTGGCGGCCCAGCCGCACCACGTCCCCGCTCAAGTAGTCAACCTCCAGCCGCTTGCCGGCTCTCAAATCGTCCAGCATTGAGGCATGCATCGTGTCCGGCAAAGTTGAGATGGTTTTCCAAGTTTGCTCGACAAGGCCTTCGGGCAAGTCCGGCACCATCGCCCTGCCGACCCGATTGGTTTCTGCCATCCCAGCAAGGAACAACGCGCGGCTGTCTGGATTGTTCCGAAGCGGCCCCATATCAAGCCGCGTCAAGGTTGTGATGCTGGCCAGCATTGCCTGAGAGATGAACTTTACCCACAAGTCGTGCAGAATATTGTCCGGAATCACGGCTGTCGCACCCGCGTCAATGATCGCATCACGAAGGGCCGCAACGCGCGGGGTGACCCGGCCATCCAACTCGCCAAATGAGAGCGTGTCCCACATTGCCGAATGGTTGATGACGCCGGGTTCGGGAATGTCGGCCGGGATGCGCGCCACGCCCGGTACCACGTGCTGCATGCCGATGATTGCGCCAAGCCGGTCATGGGCGCTGACACCATTCTGACAAGTCACAACCATCGTGTCAGACTTAAGCATTGGAGCAATAGCTTGCGCCCCGCTTTCAACGTCATAGTTCTTGACCATGAACAAAACCACGTCGACCGGTCCTACTGAACGGGGATCGTCGGTTGCCGCGATCTCAGACATATGTAAGTCCCCGCGCGGGCTCAGAATTTTCAGGCCTCGCTCCTGAATCGCTGCCAAGTGCGCACCCCTTGCGATCAAGACAACTTCGTTTCCGGCCGCAGCCAGACGTGCTCCAAAGTAACCTCCGAGCGCGCCTGCGCCCATCACTGCGATCCTCATACGTCTCTCCCATATGTCTACCAGTCTCGTTCATAACACGCGTGTCGGCCGGTGCAGAAACCTTATTGTGCCAGAATTCACAGTGGCGGCGTCCTGCATCGCCAGCGCTGGTCTCGTCCGCAGGCAAAGCCTGTTTGTTACTCTATGTGAGTTAGCCCAAGTTCAGGGCTGAGGGACGCAGCAGGTCCGCTTCGAGCCGTCCATCCACCTTAGAGCAGGAACATCGAACGGCGGCTTTGTCGGGCGGTTTCAACTGGTCGACGCAACCCTTTGATCTTTAGTCAAAGATGGAGTAACCATTATGAAGTATCGCCGCCGAGTATTTTTTACGGATAAGCAGACGTCAGAGATTTGGGACAGATGGCAACGCGGAGAGTCGATGAGTTCGATCGGGCTTGATTTTAACCGAGCATCATCGTCGATCTATCCACTCCTCGCGCGTACTGGCGGCATCCGTCCACCGACCGCGTGAGATCGCGCTTCGCTCTCCCTCTGATCGATCAAGAAGAGATTTCCAGAGGCCTGCGTTCGAAGGTGTCCCTGCGCTCAATTGCACGATCCGTGAAGCGGTCAGCATCGACCATCAGTTGTGAAGTCAGGCGCGATGTCGGCACCCAAAGCTATCGTGCAAACCAATCTGATACAGCTGCATGGGATCGTGCCCACCGCCCAAAGCCCTGCAAGTTGGCAGGCAATGACTATCTCTGCCGTGCTATATCGGCCAAACTGATCCGCAAGTGGTCCCCGCAACAAATCGCAGGTTGGCTGATGCGCGAACATCCCGATGAGAACAAGCGCGTCTCGCATGAAACGATCTACCGAAGCCTTTTTATCCAGACGTGCGGCGTACTTAAGAAGGAGTTTCTGGCTCATCTATGAGCGACACGATCCATTCGCCGGTCCCGCCACGCCACGCTAAAACGCAGCGGGTTGGGTAAGTTCAACGATGCGATATCGATCCGTGACAGACCTGCGGAAGTTGAAGACAGGGCCGTTTCGGGCCATTAGCCTCTCGGTGATGCCAGCTAATAGAAGGCGACCTGATTGCAGATTCTGGCAAAGGTTGACAAAAAGGACAGTCACAGTGTCATTCAAGCGTTGATCAAACAGGCACGCAAGTTGCCCAAAGAGCTTTATCGCTCACTGACTTGGAATCACGGATCAGAGATGGCGGGGTACAAGACATTCACTTTGGCGACGGAGATCGATATCTTTTCCTGCGACCCTCACAGCCCCTCTCATCGCTGCAAGCAGCGACTGCCGGGCAATGCATGGCAGCGCGGCTCAAATGAAAATACCAATCGCTCGCTGCGACAATACTTCCCAAAGGGCACGGATTTGGCGATACATAGTCAAGCAAAGTTGAGTGCTGGCGCAAGACCGCTTAACGAACCACCTCGAAAGACGCTGGGATACGAAACTCCCGCAGAGCGTTTCAATGTATGTGTTGCGTCGATCAGGTGAGCCCGCCCCGCATAACTACCGTTGATGCATACTGCGGCGAATGACCGGTTTCCTCCCTTAGTCTTGAATGACACGAACGTCCCAAACCGGACCTTGATGTTTTGCGCAGCTAACAGCAGGTTTGAGCCCTTATGGTATTCCAATGCTAATTTAGTTACTTTTCAGCGATCAGCTTTTGCATGAGAAAAACCATGACCTCCAAAAAAATTACATTGGGCGAAGAACTCTCAGGGGAAGTCACCCCGAAACTAGGTATCAATACTGGCGCATGGCTCCGGCGCACCCTACTAAGGGTCCTAAACTTCGGCTTGCTGGCTTGCATATCCGCATTGCTTTTATGGTGGTTCTTAGGGCAGTCAGACTGGGACCAGGTCTCATTTTTGGCCCTCTTGACGGCACTGATTGTTTTCTGGTGGTTTGTGAACCGAAAAGTTCGCGAAAACAGGCCGCACTTTTTGTTGATCAATGATCGGCAGGGTTTCATTCATGGACTGCGACTGGACGAAAAGGTGGCCGTTTTTGATGGAAACAATATTTACCATCTTGGGCATGACAAAGGGTTAGACGCTCAACCGCTTGGTGAGATCGCGCACCTGCTTCGCTCACAAGGATACCGTATCGTTTGTTTCTTTGATGCCAATATTTTTTACACCCTTGAAGAACACGGAGCTTTCGCAAGGGACAAGCGGCATTCACTGGTGATGCTAGAAGACATTTTTGGGCTCAGAGAAGACGAAATCTATGTCGTGCCTAGCGGGTTTCAGGCAGACAGATACATTCTGGAGTTTCTCAAGTATATGCCAATATCTTTTGTTGTGACCAACGACAAATTTCGTGACTACGCAAACCAATATCCGACCGTGATGAAGGATAACCTTTGGCGTAAGGGAGTGGTGATTTCTGGCGATGAAATCAGATTACTACAGCATCAACTCCAAAGCCCAATGAGGTGAATAAACAGACGGCAGTCTTGTCCGGAGGCTGTGTGAAAACTCCCCCATTTTGATCCAGATGCTGCTATAATTTCCGTATTCGGTATGGAGGTTGTTCATGACGCATTTCATCGAAGGTTTAGACTGGCAGCGGTCGATGTTACTGCCTGAACACCTCGACGATTATGTTGATGAGAATAGCCACGTCCGCGCGATTGATGCTTTCGCGGACATGCTTGATTTGGCGGTTCTTGGCTTCAGCGCGCAACCTGCCGC
>NZ_JBGFCE010000033.1:0-10295 GCF_041205415.1 Falsihalocynthiibacter sp. BN13B15
CTTTCGACTCCGTTGTTTGAAGGCATCGAGGAAGAGATGACGGATGAGGAAACGGCGATTTCTCAGTCGACCCCAAGTGCACAGATGGTTAGCGGCTAATCACGCCTAAGAGCAGATCAGCGGGGCTTCTCCCCTTGGACATCATTCAGAGTATCGATTCATCGAACACCTTCGGGGCCCCCATGCCCTCGAATCCGTTTCCAGCTGGAGTTGTGGCCAATTGGATCAGACGTCATGCGCAGTTAGCTGCGATTGCTTTTGTCGTGCTATTAAACACGCAATCTGTAACCGCACTCGAACAGGTTTCCAGTTTCGGCAAGAACCCGGGCAATCTATTGATGTATTTGCATCGGCCCTCTGGTCTCAAGGAAGGCTTGCCTTTGGTCGTGGCCCTCCATGGCTGCGCACAGACCCCGGCTGATTTTGACGATGAGACAGGACTTGTGGCGCTGGCAGAAGAGTTTCCATTCCTACTTTTGCTGCCTGAACAACGCGCAGAAAATATGTCTCGGCGATGTTTCCGTTGGTACGATACGAATGACAATCGACCGGGGATTGGGGAAAGCGCGTCGATCCTGGAGATGGTTGATGCTGCCATAGAGGCAGAAGGCGTAGATCCCAACCGCGTTTTTGTTATGGGCCATTCCGCCGGTGGAGCCATGGCAGCTGTAATGTTGGCGAACTATCCGAACCGCTTTGCTGGTGGCGCAATTTTCGCCGGTCTGCCGGTCGGCTGCAATCGACCGGCAGGCGCTTTCGATTTGTTTTGGAGTTCACTTCAAGTTAAATTCATTGCTCCCGACGGTGCAGACGCAAGTTATGCTTGCGGGATCGGAGGTTTCGATCTGACGGATCGCGATGGCGATGAGTGGGCTGGCTATGTGACTGAGGGCACAGATGCAGTACCTGAAAATTGGCCACTGTTGTCGCTTTGGCAAGGCACCGCCGATGCGATCGTTCACCCCAACAACCTTCGCGAACTGACGGAGCAGTGGACAGCAGTTCAGGAAATCGACCTTGTCGCGGATGAACGAGAGGTTATTGGCAGTGCTATTCGCGAAGTCTATCGCGACAACGCCGGAATGCCGCGCATCGAAACTTGGTCGCTCGATGGCTTTGGACATGCCGTACCAATCGATGCAGATGGCAACCCGGAAGTCTGTGGACTAGAGGCCGAGTACGTCGTGAATGCGAACTTATGCGCCATTCGGCGCGTCGCAGATTTCTGGCAGCTCCGGTGAAGGGACTGCGGGAAACGGTTCTGATCTCATACGGCGAAGGCAACCCGCGCCGACACAGTTTCTTGGCCGGTTTGTTGTCGGGGTTACCAATAAAACAGTATCTGTGACAGTGAACTTTAACCCTGCGTCGCCAAGGAATGACGACCACTGTTCTGTTTGATGCGCAGGTAAACTTCTGCGCCGATGAGATAAGGCAGAAAGAACGCCACGCTTTGTACCAGATCAAACCCTCCTGTGAATTGGGGGTTGGACCATAGACCGTCAGTGGCCACATACCAAAGGCCATAGTGGACACGGTAGAACCAAGAACCCAAAGCCAGCCAGAAAAAACGCAGTGCCCAAGCGTTGTGATCCGCGAAGCGCCTTGCCCGTGCGTAGCGGATTGTTTGCACGGCTGTCAGCAGAACCAGTACCCCGTAAAGTGAAAAACCGATATTCATGGGCATCCCACCGATTGTGCCCCTCAGTGGAATGTAGACGAGCCCACCTATTGCAGTAACAATCGCAGCTAGAATGATCAGCCGCCCCGACCAGCGGTGCAGCGCGGGCAAACGCTGCCGCAATGACGGGATCAATTGGAGCGGCACCAGCACCGTGATAGCCGCTCCAGCGGTCATATGGTTAAAAATAGATAGATTGGCGATAGTGTTATCGGACCGTATATAGTGCGGCTCGGGCAGCGCATCCCGCAGACCGCCCAGTGCAAAGTTTATGGCGTATATCGCAAAGGGAAGCGTTAGCAGTACCAAAAGTACAAGCAAACATGTTTGGAGAACGTTTTTCATAAGCGACATTAAATAGCGTGTGAAAAGTTTAAGCAACTTTATGAGAATGGACTTCGTTAACAGAGCAACGGGAGGACGGAGTGGCAAATCAGCATTTTGGGCTCTTGGCGGACTTTAGCTGCTTTTGCACAACTTGTGATATACGGCTCTGTCAACGTCGGGTTGTCGCTGTGGGAGGGTATGGCGGATCGGAGGATCTCTCATGCAAACGCTACACTTACCTGCCATCCGCGCGCTTCGGCCCGCTTGGAACAAGGGTCGCATCGTCGGTCAGAAGCTCCCGCTGAAACCAAAACATGTTTGGGCCATCCGTGTCAGGCTGGAACTGGCTGAAAACCATCGTGATCTTGCCTTGTTCAACTTGGCCATCGATAGCAAGCTGCGCGGCTGTGATCTTGTCCGGATGAAAGTCGTGAATGTAATGGCATCGGCGCAGATCAAGGCGCGGGCGTCCGTTCTGCAAAGCAAAACCCAAAAACCGGTTCGGTTTGAGATTTCGGAGGGCACCCGGGCATCGGTCGCGAAGTGGATGGAGGATCCGCTGATGGTCGGGTCAGAATTTCTCTGGCCAGGGCGTTTCCAAGAGCGCCTTCACATCTCGACACGCCAATATGCTCGGATTGTGCGCGGTTGGATTTCGTCCATTGGGTTGGAAGTCACTGCTTACGGGACTCACTCCATGCGCCGAACCAAAGTGACGCAGATCTACAAGAAGACCGGCAACCTTCGCGCTGTTCAGTTACTGTTGGGACACACGAAGATGGATAGCACCGTCCGATACCTTGGCGTGGAGCTGGAAGATGCCTTGGCAATTGCTGAAGCCATTGAAATATAAGCCCTTGGGCCGTTCAACGCGAACGGCCCAAAGCCGCCGTTCGTGCACTGCGCAGCTAACGGCGGGTCTGAGCCCAAATTGCAAGGTTTCTGTAGTGCAGCGAATGACTTCTTAGGAAAGGCCAAGAGCGTTCGAGATAGTGCTTGCTTTGAACTAAGGTTCATACGTTAAGTGTCTATTGGTCAGCTAAGGAGATAGACATGACCGATACCTCGACTGTTATTGCCTGCAACTTAACGGAACCAGTTCTTCGGAACCGAAAGGAAATATTGTGCAGCAAGTTGTCGCCCTTTTTGACCGAAGCGAATTACGCTGCTGGCATCTCACGGCTTATCTTTTCAAAGCCGAACGTCACCCGGAAAATGCTCGAGGATTTGATTTTGTTAGAGGGAGAGTGTTGCCCGTTCTTCAGTTTCGACTTCTCAGAAACCAGCTCTCATTTTCAGTTGAATGTCACTGGCCCCGAGGGCAGCGAGGACATGGTGCGCGACTTCTTATCAGTGAACACTGATAAGGCCTGTGGGTGCGCGGGCGCGGACAAGCCGTCCTCTTCCAGGGCGAAGAAACATGTATTCGGCTTCATCACCCTATGTGCTGTCGGATGTGCGGTTCCGCCAACCCTTGCCGCACTAGGTTTTATCGGGGCGGTGACCGGTGCCTATATTGGCATGTGGGTCGAGGTCGTTGCGGTCTTCGCAATCCTGTCGGGGGGCGGATTTATTTTTGCGCAATATGTGAAAAAGAAGCAACGAGAGGTTTCTTCGTGAGAATATCAGACGTCGCTGAAAGAGTGGGAATTCCGGTTTCGACGATCCGTTTTTACGAAAAACGGGACGTCATTCGCGAACCAAGCCGTCATGGGCGAAATCGTTGCTATTCTGAAGAAGACGTTCGTGCGATTCAGTTTGTCCGCGATGCGCAATCGCTCGGTCTACAGCTTCGTGAAATATCTGCTCTCGTTCAGAACACTTGGAGCAAAGGTGAAATGGCAAAAGCTGCCGCTGCGCATCGTAAGACCGTCAAAGCGCAAATCGAAGCGCTTCAAAGGGTCGACAAGGCTCTTAGCGCACTTGAGGAATGTCCCTGCACCAGCTTAGTTGATTGCAACCTGTCATCCAGCGATTGTAGTCGCTATGATTGAAGCCATCGGCTTTGTGGCTGTTTGCACAATGGTAGCCTGCTACGCACTGGAAGACAGGTCATCTGTTTTCACCTTGGTGTTTTCAGGAGCTTGTGCAGTCGCAGCACTATATGCCTTTTTGATCGGGTCTTACCCTTTCATGATAGCCGAGGGCATTTGGGCCGTCATCGCGGTTAGAAAATGGACCTATTGCGTTGATCGAAGTACGCAAGGATCGCATTAAGCCGACCTTTGCAGGCATGGCTTGTAAGTCTGCTTTGTCCTGTGTGGATGTATATGGACCCCGCCTTTTTGCAACGCCTTAGTTAGAGCTGGATAGGTTTCACGGTTGCTGACGTATATCCGGCTTCTGAATGCGGCCCGAAGTATCGTCGCCGCGAGCCCCGATGGATTTCCGCTCGCTTCTTCCTCATTGGCTCCAAGGCATCGGCTTTCGCCTTGCCGGTCCACACATCAGGTTTAAGAAGCTTCGGAACGTGTCGTCTTGAGCCTCCCCCTTTGAAGTGGTCCGCCCTTATAGTTAGGAAACGGAGGACCATAAATGGCCATAAAGAGACCCAAGCCCGAAGAGATTGTTGTGGAGTTGCGGCAGGTTGAAGTTCTGATGGGGCAAGGCATGCCCCGAATTGACGCAATCAGACAGATCAGTGTGACTGAGCAAACTTATTACCGCTGGAAGAAGAAGTATGGCGGAATGGGCACAGAACAACTCAAGGAACTGAAACGGCTACAGAAAGAGAATGAACGCCTTCGCCGCGCAGTCTCGGACCTGACGCTGGACAAGCTGATCCTAAAGGAGGCCGCATCGGGAAACTTCTGAGCCCTTCGCGCCGCCGCGCCTGCATTGATCTCGTGCGCAGTCAGATGAAGATTTCTGAGCGTCGCGTATGTCGCGTCTTGGGCCAACATAGATCCACACAGCGTCGTTTTCCACGAGGGCGTGCTGACGAAGAACGCTTGATTGCAGACATGATTGAGCTGACCCGCCAATACGGCCGATATGGCTACCGCCGGGTTGCAGCCTTGTTGAGAGACGCTGGCTGGCAGGTGAATGACAAACGTGTTGAGCGTTTGTGGCGACGTGAGGGGCTTAAAGTGCCTATGAAACAACCAAAGAAGGGGCGTATCTGGCTGAATGGCGGATCATGCGTCCGTTTGCGCCCCGAGTATCGCGACCATGTTTGGTCATACGATTTTGTTCATCACCGGACAGAGGATGGCCGGGCCTTCAGAACACTGAACATCCTAGACGAGTATAGCCGAGAATGCTTGGCAATCCGAGTGAAACGAAAGCTGAATTCTAATGAGGTCATCGATGCATTGACCGACTTGTTCATTTTGCGTGGCGTCCCAGCCTATATTAGATCGGACAACGGCCCCGAATTCATCGCAGAGGCGCTCAGAGATTGGATTAAAGCTGTCGGCGCTAAGACGGCCTATATTGAACCGGGGTCACCTTGGGAAAACGGCTACTGCGAAAGCTTTAACGGCCGAATGCGAGACGAATTGCTAAACGGAGAAATATTCTACTCACTACGCGAAGCCCAAATAATCATCGAACGATGGAGGAAACACTACAACACCAAACCCCTCTCGTCGATACGACGTATCGACTGCCGGGCAATGGACCACACAGTGCTTTGGGCTATCGCCCACCTGCGCCCGAAGCCATCATTCAGATGGACCAAAGACCAGTCATGCACTAACTTTCAAATTGGACCACTCAAGTGGGGCCGCTCAGGAAGCTGATGAAGTCGCGCAATGAACACCTTCGCTTCAAGCGCAGCGAATGATCGCATTTCGCCCTTTTCATCCGCGACACAAACGGCCCAAACCTGCCGCTCAGAACATTTTCAAATGCTGCGGTGCAGTCCACCGAAGCGGACATTGACACGTTGCCGCAGCATTATTAGGTCGCTAGGTCTGCTAAGCGGACAAACCCGCCTGATGCGGCTGCAGTGCAGTTCGAGAATTATCGAGCATGCTTTCGCAATCTGCTAAAATTGGACAGCCACGTCGGCATTCACCTCCTTCAACGATTATTAGTCTGCCTAATGTCCTTCCAAACTGAAGAATACAGGAAAACGGTCACCTTCTTCGGTGAGCAGAAAGACAAAGCTGTTTTTCCGCAGGAAAATGTCGCAGCGGTGCCTTTCATTTTGGAAGAAGTCGATACAGACCCTACCATCTTTCCGGATATCAAATACTCCGAAAAGAGTGATCGATTTAGCTTCGTCAGTAAAGCTGTAGGTACCATTTTCGCTGTAATTTGACCGTCCGAGGCCTGGAAACGTTAGCAGTCCTGCTGATGTGAGTTCCCTAACGTCATTATAGCCCAATACTTCCCCGTATTTTTCTGGGTTCTTGTCTTGGGCTGCACTGTTTGTCGCCAATAGCACCAGATTCATCGCAAACAGAAAGCCGAACAATAAGGATATAAATTTTCTTAACTTCAGCAATGTGCATCTCCTTCTGCTGGATGTCTAACGCAAACTACGGGTAGCTTGGAACGCTCATCCCATGCTTCAGAAATGATTACTTTTTTCAAGTCAGCCATTCAAACGTTTTTATGTCCACGCCAAGCGGATGCTGGTCGGTTACAGGTCCTGATCGGAGAGGGCTGCTCTGGGCTTATTTTGTTGAAAAACTCCGATTTCGGGCGTTCGGGTCAAATTTGACAGAACTGTATTCTGGTTCTCTCAAATTTTTTCAATATTTCTTGGTATATCCTCACCAACGAAGAACAGCTTTCTGATTTTTAAAAATTTGCAGACGCAGCAAAGAGTTTTTCAACAGAATCGGCTCTTAGCCGACTTTCGCTGCGTTTGCATCTATTGGCAGCCACGGCTTTGACGTGAACGGCCCAACGCCGACATTTATGCTTTGCTCTAGGGAGGTCCGCTTTGAGTTCAATGTGACTTCAGATTGCAAAATCGGGGTTGGGCTGGCACAGTGATTTTGACCAACAGCGATCTTAGTCAAGCCGCCAGTTAAAGGATCTCTTCATGCCGTACCCAGAGTTTATTACCGCGTTTCCCAGCATTGATGTGCCTTTCCCCGAGGATGTCGTACAGACAGCCGTTGTGAAATCCGAATCTGGCCTCGTGGCCTTTTTCACTTTCCTCAAGGATATGGAACTTCCCTTACATTCGCATGGGGCGCAATGGGGCACTGTCGTCGAAGGTGAAATCGAATTCACCATCGGTGGAGAGAGCAAGCGTTACGGAGCCGGTGATAGCTATTCTATTCCTGCGGGCGTTGAGCATGGGGCGATGATCAAAGCCGGAACTCGAGTTATCGACGTTTTTGAAGAAGCAGATCGATACGCAATAAAGGACTAACGAACAGCGTTTTTCGGGCAGCAGATATTTGGATTAAACTGTGGTCGCGTTCAAGGATAGAAAGGTCTCCTGTTCGACAGCGAGGCGTAATAAATGTAGGATAAACTTGAATGAAAAGAACAAACTTAGGTGAGAATGGCCCTGAAATTTCACAATTCGGAATAGGGGCCATGTCCTTCGCTGGCATCTATGGTGGCGCGACAATGGAAGAAAGTCACGCCGTTTTAAACACGTGTCGAACTGCTGGGGTGACCCATATAGATACTGCGAATGTCTATGGTAAAGGCCGCTCAGAAGAGATCATAGGGGATTGGTTTGCAAAGAACCCAGCCGCGAGAGAAGACATGGTTCTCGCCACAAAAGCAGGGATTACGGGAGAAGCGACACATCGCTTCAATAACGACTTGGCCTATTTGGAGACTTCTCTGGACGCAAGCCTCCAGCGCCTCGGCGTTGGTCATGTCGATATGTTTTATGTCCATCGTTTCGACCGCACGTATAGTCCCGAGGAGGTCGCTGGGACCCTGAAATGTCTAATCGAGAGCGGCAAGACGAGGGCCGTTGGGCTGTCTGAGATTGCACCAAGCACCCTTCGGCGCGCCTTCACCGAATGCCCTATTTCCGCAGTTCAGTCAGAGTATTCGCTGTCAACCCGCGCACCTGAGTTGGGGCTGTCTCAGGCCTGCGCCGAATTAGGGACGACGCTCGTTGCATTTTCACCTGTTGGTCGCGCGTTCCTCACGGATGCGCCATTTTCCTATGAGCATGCCCAATCCATGGCCTTTACCAAGAACAATCCGCGCTTCATGGAGCCAAATTACAGCGCAAATATCGCAGCAACCGATAAGTTGCGGGCGCTCGCTGATGACATGGGCGAGCCCGCCGCAGCGCTCGCCATCGCTTGGATTATTGCGCAGGGCAAACATGTGTTGCCGATTCCGGGCACCAAAAATACGGCACACCTTGCAGAACTCATTCGCGGTGCCGAGATCGACCTGAGCGCCGAGGACCTCGGGCGCATTGAAGCTGCTCTTCCTGTTGGCTGGGCCCATGGTGATCGATACACATCGGAACAATGGGAGGGGCCAGAAAGATACAGCTGATTGCTCTCGTGCGCTGCTACTCAAGGTCGCATTCTTTGCTTTGTCCACCTGTGCGAAACAGAACGTGGGTCTTTGCATTGATACCGGTCGCGCCTCCATCAAAAACGATTTAAATACGCAGACGGCATGATCAAAATCATATCTACGACAAGGTATCGATGCCATAGCTATCCACGATTAGGAACATGGAAGGGTTGAAATGAAAAAGAGTTTTCGTAGTAAAACGCTGGTCGGACTTGTATTGGCCTTTATCTTAACTGTCGGGTCTATCGTCTTTTTTAACGGGAGTGTTCTCGCACAGATGTCGGGGCACATGCACGGTGCGGACGGCACAGGGCACGACGAGGTAATAATGCCGGGGTTGAGGGGAACAAATGCTTCACCGGAGGAAAGCGCGGAATTGGCGGTCATGTTCCGCAATTTCGAAACTATAAGCCGTGAAGTCACCGTCCTACCAAACGGCATTCGAACGGTTACCCGTTCCTCAGACGAGGATGTCATGGCGGAATTAATTAGCCATGTGACGGGGATGATTAACCGAGTGGAAGAAGGTGACGATCCGGAGATTATCATTCAAAGTCGAACACTCGATATACTATTCGCGCGCGGTGATCGTATCCAAACCGAGATTGAAGTCACCGACACAGGAATTGTAGTGATCCAGACCTCGGACGACACCGAGGTAGTAGAGGCACTGCACGTCCATGCCGCTGAAGTCTCGGATATGGCTGATCGCGGAATGCAGGCCGTCCATGAGATGATGATGCGGAACTAAAGGAACTGAAGCACTACACATTTAAATGTTGTGATGGATAGCTCGCAAAGCTGACCTTAGTTCGGTGCGTAGCGAAAGTTCGATCTCCGCCCTTAGTGACGAATGCTGCGTTTGCATAAAAATTCCGAGACAACTCTTAGTGCAGTTGTCGCGAACGGCCCTTAGCTGCAGTTGGACCATCGGGAATTCTGGCCTACCGTCTTCCCCCAAAGCGGACGTGGGCACCACCGACCGACACGCAGGCTATTTTGATCTTAGCTTGAAGTAAGCAACGAAAGAGATTGCTAAGCATTGAGAACTTCTCAAGGATAGGAAAGGCATGGGGACATCTTGGAATCGCAACATGACTTTTTACAAACCACATAAATCCCTTCAGAAGCCGTTTACTGTATTGGGTTCCGAGGAACGTGATATTGGGGCTTGGCGAATACGCCTCAGTAAACCTGATCGATTGGACGCGGACCGGCACTGTCTGCTGCGGGTCAGCCATTTGGGGAAGTCAGGATACTTCATCGGCCTTGGTCACCAGGATGGTGATGGCGTCGCTAAAATGGATTTTGATGTGAGGGAACATTTAGGCATAGGCTCCAAAGAAAGCAAATCAGTTCTGAAGATCGAGATCATCACTGGCTGGCGAAGCATCTATTGGTATCTGCGGCATCGAGACCCACATGTTTATGTACCTGCTTATGTTGGGCTGTGGTCTCTCGCTCTCGGTTTCGTCGGTATTATAATGGGCGTTTTTTCGATGTTTGGTGCGTGATTTCGATGAGGGATACCCACGACACCGGCGACCCAAAGCCGCCGCTCGAGCTACCTACGTGATGCTGCGGCGCAGCCCGTCAGAGCGGTCATTGGCGCAGGCGCGACGAGCGGCGGGAGTGTCTGTTTCAGGCAAAAGTTGCATCTAATCGCCACGAACAATGCGAAAACGATCAATTGGCTGCGCTGTACTGTTGTTTTGCACTGAGAGCTGACCCGGTAGCCCCATAAATTTTCACTGAGAGTTGACCCATGTAAACACACTACCCTGACGGATTTGGTCAGGGAGATATGGAGTGATCGACATGGGAT
>NZ_JBGFCE010000034.1:0-10133 GCF_041205415.1 Falsihalocynthiibacter sp. BN13B15
GCTCTGGACATACAACAACGAGCGACCCAACATGGGCATCGGCGGCATCACACCCGCCATGAAACTGAAAATGGCCGCGTAAATTCTACGGCTGGACCCCATTAAAAATGGGGGGATTACCGGATGATCAAAGAGCAAGAAGCTGGGATGCCGACAGCTGACGTGTGTGTCCTTCGTCATATAAAGTTGGACGTCAGAGCGGCTTGAGTATTAGAGGCTCTGGTTCGTTTGTGTGATTGATTATGCTGCTTGTTTTTGATGTTGCAATCGTCGTCCTCTGATTGTCTGTTTCTTGATCTTTTCCCTTTCTCTCAAGATTGTTTTATCGCGCCCAAAGTAGACGTCAGCAGGTGCTGACGTCAGACACGCCGAGCGTGCAAGCGTGTCCCTTCTCGGGCATGTAAACATGCCCTGCCGGTCAATGGGTGTCGATTCCAAAACCGTCCGGCGCGATAAACCGCCGGATAATCCTGAAGTTCGCAAAGAGATGAAAACGATTGCCAGCAAGCTGCGAAGGGGCCGCAAACGTGCGGCGGGTCACGAACACCTATACCCGCCGCTAACTGGCTTCTGGTGGTACGATTACAATAACGTCAGGCCGCGTTCATCGTTGGGAAACCAAACACCCGCAGAAGCCCGTCGTGCGCTTGAGCAATTTGAAAGCCTCGCGCTCGACGCACTTGCCCAAACTGACGATCCAGAATATGAAATCCAAACTCGCAAACTCTCATTATGAATGAGGGAGCCTCGGGGGGCGGGTCACCTCGCCAATGCTATTCGAAAAAGAAGACCGCATCAATTATCTTCTAAAGGCCCCCGAAACTTAACTAGAAGTTCAGTTGCTACTCTTCTAACGTTACGAATTTCATTCAGTTTTCCCTTCAATGAAGCAAGTTTGATATCTCCGACCTTATTCTTCACGGAAGTTTTCTCTTGAACATCAAGTAGCGTGGCAGCCGCACTCAAGTCTGAAAATGATCGCCTAGAAATGGCCGCAAGATCACGACTTCTCCATTGAGCTTCAATGGCAGCGTCATCATTGCCAAGCTTGGCTTCCTCAAAAGCTCTAAGCTTATTGTCTTTTAACAAAACTGCGGCTCTGATTCGGATTCGTGTAGCAGTCTCATTGTTGGGGTAATTTGCTGTCAACTCTATAGCCATGTGCGGCTCGTTTCTATTGTTGGCAGCGGCGGCAAATATCAAAGCGTCACCTTCCTCGTCCAGCTCTTGAATTCCTAAAATTTTTACCGGAAAACTTGATAACCCATTGTCAACTAGTCGCTTGGCCAAGCGTTGTTTCAAAGAACGTGAAAGGTCCAGCGCAACAATCAATTCTTCATTAGTGTAAACAAACTCAAGAAATTTCGCACTGTCCATATTCTCGTATGCCCCAATCAGAGTTTGCGAAAACAAGCTCAAGCGGATTTCTGGTGTCAAAACGTTCGCTTCAGATGACGCTGCCAAGATGTCCCACGCCTTTTGAAGATTGTTGTTTTTCACTATAGCTGCTACTAACGTAGGTATGATTTTGGCTTCTATTTCAGTACCTCGCAATTCAAACGTCAAAGCTTCGAGTTCCAGAATCCTGGATTTTAAAACGGGTTTTTTATTTAGAATTTCATTTTGAACAATTTCAAGTAGAGCTTCGATTGAGGTTTCCGAGCCACCTCCAGCAATCGTTGACAATGAATCTATTGCCTTAATCGAGTAGCCTTGAGAAATTTCTAATTTGGCATCCGCTAAGGTGAATTCGTCGCCGTGTTGCCCTTCCGCCCTACTAACAGCATTCCTAATTTCTACTGCAGTTATGCGATCGCTTGCTTGTAAAAACTTTTCTACCAATCGTGGGCCCAAATAGCGGCGGAGATGTAGTGGCAGTTCAGAAAACGATTTCTTCACGACAGGTAGGTTAATAGAATGGTTTTTCGGAATCTTAGTGCTTGAGAGAATTGCCCACATGGCACCCGCAGTGGCGCAGTTAAGCTGTTCAAACAGGATACCCTCCTGAATTCCGCTGCCATATTCAAGTGTCCAAGCAATTTCAGAAAGCAAGTTGTGGTTACTAAGCTGAGTACTTTGTGTTTTAATTACTTGCATTGCCTCACTACCGAAAGTTGCGTAAATATACGCCATTGCGAGGCTTTCGGCAGCCTCATTTGATGCTGCGTCGAATTCACTAAACAGCCGAATGCGAGCGTTAGAAATTCCCGAGAATATCGCCCCCTCGGTTCCCCAATTTTCAACACTAAATGCCTCCTTCGGTAGACATTCGTTCTTTAGCCCATTCATTCGAAGTGGACCGCTGTTGGCAAACGCATCGATCACGCCTTGATCAATGCTGGTTGTTGCTTGAATGCGGATATGTGGAGTTTTTCTGTTGGGAACCTCGGCAGTCGGGCCAACACTTCCTGAGGCAAGCGGTTCATTCAGAATGGTCGGTTGAGGTGGAAAGGTCGGCCTTTCCAGCAAATTTGGTTCTAGAAGACCTTGGGTGGAGGCGCGCCCAATTTGGGTGGCCAACTTCGATTCCATTCCTGTTATTTTGCCACTAGAAATTTCTGCAATAGCGGTGTTAGCGGGTTCGTCCAAAAGCCTGGGAAATGTATCGAACAACAATGAAACACCGCGTTCTGAAGCTGGCAGTGGTTTTAAAGCAAAATCTAGCGCATGATTTTTTGCTTTGTCAATTTCTGACTTACTAACATCATTGTCTTTCTTTTCTTGAAGAGGCGCATTGGTATCAAGTAATCGAATAATAGGTTGAGCTGCGATCACAGTTCTGTCGTCTGGCCCCTCATCTTCTGGACTCCTTAGAGCGTTTTCAAACAGCGAGCCCGAGATTGGTTGGCCATCTAAAACGTCCAAAACCAGCTTCCCTTCTTTGAAATCGAAGGCATTTGCATGGCAGGTGCAATTCAAAAACAGCTTAAGTTCGTTTTTCTGCGATGAAAATTCGAGATCGGAAATCCGCGTTCTCGGTATTAGCCGATACACATTTGAAAAATCGATTTCATCAATTGGCGTTTCAAATCGCACAATATATCCACCATCAAACCGCCCCATTTCCCAGGTCACCGCATTTTGAAAAGGCAAAACAATACGAGAAAAGTTTTCATGTTCCCCAGATCTAGCGATAATTGTTTGGGAGTATGCTGGAAAAGAAACCAACAACAATAAAACTATTTGAATGATCCGTTTCATGCGGCCTCGGTTTTCACGTCTTTTAGAGCTTCCTCCAGTTCGCTAAAACTTGGGCGACTATGACTTGGCGTATTCTGCCTGCCGACTTCTATACAAATGTTTGTCGAATGATTATGTAGATTTGCCACTAAGACTACTCGAATTAGGCCATAAAAGTGTGAATCTTCCTCTACAACAGACTGTACTTTTGCAGCGAATGGACCCATCAATCCATAAGCTAAAAATACACCCAAAAAGGTACCAACCAGAGCGCCGCCGATTAGTTTCCCAAGAACTTCTGGCGGCTGGTCGATGGACGCCATTGTTTTTATAACGCCAAGAACCGCGGCAACAATTCCAAGTGCAGGAAGGCCATCCGCAAGTGATTGCATAGCGTGGCTTCCGTGCATCGCATGGTGTAAATTGGCCTCCATGCGCTTCTCAAGCACTTCTTCTACTTGATGCGGGTCATCATAATTCATCGATGCCGAGCGAAGGGTATCACAAATGAGTGCAACAGCCTCTTTGTCCGACAGGATTTTCGGGTATCTTGTGAAAATTGACGATGTTTCTGGCGCTTCTATGTGCTCCTCAAGCCCAACGGGGTTCTGACGAGCCAAACGAATAAGTTCAAAAAGCAGGCAAAGCATATCTCGATAGTCTGAGTGCTTCCACTTAACGCCTTTGAAGACCTTTCCAAGATCTTTGATTGTAGATTTCGCGCCGGCTCCATCGTTAGAGATCAAAAATGCGCCAGTACCTGCGCCACCAATCATCATAAACTCGAAAGGAAGAGACTTCAGGATAATTGACATCTTACCGCCAGCGGCGAGATATCCCCCAAATACCATAACAAATATGACTATGATTCCAATAATTCCCAGCATAGCGTAAATCGATCCATTTCAGTTTTGTTGCACTCACTATGGCAAAAGGGTGTTAAGAATGTTTTTCGATTATAGGCCTTCTCGAGGAACATTGGCATTTCGGCCCGCCAGAATGACACTAATCGCATAAGCGGTTTCTGGTTTGAGCCCCGCCAGAATATCCGCCGCGGCATCTGGCTTCATTCGCACGAGGAAACCCGATGAAAAGTTTGGATCCATTTCTTCGAAAAGCGCGGCGGCATCTTTTGACTTCATGTTTTCATACATCGCGGTTAACTGGCCTAAATCCGATTCTGATGCGGAGTCCGCTCGTACTATAGTGGCGTCCAGCGCCAATTCCGCCTCGATGAGTTCGGCCAAACTCTCAGAATATTTTTTCTCTGCCAACTCGAGAGCGACCATACGATTCTCAAGCGCGAGTTCTCTGTTCATGACGCGTTCTTCTCGTGAACTTAGGTCAGAAAGCAAATTTGCAATACCAGCACTTGGTTCGCACAAAGCTGATTCCCCATCACTCTCATTTGCACGAAGCGCTTCAATTTCCTTAGCTATGGCGATGCCGGTTCCACCACCGAGCCTTAATACTCCCGACATTACAAAAAGCGCCGAAACAATGAAAAGAGCGTAACGGCCTTGCCTCGCTTTCCTTTTTTTCGGAGTTGAACGCTTGCTCGCAGTCATGCGGTAGTCTCCTCTTTTGGTTTTTGACTGTGCCTCAAAAACTGAAGATCCTCATACTCAACGACCTTCTCATCATCCTTCGGGCGTAACTCAGGCTCAGACGCTTTTGGTAAGTCGTGCAAGGAAGCAACGAGAAGTTCCAAATGTTGCGCGGATTTTTCAGCACGCGTCGTTAACTCTAATAGTGAAGAAGTGGAAGAAATTGCGGCGTTTTGGGCCTTGGATAGAGTTTTGGTCATATCGTCAACTTGGGTCGACATCAAAGCCACGGCAGCACCCACTCCATGCTCCAAATCATTGAATTTTTTGAGTCGGCGGGAAAGTACGATGCAGTAGATAGCGGAACCAAGGGCGCCAGCGATGAGTAATATGTCGGCAATAAGTGTCATAGGAACCTCCTAATTTAAAACAAATTCCATGATGAGAAGATCCCGGACGTGTCCCTCGCCAGTTACCATTTGAATACGACGCAGCATCTGCGCGCGTAGCTTAATAAGCGAGGACGGGCTCTCAAGTTCGGTGATATCAACTGCCCGAAGATAACTATTTAGGACGTCAACAATGCGGGGAACCAATCGCGTAACGTCCGCAACGCTTTTTGGCTCAACTTCGATCTGAGCCGTAAAGCGAAGATGCTTTGATCTGCCCGGACCACCCAGTGAAATGAGCAACGGATCTAGAGGAACAAACTCAACATTGGGAAGCGCATCTATTTCCACATGTTCAATTTCCGGATCATCGCTTGGCTGGCCAAAAATCATCCCTGTTTTAACGGCAGCAAAGCCACCGCCTCCGCCTAGAAGCAATAGGAACAAACCTATGACCATAGGTTTCTTGGAGGACTTTTTCTGTTCGTTCTCGCCAGGAGGCTGCTCATTGTCGGCCATGTCATCACCATTAAGTTTCAACATGTTCTTTATAGGCAGACGAAAACTAACCGATTGTTAAGGCTGTTCGCAGAAAGTCATTTTTGAAGAAGTGGCAGAAGCCCTGAATAAAGGAATATCAATTTGCAACAGCTCCTGTCTGTTTGGTTTTCTCTCAACCCGCGCCGCCGAATAATGGTCGTCGTCTCTACTGTGGCCATGTTCGCGGCGATTCTGGGGCTCTCCCGTATTGCCGCAAATCCCGGAATGGCCCTCTTATATGCAGGCGTCGAAGCGAATGCGGCAGGGGATGTAGTAGAAAGCCTTGAGCAGCGCAATGTTGACTACGAAGTCCGAGGGGAATCGATTTATGTCGATTCGAGCCGCCGCGATGAGTTGCGCATGACGCTTGCGGCAGAAGGGCTTCCTGCCAATAGTACTAAGGGTTACGAACTCCTTGATACGCTGTCCGGATTTGGAACAACGTCGCAAATGTTCGATGCTGCATATTGGCGCGCAAAAGAAGGGGAATTAGCGCGGACAATTCTGGTCAGCCCAAATATTCGAGCCGCGAGAGTTCACCTTTCAAACTCATCATCACAACCTTTCCGACGCGACACGAGCCTTTCAGCATCTGTGACGGTTTCCAGTCAAGGCGCGGGTGTGGACGGTGCACAAGCGCGGGCGTTAAGAAATTTAGTGGCATCAGCCGTTGCGGGTCTTACTCCCGAAAATGTGTCAATCATCGATGCGCGCGCCGGAGTGATTATCGGAGCCGATGATTCGCTGTCTGGCGGGAGTTCATCGGACGATAAAGCCCTTGAAATGCGCCGAAGTGTGGAGCGTATTATTGAGGCGCGCGTTGGGGTCGGAAAAGCTATTGTAGAAGTAAGCGTCGAGACGGAAACCGACAGTGAATCCATTTTCGAGCGGACTTTCGATCCTGACTCTCGGGTTGCAATCAGCACCGACACAGAAGAACGCTCCACAAATTCAAATGAAAGTGGATCCGGTAGTGTTACTGTTGCGAGCAATCTTCCCGCAGGAGATGCGGAAGGTGGTGGCGATACCAGCACCAGTCAAAACAGCGAAATCCGGGAGCGCACAAATTACGAAGTTTCCGAAGTTAAGCGGGAAATCCTCAAGGTTCCTGGAGCAATAAAGCGCTTAAGTGTCGCTGTATTGGTCGATGGATTGCGAACTATTGAAGCAGATGGAAGCGAGAACTTCCAACCCCGTAGCGACGAAGAAATTGCATCCTTGAGAGACCTTGTCGCATCAACCGTGGGCTTCAACGAATCGCGTGGGGATACCATAACGATCAAATCCATGGCCTTTGAGCCGCTTGCCGACGTTGGCACCGAGGCCACAATTTCAACGATTACATCCTTGGGTGTCAACGTTATGACGGTTATTCAACTTGTGGTCCTTGGCCTTGTTGCAATTATTTTAGGGTTGTTTGTCGTAAGGCCAATTTTAACCAGCGGCACCCTTGAAATCGCCAGTAGTGCGCCGCAGCCAGTTATCGCACCGCCAATTCCCCCAATGCCCAGCTTTGACCTTTCGGTACCACCCGCCTTAAACGGAGAGATCGACGATAACAGCTTCTCTTCTCCCGCGATGTCGACCGTTACTGATTTTGACCTGCCCGATTTAGGGGGGCTACCTAGTCTCCCAATGGCCTCCGGCTTCGCGGGGAACTCTATGAATGAGTTGGATTCCGATGATCCCGTCGCGAGGCTTCGAGAAATGATTAAGGAACGCCAAGAGGAAACCGTCGCAACCCTGAAAAGCTGGATGGAAGATGAGGAAACCGCGTAATGTCAAAACCGTTTAAACTCGAAGTGTTTGAAAGCGGCAAGGTTTTGCCTCAAGTACAAGACGACGCACTTGATTTTTCGTCCCTAGAAGAAACAAGACTTGAGGCCTTCGAGCAAGGTTACAAGGCTGGTTGGGACGATTCTCTTTCATCGCATGTTTCTGATCAGGAGAGAGTTTCTTCCGATTTCGCCCGAAACCTCAATGAACTAGCATTTACGTACCACGAAGTAAGGGCCACTATCCTAAAATCTCTAGAGCCACTCCTGAGAGAAATGGTCGCCAAGGTCCTTCCAAAAATGGCAAAAAGTGCGATTGGACCACTCGTCGCCGACCAAATCATTGAGATGGCCGGAACGCAAAGCTCGATCCCGGTCGAACTCGTCGTTGGACCTATGAACAGGCAAGCGTTGGAAAAACTATCGGCGGGTCAAGATAGTCTTCCACTCAAAATAATTGAGGAAGAATCCTTGGGTGACGGGCAGGTCTATATCCGCATTGGGGAAGCGGAGACCCAAGTGGATTTTGACGGTTTACTCGACGGGTTTTCATGCGCCTTGGACGGTTTTTTTGAAACGGAAGATAAGGAAACAAATTATGGATAGCTCTTCGGTCGATGGCAATAAAGGCAACCCTTTCACAAAGGTACCTATTGAGATCACTGTTTCGGTCGGAAAAGCCCGCCCATTGGTGAAAGACTTACTACTTCTGGATCAAGATTCCATCCTTGAACTCGACAGAACAATCGACCAGCCCGTCGAGTTGTTTGTCGGCAATCGACTCATAGCAAAAGGTGAGCTTCAAGAACTAGAGGGCGACAAGGCCGGACAGCTTGCTGTTCGCCTGACGGAAGTTATCAATATTCAGGAAAGCCTCTAGGATCATGAACTTTAAAACAGTTTGGGCGATGGGGGCTGCTACTGTATTCTTGGTTGCTTTAAATCAGCCCGTCTTCGCCCAAGAGTTATCCCTCTCATTGGGGGACGATGGCTCGATTGCAGCTCGAAGCGTGCAACTGATCGCTTTAATAACGATCTTAAGTATCGTGCCGGGTCTCGCAATTATGGTGACCTGTTTCCCATTCATTGTGACCGTTCTGTCAATACTTCGACAAGCGATTGGCCTCCAACAATCTCCTCCTAACATGTTGATCGTGAGTTTAGCGCTCTTTTTGACATACTTCGTCATGGAGCCCGTTTTTACAGAAGCCTGGATCAAGGGAATTTCGCCATTAATTGAAAACCAAATACCAATGGAAGAAGCTTTCAAGGAAGCTATGGCGCCTTTTAGAGAATTCATGGCGGGCCGAATTGATGACGAAACGTTTAATTCTCTCGCAGCTTTACGGCCTGACGCGGTTCTTGGCGAAAGCACGCAGGACCACCCATTGTCGCTGCTAGTGCCTTCTTTCTTGCTGTCGGAAATTGAACGTGCGTTTGAGATCGGATTTTTGGTTTTCCTACCATTCCTAATTATCGATCTTGTGGTGGCTGCCGTGCTTATGTCGATGGGTATGATGATGGTTCCTCCAGCCGTTGTGTCCCTCCCATTCAAGCTGGCATTCTTCGTGGTTGCAGATGGATGGACCTTAATTTCGACATCTCTTGTGAGGGGATATTTTTGAGAAATTTGAGGTAATTTACGCGCCAGATAATACCTTAGTATCGCACGACTGATCCTACTATTGGGTTCAGAGACATCGGCGTCGAAATCGATTTCATCTCAAAAACGGGCTTTGCACCTTAACTCACCGAGGTTTTTCTCGAGAAAAAGGCGCAGACTCAAGGAGTACCTTTGAGACGGTGCCTGTCCTAATTTCGAAGAAAAAAACTCAGCTATAAAGGCACGATTTAAAGACGAACGGATCGTATCGATGATCAAAGAGCAATATATTTTCTCTAAGTCCGCTGACAGATGTCGGGGGCACGGAAGATCTCGGTAACGTTTTGCAAAGACTAAGGGAATCATCGGATCCGATGAGGCGCGGGCGCTGGACGGCGACCCTTGGGCACGTGCCAGCCAAAGGTACTGCCGGAAAGACCATACCAACGCTGGTGTTTTGATTTTGCACCTGATGCTCTGGCTGATGAACGCGACTTTCGAATTCTAGCGGTCGGTGATGATTGCAGCCTTGAGCACTCGGTGCTCGTCTCGGATAAATCAATACCGGATCGGTCCTATATTGCACCAGACAACATCATTTGTGACTGCGGCTGTGAACGTCATATTATCGGCGAGGATGTGACTGAGCGTTTGGACATAGTACCATCCCAGTTTCGTGTGCTGGTCACGCGCCGCCCCAAGTACGCGTGTCGTGCGTGTGAGAATGGCATCACCCAAGCGCCTGCAAAACCACATTTGATTGACGGGGGCATGCCAACCGGTAATCCCCCCTAAAATTAGTGGTGTTCAAAAGTAGAATTTTCTCGGCAATATATCTGAGGAGATTTTTGATGAAGACAGCACGGTATAGCGACGCACAGATCATGGGCATTTTGAAGCAGTCGGAGGGCGGTGTGCCGGTCTCTGAGCTGTGTCGTGAACATGGGATGAGCAGCGCGAGTTTCTATAAATGGCGAGCGAAGTTTGGCGGCATGCCCTCTCAGTGATGCAAGCATCACCTGCCGGGTAATAGATGCGTCTTTGATCACAGAGATGAAGGATATGGCGGAGCAAAACCGCCGCCTCAAAAGGATGTATG
>NZ_JBGFCE010000035.1:0-7534 GCF_041205415.1 Falsihalocynthiibacter sp. BN13B15
CCTCAAGCGCCACAGAAGCTTTAAACTTGTCTGAAAAGTTCCGTCGTTTCGTCATTCTCGTATCCATTCTCTTGTGTTGGATACACCTTAGCACCTTGTCCAAATTTGCCGGACCACTTCAGACTGAACCAAACAGGACCCTCTGTCCAAAGATGTCCGGAGGATATCTGCTTCAACTCCGCGTCTGGGAGGGTCACTTCATAGAAGCGTTTATCTCGTACTTCGTAGACATCATTGTTCATCATGCTGCGTCGCTCCTCTTACTAGCCAATGAGACTACGCCGACAATGATCAATCCAGTCATAATCAATCTTACGCCCGCGCCGAATCCATAGGAATTAAGCATCGAGACGACGAGGAACATGAATAGTGACGCTCCCCAAATGCCTGGAATGTTGGAGTTGCCACCACCAATTGAAGATCCACCAATGACAACAACAGCAATGGACATCAGCATGTATTCTGCACCCATGTTCAATGCGGCCCCGCCGGAAAAATTAGCCAACAAGAAGCCCGCAAGCGAGGCACACATCGCACAGCTTACATAGACTCCAAATCGAACCAAGCTAACGGGAACGCCGCTGAGTTGAGCCGCACGAAGATTCTGTCCAATTGATAGTATCCAACGACCGGCGATAGATCGTTCCACTAGAATCCAAGCAAAAAAGGCCAAGAAGAGAGCAACTAGAGCCACATTAGGGATCCCTAAAATCCCACCAGTAGTGAAATCCGCCAAAGCTTCGGGAGGCTTAACTCTGATGCCTCGATTTGACCAAATTGCTAACGACTGAAAGATGAAAGATGCAGACAGTGTTGCGATAATCGGAGGAATCCGCAAAAGCAAAATGAGACCGAAGTTAAACAACCCACATCCCAATCCGACGGCTAACGCGACAAACACTCCAGGGATGATCAGACTGTTCTCTGTATCCATGAACTTAAGCGCAAGCGTTGCTGAGAGAGTCATATTCGCTGGAATTGAAAGATCAACATTTCCTGGGCCAAGGGTGATTACTAGCATCTGCCCGACACCTACGATCGCAGCGAAGGAAGCAAATGTAGCGGCAGAGTATGCAAGCGAAGTTGCGCCCTGCCCGCCCGAAAGCAACATGGTCATCGTGAAGGCAGCCAAAGCTGCTACAAACGCCCATATCCAAGGTTTTGAGATGATTTTTTTGACTATTTTTAGGGGACCGGAGCCGCCTTTTAAGTTTGTTGCTGAGCTCACGACATGCGCTCCTTTCTCGTAAAGAAGAGGCGAACTGCTAGAACAAGGATCAAAATCGCTCCCTGAGACCCAATTTGCCAGTCGGACGAAAGCCGTAAGAAGGACAAGAAACTAGCTGCAAGTGTTAATGTCAGAGCACCAATAACCGCCCCAATCGGTGAAACACGCCCACCCGTAAACTCTCCCCCGCCGAGTATGACACCAGCAACAGAAAGGAGGGTATATCTCAGAGCTATGTTTGCATCGGCGGACGTAGCAAGACCTACTAACGCCATCCCCGACAACACACCGAATAGGCCAGCTAATGCATAAGCAGAAGCTTTGAGCTGTATGAGAGACCATCCAGATCGAGCCATCGCCCTATCGTTCCCTCCGACACCTCGCAGAAGAACTCCAAATGAAGATCTTTTTATGAGCATATGGGTGAGAAAAGCGATCAAGATGGGTGCAATTATCGCCATCGGTATAAGCGGCGGCTTTGATTTCATAAGGAACCTAATCCACTCAGGAGACGAGCCGCCGGGTGATGGCAAGATCAAGACCGCAAGGCCGCCCCAGACGAACGACATCCCGAGGGTAACGACGATTGCTGGCAGGTTTCTTGCTTGAATGATTGCGCCAATTGCTGCGTATCCACAGATGGCAGCGAAAAGAACAGCATACCCAAGTAGAGGCGTATCCTGAACTAATGTCGCTGTTACACACGCGCAAAAGCTGACGAACGCGCCAATTGAGAGATCAATGTCATTGACCATGATGATCATCATTTGAGCTATTGTCGCCAAAGCAACGGGAACAGCCAAATTGAACAAAAGATTTAGGCCAAAATAGCTCATGGACCGGGGTTGCAGGTAGCAAACAGCCGCTAGCAGGGCTGCCAACGAAATCACTGGTAACAATATTCTAAGTGTATCTTTGTTCATCCTGTAGTCTCCCGAAACTCAAAGGAAGCTTTGAGGATGTTCTCTTCATTGATATTTGATCCAGTGAGTTCAGCTGAAATTTCACCATCTCGGAACACAAATACCCGATCGCACTGGCAAACCTCGTCTGTCTCAGTTGAGTACCAAAGGAAGGTTCTACCATCCCCGGCCTCTCGCTTTATCATCTTGTAGACATCCTGCTTTGTTCCGACATCAACACCACGCATGGGATCGTCCATCACAACAATTGGAGCAGAGGAGGCCAATGCTTTAGCGAAAAGAACCTTTTGCTGGTTCCCGCCAGAAAGAGACAAAATAGGATTACTTACGTCATCTGTGCGAATGCCAATACGATCTTTCCAAGAGGCAACGAGCGTGGATTCGGCTTCCTTGTTGACGAACCAGTTTCCACTGAATTCGACAAGAGATTTAAGAGTCAAATTTCTCGCTATCGACCACAGAGGCATAATGCCATCACGCGTTCTATCTCCGGCGACAAATGCCGCTTGCGGAGCTTTCTTTGCCCGCCATGCTGATGTCTGCGTAAGATAGAAATTTGCTAGCGCTTCAGCTTGGCCATGACCAGCAAGACCGGCCAAACCAACAATTTCGCCTTTCCGTGCTTTGATGCCCGGCGGTGCATCAACGATTTGGTCGCCCAATGTTTTATCGTTGCGGGCAGCGGAAGTGGAGGTAGAACCACCCGCAACGACGTGACCCATGGCATCGACTAAGCTCTGACGGGAGAAGTCGGAGGTCGGTCGGTCTTCGGTCACTAGGCCGTCCTTCATCACGACAATACGGCTCGCGACTTCAAAAATTTCGCCCATCATATGTGTGATAAAAACGATGGTTCCGCCATTGGCGCAAAATTTCTTAATATGTTCGAGCAGTTGGGCTGCGATGGCTGCATCAAGTGATGATGTAGGTTCATCTAAAATAACCATTGATGGAGCTGAATCACGGAGCGAGAATGCAATTGCAATCTCTACCATTTGTCGCTCAGCAATGGTTAGGTCGCCAACCGTAGTATCGGCTTTTATACCGTGATCAGGAAAAATTTCATTCAAGGATTCAATAACTCTTAGCCGCGCAATTTTGCGCCAGCCAGCTGTCTTCATCCCCTTGTAGGGAACTCGAAAATTTTCGAGCACCGTTAAGTTTGGGCACAAAGACAGTTCTTGGAAGACGCTCCGAATTCCGGTCTCATGGGCGAGAATTGAATTTTTGGAGGGCAGTCCCTTGCCCATCGTTTCCGGATACTCAACCGATCCAGAAGTCGGCGTTAGCCTGCCGTTGATTACGTTGACAAGCGTCGACTTGCCAGCACCGTTATGGCCAACCAGTCCAAGGCATTCGCCTTCGGAGAGGGTTAAGCTAACTCCGTCAAGTGCGCGCACGGCCCCAAAGACCATGCGCGCGTCTTGCAGAGCAACCACTGGTGAGGGAGGCTCGCCGGTTTTTGCATTTGCATTCAGCATAGAGAAGTTTCTCGCTCTTAATTTGCCGCTTCGATAGCCGCAATTGTGTCTTCAAGCGAATACTCTGTGTTGGCTACAGAACCTTCAGGCGTTGTTTTCAAAGCGCTATCAAGCGATGCTGGAGTCACGGTCAGGAACGGGACAACCATATCTTTTGGAACTTCGTTGCCGTCAAGAATTTGCTGAGCCACCCAAAATGCCAATGTGCTCATGCCAGGCGCAATAGAAAGTGACGTTGTTTCGTAACCACTTTCGTCGCGCGCTTCTTGCCACCAAAGCAACTCATCTTGCCGATTGCCCATGATGATCGTTGGGAGTTCGCGATCTGTTGCCAAGAAAGCTTGTGCAGTGCCATATCCGTCACCACCCTGCGTTGCCACTGCGACAACATCTGGTAGAGTTGGAAGTACACCAGCGACTGCTTTCTGCGCGACGTCTTGCGCCCAGTCACCATGAACTGATCCTACAATCGTGAACTTTCCGTTCTCTGCGACAGCCTCTTCAATGCCCGCATGAATTTCATCATCCACAAAGACGCCAGCAAGACCACGGATCTCTAGAATGTTTCCGCCTTCAGGGAAACGTTCTGCAAGATATTCGATTTGTGAGCGGCCCATGCCGCGGAAATCGACGGCGATACTCCACGCGCAATCCGCCTCAACAATACCGTCGAAGGAAACGACGATAACACCAGCGTCACAGGCTTCCTGAACTGCGCCGTTCAAAGCAGTTGGTGAAGCAGCGTTCAAAACGATTGCATCGTAGCCTTGCAAGATCATGTTTTGAATCTGGGCGGCTTGCTCCGTCGCTTGATTTTCAGAAGTTGTGAAAGCATCTGCAGCCGCGATTAGGCCCGCTTCGATAGCTGCGTCGCCATTTTTGCTCCAGCTTTCGAGCATTGCTTGACGCCAGGAGTTACCCGCATAGTTGTTTGAAAGTGCAATGCGTTTTTCTGATGTGTCAGCAAAGGCAGGAGCCGATGCAACGATGGTTAGCCCGGCGGTAGCGCCAAGCAGAAAAGTCTTAAAAGTCATAGTTCCTCCACTGAGCGACCTCCCGCCGCTCTCCATTAATATCAGTGCCGCAATTATGGCGGTAACCCATAATGAAGCTTGTTCATGATGGGTGACAGAGTAACCCCCGCAGAAAAGAATGCGGATTCCCGCATCTAATATGCGGATGCCCGCATTCTATTGGTGAAGTTGATGTCATAGCATGAGGTTAGCTATTCAAGAAAAGTATCAAATGTCAAAGTCTGCAAACTACCTCAAAATCTCGAACCACCTTGCTGGAAAGCTGGATATTCGCGACGCACTCTGCTCTGTGAAAGATGTAATCGAGCGGCTGATCAAGGTCGACCATTTGGATGTCTGCTTGATAGATGAAGATCGTCTTTGGAACACAACGTTTGAAGTAGGGCTAAGAACAAGGTGGGGTTCATCAAGGTCATTAATTTCTGCATCGCCGGTCAAAGAAATCCTGATGGGGAACTTAGACGCAATGATCACTGGGGATGCCACGACGGACGCACGATACATATTCCCCGGTGCGATGAGTGAACCCATCACCCGGCATTCGTTGAGGAGTCGCGTGAATGTCGCCATGAAACTTCATGGAAGAACGATTGGGTCGCTAAACTGCTCTTCAAAAGAAGAAGACGTTTATGACGAGGACACAATAGAAGAGGTTCGCAACATAGCTGACGTGCTTTCACCATATTTCTTAGCCTTGCGGTCGAACGAACGAGCTAAGAACGAAGCAATTGCCCGGACGGAAACCTTGATGCGTGAAGAGGGCCTAATTCGAGGGGCTCTCAGTTTAACAGAAGCCCTAGAACAAGAACGTCAACGCATTGGTATGGATCTGCATGACCAGACGTTGGCCGATTTGACTAGGATCGCCCGAGACTTTCAAACGATTAAGTCAATAGACAAAATAGGTGAAATTCATGATCGGTTGCAAGTATGCATTCAAGGTTTACGAGAGATAATTGATACCTCGATACCTTCCATCTTGGAGCTATTTGGATTTCAACACGCTATCCGCACGCACCTTCAACAAGCTCTCAAAACCAGTTCGGGCGTTGAGACCGAAGTCACCGACGAGACTCAGGATCAAATCGACCATCTTCCGGCAGCTATAAGAACTGCGCTCTACAGGATTGTACAAGAAGCAATTAATAATGCTGTCATGCACGCGCAGGCCTCGGCCATACGGATAGTGATATCACGATCTGACAAAGGTGAGTTGATCATTCAGGTTCAAGATAATGGTCAATTTTCGATCAACGACCCATCGAGAGTTGGCTCTGGGGGGCTAGAACACATGCGGACGCGGGCGCGCCTCATAGGAGCACTGTTCACGCTTGACGAAACTGATGGCACATTGATTGGGGTCGTTTTGCCGCCAAGGGCCGTCGATCCTGAGAGGGGAAGCGCATGAAAGTTCTACTCATCGAAGACGATGCTATGCACTCAAATTACATGATGGGAATGGTGCACGCTGCTCTACCTGAGGTGGATGAAGTTTTGGTCGCCAGGAACGGCAAGGATGGCGAGAGACTGGCTCGTGATCAGGATGTTTCGCGCGTCATCATGGACCTTCGTATGAAGGAGCGAAATGGCATCGAGGCAGCAAGGACAATATGGGCGGAGCGTCCCAACACGAGAATTTTGTTTTGGTCGAACTACTCCGATGAAGCTTATTTGCACGGCATAACTCGTATTGTCCCGAACGGTGCAGCTTACGGTTACCTGCTCAAAACTACGAACGAAACGAAACTACAATTGGCTCTACGATCTGTCTTGGGAGAGGGGCAAGTCGTTGTCGATAGGGAAGTTAATCACTTTCAAACGGGTCAAAAGCAAACCAGCAATATGCTCAATGATGTAGAGCTAACGATATTGATGGATGTGGCTCTTGGCTTGCCAGACAAGTCGATTGCCGAACGTCGAGGGCAATCGCTGAGAACAATCCAAAACAGACTATTATCAATCTATGATAAACTGGAAGTCGAACTGGGTGGCAGTAAAGACGTTGGAGTCAATAAGCGCGTGCGAGCGATCGCCCAAGGTGTGAAAAGACAGATTATCAACAGCGAAAGCATAGAATCTGCAGAAAAAGAGCTGACTATTTGGTTGTCAGCTCTATGATTGAGAGTGGACTTGTCGCGGTTTAGTTCCGGCCTCTTTCGAGCTATGTTTGCTATGAAGGAGACAAAAAATGGCACCGAGACACACAGGCGTGATGCGGTGCGGATTGGCACGACCAGTGGCTTAACGCGGCCCCAGCTTTCATCAGATTTGGTGGTTGGGCATTCGACGCTGAATAATTGGGTTCAACAGCTGATCTGATTGCCGAGTTTGCGCGGTCCAATCAGAAAGATTTCAATCGCCTCTCTGCAACAATCGGACAAGATCACGCCAAAGCAGGACGCGACTTGGCACAGGTTACCAAACAGATAGACGCCATTATCGATGCAATTTCTAATGGGATGCTCCAGCAGAGCATGAAGGCCAAGCTCGCAGAGACGGACAGAAATCCGCCCGTTCTGCTCCACCCTGGCCTCGCGGATATGTATCGCAGCAAGGTGGCCGACCTCACAGACGCCTTTAATGAGCCTAGCACAAGGACAGAAACTGGCGAGATCATCCGTAACCTCCTCACCAGTATCACCCTGATCCCAGACGGGGATACCTTGGCTATTGAACTTGCTGGATTGTTATCTTTGGGGAACCCTAGAAACGCAGAAAGCCACCCGAAGGTGGCTTGTTCTGTAACAATGGTTGCGGGAGTCAGATTTGAACTGACGACCTTCAGGTTATGAGCCTGACGAGCTACCGGGCTGCTCCATCCCGCGACGCTTAGGCATTTTGCCTTAGTTCGCATCCCAGTTTTTGTAA
>NZ_JBGFCE010000036.1:0-7249 GCF_041205415.1 Falsihalocynthiibacter sp. BN13B15
GGCCGCAATGAAAACTCGAAAGGAAACGACCGCATTGACCAAAAATAGACGCTGATACATAAACAAAGGTGGGTCATATCTCGGTGAAAATACCGGGTCAGCTCTCAGTGAAAATCAACAGGTGGACCAAAGGGTGGCCTGACAGGCAGTCTAATCACTCAATATATTGTAAAATATGCATATTTCCAAAATATTTGGTGCCCAGGAGAGGTATCGATTTTTACTGTAACGTATTGTTTTAATGATCATTTTATTTTACGGAGGGTTCGGAAATCCTCAAAAACGGTTCGCAAAGTGGATCGTCAACGCAGGGTTGAAATGGTGCGGAACGGAGGGTGCACTTTGGAGGCTAAGGTTGCGATTTGGCGAAGGTCATTTAAGGGACTCATTGTTGCATCAGCCAGACAATGCGTTCGACTGACAGTGCATAGTGAAGCAGGATATGCAGACAACTTCGGAATTCCATAAAGAATTGACAAAAAAGTACTCGCTAACTTGTTTTCTCTCTCGCCATGTTCCAGCAAGCGCACTCTCAGGCCGGGTCTACAATTGGTGCTCTTTTTGGGTTTCAGGATCAGGGTCATTCCGTTCCAAATGTACGCCTCGTTGTGGGAATGGGATCGAGATACCTTCTGCGTCAAAACGTTCTTTCACTAGGTGTTGCATACCCCAGTAGAGCTCCCAATAATCCTCTGTTTTTGACCAAGGGCGGCATAAAAGATTCACAGAGGAATCTGCCAACTCTCCGACACAAATCACCGGAGCGGGAGTATCATGGGCGAGTGGATGTGCCTCTATGAGTTCTTCGAGCACTTTGATCGCATGACCGATACTGTCAGAATAGCTTATACCAAAGACCATATCGACGCGTCGTGTTGCACTGGCAGTGACATTCGTAATCACGCTGTTCCAGACCCTGTTGTTTGGCACAGCGACGATCTTGTTGTCGACTGTGGCAATGGTCGTAGAAATCAAGTTGGTCTGTTGGACGGTGCCTGTAGCAAAACCTTCAAGGTCAACAAAATCTCCTTCGTCGAATGGTTTGTTCATCATGATCATTAGCCCACTAAAAAAGTTGGCGATTGTTTCCTGCATTGCAAAGGCCAAAATGAAACTGGCCCCACCAACCAAGGCGAACAGCGGAGTGACGTCCATGCCTAGGAGTGACAAAACGAGTATCAGACCAATGGTCAAGGTCAGCCAATAAAAAAGCCCTCCCAAAAAAGCTGCCATGAGAAACGACATACCTTTTATACGGCCCATCCAATGCCGCGTAACAGCGCGAATAATTCTAGCCACAAAAAGTAACCCCAGCAGCGAGACCACAATAACAGCCGCGTCAATTGCGACTTCGATGCCACCGTCACGCGCCGTGAGCCACTTCACAGTGCGCTGGCGCAAGGTTTCAACATCTGCGTTTCGGATCTCGTCGATGATAATGGAGCTTCGGTAGGCGCGGTATTTGGCAATTTCATCCGCATTTCCCCCTTTTTTCTGCCAATCGTTCAAGACAAGAACAAAATTGTCGAATAGGTGCCGACGTTCTTCCGCAAGTTGGGCGACGCGCCCTCGATATAGATCAGCGGTTTCCCCATCCAATTCCCTAACCCGTAGCGTGGCATCGACCACATCCTGGGTTTGTTCCTGCACTATGCGTTGCCAAGCCTCGGATGCAGCGGCAAGTTGCTTCTCAGTCAACGGCAACAACAAAAGCTCCAACCGCCCGCCGTCGACCCGTGGATTCAAGATTGGCGGAGGCAATTCGAATTCTTTAGCCAATGCGCCAATGTCGATTTCTCCACCATTGGTCAAATTGGGTGTAGGGTCTTCGGAGGGGAGCTCAGTCTGGCCTGAGCCATCAGTCGTTTGCGCACTCGCGGATGGCACATGGAGGACCAGTAAACCACCAAATACCAGACAGAGAATACATAGCGCATGACGTAACATATGAAGCCTTTCCATTTGTGGTTCTTTCAACACTAAGCGATTGGCCGTGGGTAACAAGCTAAACGATAAGGCAAAGTTTGACCTTGCAGCAATGCGCTCTTAGCTGAACGTGTGTTTCAAACGCAGCGAATGACCGGAGCCCACTCACTTTCCCAATTCTGGAGCGACCCTTTTCTGTCCGCTGTACAGGCATCTCAAACCTCCCGATTTAACTGCTTGCGTGCCCTCGATAATCGGGCGAAAAAGTAGCATGACAAATAGTAAACCAGCCAGTGCCGATAGTGAAAAGCGCATCCCTGTAGATGATGTGCTTGAGAGTTTTTCCGACGATGATGTCGTTGTCGATCCGGACCTCATGCCCGATCTCACTGAGTGGCAAGAGGTTGTGATGAACCGTCTCGAAACGGACCTCCAGTCAGGTGTTGCTTGGCAAGTTAGCGCTACAGATAAAATTGCCCCACGGAAGCCCGCCTCGGAGGACCTTCAAAAGGAAGTCTTGATGGAGGTGGCCAGTTGGTTCCTCACGGCTGACCAAAAATACATCATGGTGGACAAGCCTGATACCCGTATAAATTCTAAGGATGTTGCCAAGATCGCCAAGCCAAAGATGGTTGCACATTTTCATGGATTAAAACCTCTGGCTGAGACTGCACGTAAGAAAGCGGATGATATCATCACGGCCTGTGTGGACGGAACGCCCGAGGACCCCAGACTTTCCTTCGGGGTTTGGTCAGGGATGACCTACGCGGCCCCAGGAAACACTTCACCACGCCTCTATCGAAACTACATGTGGGACTTGAATAGCTGGTCGGAGCCTTCGTACAGAAAGATTGAGGGCGCAATTGGAGGAGACTACGGAGCCTTGCAGCCGTTCCTTGACTTTGCCATTCCCGACAAGGACCAGCAGAGGATGCTCCTCGATTGGATTGCTTGGTCGCTTAAGAATGAAGCCTCTAAGCCGTCCTGGGCTATCCTGTTGTTTTCAGAGGAAAAAGGGACGGGAAAATCAACGATTGGCGTGGTCCTAGAGGCGCTGTTTGGTGCTGCCAATACCGCAAAGATCGATGGAGTGGACAAGCTTGTTGCAACCCACAACGACCGTGTGCTGGACAAGAAGCTGATCGTCGCTGAAGAGGTGCACATCAGTAGCCAGTCTAAGAACGGAAATGCGATAAAAGACCTGATTACCGGGAGCGGAACTACCGTAAACCCGAAGTATCAGCCCACTAAGACCATTCCCCTTAAGGCTTGCTTCCTGTTTACAACCAACCATAAACCTCTTTGGCTGGAAGGTGGAGAGCGCCGCTACTACATCATTGAGATGGACCATGATGGCCATGCCCAGGGGCCTAGGAGTGACGAGTTCACTGTGTTGGTTGGCGACGTGTTTAGCCAGATCAACAACCCTAAGAAGCTTGCTGCGCTTTACACGGCGCTTAAGCAACGGGAACTATCACCAAACTTCGACTCAAAGAACATGCGGTTCGATGAAAATGCGACCCCAATCATGCGGGAACTCCAGGAACAGTCAGGGAGGGAGAGTGACGAAACTCTTGAGGCGATTTTGGCAGAGCATTGTGTCTCGATAATCCCAAGCTCAGACTTCAAGGACCTGGTTAAGTATCTGAATGTAAGGGCCGACAATACCGCCAGAAACGCGCTGATTAGGTTGGGTTATGAAAGTACAAGACTTCGTTGGGGAAAAGGGCAACAACGCGCCTGGGTCAAGAAAGGGCTCATGGTGGAAAATGGCCGCATCAAGTCCACGGATCTCGCAGGAAAACTGGATGACGCTGTCGATAACGGGTTCGAATGGTTCCCGTTGAACTACTTCATGAAAGCTACTTGGGATAGACTCAGAGACACGAAGCTCAAGGTGAAATTCAACCGCGATAGTGAGACTGACGCAACTGATGGGTATTCTGACGGAGCGGAGGGTCCATTCTTGGATAGCAAGTCTGATAACCGTTACCAAACCTGGCTGAATGATCGCGATATCCGAGAAGGTAACGAGCAAAAATTCATGAAAACATGACGGCGGTGAAGATCAATATTATCGCGCAGCAAGCCTACCAAGACTGTTTAAGTGTCTGCGAAGACTTCGAAGCGGATTACCTAACGGAATTACTGGTTCAAGATCCCGCCCAGCGCTGGTGGAGGGATACTTTCAGAGACCACTCAGGTGAGCTAGCCCAGCGCATCAAGGAACATCTCCTGGCGGCTCAGCGGGCCGAGTCAGGGTGCCTTATCCTAGGCCGGACCTCCAAGCTAGATGAGGCACAAAGGGTGTATTGGCGAGGGCGGCGGCAAAAGGTTTACCAACTGGTGGCTTGGGGGCTGTGTGGAAAGATACCAGGGAAGAAAAGTGTGGTTCGCCACCTGTGCAATAACCGGCTATGCATCCATCCTGAGCATCTAAAAGTTGGTACCCAAGCCCAAAACTTGAACGACCAGCGCATAAACCGCCTGAAGAATTGGCCCCATCAGTAAAGATTTTACCCTGCCTTGCTGTCTCAGCGTCTCACCGTCTTGGAGAAAAAGGGGGCGGAGAATGGGAATAGGTATTCGCTATGGACCAAACCAGCGTGTGTTCCTCAGCATGGTTAATCGCTTGCTAGGTGCTAAAAATGTGGTCGAAAATCGTTCTCTTGCTGAAAGGCGTTTTTTGTGGACCAGTGTGCCAACACCTGGATAAAAGGTAGAATATGTATTTTGAAAATAATTGCCCTGTATGCTGGTCGCAAGCCGATAGGTTACAGGCGGATGGTCACTATCGCACGTTTGAGTGCGAAAGATGCGGCAAATTTAAAGTGTCCGGTACAGCGGAGAGGCTCCTCGAAATTTCGGCGGAAGAGTTCCTCAACGAAAAAGATATATTTGATGGGCTCAAAAATAAAAACTTGGTGCCGAACAATTCTCTGTATGCAGCGTCGATCGGCCATTGGGTCCAAGATCAGCATCGTTTCGGCCTTGACCCGATGCTAACCAGTGAAATTGTAACCCGAAACAAAGAAACCCCACATTTCCCTGACATTGAAACTCAAATTGCAAACCTAATGCGAACGATTGGCAATCAAGTACAAGAACCCGGCCCAGAGTGTACTTTTGAGCTGGGGTCAACCCAATTCAAAGTTGGTTGTAAAACGCAGAAAGGGATTAAGGGGCTTGCTGAATATCTAGAAACAAAGGGCCATATTGTTTTTCAACCAAGCAATACACTCAACGGTACTACATTTTCTGCAGCGATGACGGTGCCTGGGTGGATCGAATATGAGAGGATATTGGCCGATAGTAAAGTGGGTCGAAAGGCATTTATTGCCATGCCGTTTGGAAGAGGTGACTTAGATGACAAGTGGTTGCCTGGCCTTCGTAGAGCGGTGATGCAAACTGGATATGAACTTGAACGTGTGGACGACAAACCAAAGTCGGGATTGATTGATACACGGATGAAGTTGCAAATCAAGGCAGCTCGGTTTCTTCTGGTGGAATTGACCCATAGTAACCTGGGTGCATACTGGGAGGCGGGCATGGCGGAGGGTCTTGGCAAGCCGGTAATATATCTACGTAGAAACGATGACATGAATAAAGCTCACTTTGACGTTGAACATTCGTTTCGAGTCCCGTGGGATGCTGACAATTTGGAAACAGCTTTGGAAACGGTCAAGGCGACAATCCGCAACACAATGCCCGATGCGATCATGACCGATTAGGTGAAATATTGAAGCCAATGACGGGTCAATTGACGGTCATGTCATTTGCTGGGCCGAAAGCCGAAATTTAAGCCCGTTCGCTCGTTACCAGTGCAAAAAAATCGGTCACCCATTCACTCGCCCGAGCACCCCTCTGAGGGCACCCGGACGGAACGCTGTCATTGGTTCAACCTCAGCACTCTCCCGCTGGTAACCTGACCTGATCGATGATCTCCCTCTTCTGGCTGTCACTTATCCCAGCAGAGTACAGCCCATAGGTAAGCCTGTTGGCCGATCGCGCCGACTGATGGCCCACAAGACTTGCTGTGAAGTGTTCGGGAACTCCGGTCCTTTCACATTGAGTGATGAACCACTTGCGGGTCGAGTGGAATACAAGGCCAGGGCGGGTGGTTCCGGTGTGGTTCCTTAACAGAGCAAACCTCTTGGTGATCCTGTCCACGGAAATCCCTGGAAACAGGGCCCCTTCGTTGGGCAGCATAGCCAGGGTAGCCAAAAGACTGTCATGTAGCGGAATTTCACGTTCTGCTGCTTTGGATTTGAGCCCTCTGATGGTGTTTGGTCTGATCCTGGCAAAGACCCCAAGATTGCCCTTGGAGATCAGGTCTTCGGCCACCAAACCACAAGCCTCCCCTGACCGCATACCTGTAAGCAAGCAGAGACGTAGGAGGGGCGTTAGAACAGGATCATTGGCCCCCAACAAAGTCACCACCTCTGCATCTGTCATCACCGCATAGCTTTGAACCGTTGGTTTGGAATGAACCGCAAGTTTGCCAAAGCCATGCTCTGCAAGGAGACCTTCCCGCACCGCCCAATCCAAGAAATGGCAAGTCTGGGTCCAAATCCGATGCTGGGTTTGAGGCGCGATTGTCCGGTCGGAAGTTGTCGAAAGAGCCACCAAGTCGCGTATCCCCAAGCCCTTGCGCGTGGTGCTCTTGGTGACGTCAGGGTTGAGACGGGACAGAAGCGCAAGGAATTCCTGACCGTTGGAGAGGCTTAAATCCCCGATCCTCTTGCTGCCAAAGAGGGAGGTGAGCAGCCCGAGACTAAAACGGATCGACTTGAAGCTTCCAGGCTTAAGCTCCTGTGATCGTTGGGTAAGGTAGACTTGAGCCAAATCCGCCACCGTGGTTTGCCCCTGGAGGTACAGGCGTTCGATTTTGGGCTGAGGGATTGTGATTGCCGGCGCATTATCCGGATCAGGGTTTGCCCTCAGTCGTGCCTCTGCTTGTGCAACGATCTCCGCATAGCTCTGATTGATCTCTGCTATCCGTGTCTTGGCTGTACGGGCATCTGGGGTTTTGAGGGACCGTTTCAGGGCTTGGCCCAAGTGGGGTTGCAGGTGTTTGGGATAATTGCGGCGATACAGCCAGGTTTGATGTTTGAGGTAGGCATACTTCAGGGTGACAGACATAAGGGTCCTTCTGGGGGCATATGCCCCCTTTTGGGTGAAAGCTGAGGTTTTTTGAGGTGAAACAACGGCTTACTTGGTTATTCCTGTTCCCTGCGGGTAGTTAGTCCGGCAAGACGCGCAGGATTAAGTCCCGATCAGGTTCGCCGTAGGCACCCTTGAGCGGTCCTGATTTGGCGGTGCC
>NZ_JBGFCE010000037.1:0-5996 GCF_041205415.1 Falsihalocynthiibacter sp. BN13B15
GGCACCGCCAAATCAGGACCGCTCAAGGGTGCCTACGGCGAACCTGATCGGGACTTAATCCTGCGCGTCTTGCCGGACTAACTACCCGCAGGGAACAGGAATAACCAAGTAAGCCGTTGTTCCACCTCAGAAAACCTCAACTTTCACCCAAAAGGGGGCCTATGCCCCCAGAAGGACACCCCATGTCTGTCACCCTGAAGTATGCCTACCTCAAAAATCAAACCTGGATGTATCGCCGCAATTACCCCAAACACCTGCAGCCTCACTTGGGACAAGCCCTCAAGCGGTCCCTCAAAACCCCAGATGCCCGTACAGCCAAGACACGGATAGCAGAGATCAATCAGAGCTATGCGGAGATCGTTTCACAAGCAGAGGCTCGACTAAGGGCAATCCCCGATCCGGATAATGCGCCGACAATCACAATCCCCCAGCCCAAAATCGAACGCCTGTACCTCCAGGGGCAAACCACGGTGGCGGATTTGGCTCAAGCCTACCTTACCCAACGATCACAAGAGCTTAAGCCTGGCAGCTTCAAGTCGATCCGTTTCAGCCTTGGGCTGCTGACCTCCCTCTTTGGCAGCAAGCGGATCGGGGATTTAGGCCCCTCCAACGGTCAGGAATTCCTTGCGCTTCTGTCCCGTCTCAACCCTGATGTGACAAAGAGCACCACACGCAAGGGCTTGGGAATACGCGACTTGGTGGCTCTATCGACAACTTCCGACCGGACAATTGCGCCTCAAACCCAGCATCGGATTTGGACCCAGACTTGCCATTTCTTGGATTGGGCGGTGCGGGAAGGTCACCTTGCAGAGCATGGCTTTGGCAAACTTACGGTTCATGCCAAACCAGAGGTTCAAAGCTATGCGGTGATGACAGATACAGAGGTGGTGACTTTGTTGGGGGCCAATGAACCCCTACTCACGCCCTTGCTGCATCTCTGTTTGCTCACAGGCATGCGGTCCGGGGAGGCTTGTGGGATGATGGGGGAAGACCTGATCACCAAGGGCAACCTCGGGGTCTTTGCCAGGATCAGACCAAACGCGATCAGAGGGCTCAAATCCAAAGCAGCAGAACGTGAAATTCCGCTACACGACAGTCTTTTGGCTACCCTGGCCATGCTTCCCAACGAAGGGGCCCTGTTTCCAGGGATTTCCGTGGACAGGGTCACCAAGAGGTTCGCCCTGTTAAGGCAAAGCACCGGAGCCACCCGCCCTGGCCTTGTGTTCCACTCAACCCGCAAGTGGTTCATCACCCAATGCGAGCGTACAGGGGTTCCAGAGCACTTTACCGCAAGTCTTGTGGGCCACCAATCGGCGCGATCGGCCAACAGGCTGACCTATGGACTATACTCTGCGGGGATCAGTGACAGCCAGAAGCGGGAGATCATTGATCAGATCAGGTTGCCAAGATGCGTGGCTTGAGGTGCGACGAAAACAAAACTCCGTCCGGGCTCCCATTGCGGGTGCTCGGGCGGGAGAATGCTTATCCTTTTTTTTGTCTGGCTGGGGAAATACCCATCCGCAAAGGCTTCCAGTACCTCATTCAGATAGACGAAAACACCGATAGCGGCCTCCAATTGAATTTCTGCTTCCGGCCCTTAGCTGCCGTTCGCTACATTCTCAATTGCTGCGGCGCAGCCCGTCTATAGCGGACATTGGTGCCTTGCCGCAGCAATATTGAGGCCCTAAGGTCTGCTATGCGGACGAAGCCGCCGTTTGCAAACCCTTGCCCCTTACGCATTGCAGGCAGGGCGACGATATGCATGTTGCCCCCAAAGGGCCGTCAGTTGTTGAACTCGGGCGACACTTTCGGACCGGCAGAAACAACACCGCTCTTCGCCGCGGTGGAATACATTTCCGAAAGGGTATCCTGAAGCTTGTCGGCGAACGCGCGAGCATCGTCCTCGGTCAGACCTGAAGTTGGGATCGGATTGCCGATGCGGATGCGGATTGTTCCTGGACGTGCCCGGATGGCTCCCAACGGCAAGGTATGGTGGCCACCATAAAAAACCACAGGGATCACAGGCGCACCTGCACGTATCGCAATCAAGCTGGCCCCGATTTTAAAACGTCGGATACCATCAATGCCGGACAAACGACCCTCACCGCCCCAAGCAACGCGTTCTCCACCACGGATGCGCTGGACCATCTTGTCGATCAGGGCATCTGTGGCCGCCCTGTTTCCCCTTTGAACGAGTTCAAAATCGATGCGTGCGAAAGCGGCGCGTGCGAATGGGAAGAATTTGTAAAGGTCTGCTGCCGCTGCGCGGTCCACATGATCAAGGAACGCCACCATAAAGGCCATCAGGTCGGGAAAGGAAGATTCGTTGTAACACAGCACACAGCCACGGCCGGGCGGCGGCAGTGGGCCGTCAATTTCAACTGAAATGTGGCACGTATTCAGGAACCGTTGGCAATGGCGGGACATGATTGCACGCCCTTCTTGTTTGGATTCCGCGAGGTAGGCGACACGGGCATTGGCCAGCGGGAGACCTAAGATCCACTGCGCACAGGCCGCAAGGCCGCGCTTGATTTCGATAGCTATCCGCATAAGATGCAAGCTAGACCAAAAAAGGCCGACACTTTCAAGTTTTTCTAAGATGTTCTGACAATAATGCACCAAGATCGTGAAGCACTCTTGGTATGCTGATCTTCACTCGCATCGTTTGAGGATGCGTTGATGAAAGTGCCCGCTTCGGGCTCACTGCCGACCTTCGCTGCGTTTGCAAATCGAAAAAACTGGGTCGCAGCCCCGAGTGTCCGCTTTCTTCAAGTTGCCCAGTTTAGTTTGCAGGCGCAGCGTAGGTCCGAAATCCGCCCTATCTACCGTCGTTCCGCGCAACACTTTGCGAAAACTACCTAAATATTTGTACCTCGGCACTCCCCCTGGAGAAATCCCTTGCCTCCCCATAACATTCGGGTGAAAAGTTCGCATGACGTTACAAAAAAACGATAAAACCCGCATTCCCGTAGATGACGTACTTGAGGGATTTGAGGCTGAACCTGTTGTCGCAACGGTAGACGAGTTCCCTACCTTGACGGAATGGCAGGAAATTGCTTTCAAACGCATGGAAACGGACATCCTATCCGGTGTGGCGTGGCAGCCAAGTGTGACGTCAGCCCCTGCCCCAATGGAACCTACCGCTGATGACCAACAGCGCGAAATCTTGATGGAGGTGGCGAGTTGGTTCCTCACCGCCGAGAAAAAGTTCATCAAGGTTGATGCTCAGGAAACACGCCTAGCTTCGGAGGACGTCTCCAAGGTAGCGAAACCTATGATGGTCGCCCACTACCACGGAACCGACTTCGCCCCCATCGTTCAAAAGAAAGCAGGAAGCATTATTCAAGCCTGCATGGAGGGAGCCCCCTTAGACCCAAGATTGGCGTTCGGGGTTTGGTCCGGCAAGACCTACGCGGTCCCTGGGAATACATCGCCCCGGCTCTATCGAAACTACCTGTGGGACATCAATAGCTGGTCTGAGCCACAATATCGCCAGAACCAAGAAGATGCTAAATATGGGGCCCTGCAACCATTTCTCGATTTTGCCATTGCCGACAAAGACCAACAGACCATCCTCCTGGATTGGATTGCGTGGTCGCTCCAAAATGAGGCGTCCAAACCCACTTGGGCTATCCTGTTGTTTTCCGAAGAAAAAGGCACAGGTAAGTCCACGATAGGCGTCGTGCTTGAAGCCCTTTTTGGAGCAAATAATACCGCTAAGATTGACGGTGTGGAAAAGCTAGTTGCAACCCACAACGACCGCGTCCTAGACAAGAAACTGATTGTCGCAGAAGAGGTGCATATCAGCAGTCAGTCCCAAACGGGAAATGCCCTGAAGGACCTCATCACCAGCGACAGAACAACCGTAAATCCAAAGTATCAGGCAACGAAGACCATTCCCCTCAAGGCTTGCTACCTCTTCACAACAAACCATAAACCACTTTGGCTAGAGGGTGGCGAACGCCGATATTACATCATTGAGATGGATCACGAAGGCCATGCTCAGGGCCCAAAAAATGAAGAATTCAACGGGTTGGTCGGCGACGTATTCAGGCAGATCAACAATCCCAAATCACTCGCAGCTCTGTATGCCGCCCTAAAGGGACGGAAACTTTCAGAAAAGTTCGATCCCAAAAGCATGCGGTTTGAAGTAAACGCCACACCGATCATGAGGGAACTGCAAACCCTCTCCGGAAACGAAGCAGATGACACACTGGAGGCGATCCTAGCGGAGTATTGCGTATCGATCATTCCTAGTGCGGACTTCAAAGAACTTGTGCGGTACCTAAATGCCAAAAATGACAACGCCGTTCGTAATGCTCTGGCACGACTAGGCTGGGAAAGCGGAAAACTTCGTTGGCGTGGTAAGCAACACCGCGCGTGGCTCAAAAAAGGTCTCATGGTTGAAGACCGCCGCATTAAATCCACAGACCTTGCTGAGACGTTGGACGGTGCCGTTGAAAGTGGGTTCGAATGGTTCCCGATGGATTACTACATGGATGCCACTTGGGGTAAGCTCAGGGATGCAAAGCTCATGAAAACATACGGAAAAGACGCAGATACCACTGAAACGGTTGACTACAGCAACGGTGCAGAGGGGCCTTACTTGGATAGCACGTCAGAAAGCCGATACCAGACATGGCTCAATGATCGTGCAGTCCGGGAAGCCAACGAAAAATTCTTAAGAACGTGAGTGAAATCGACCTAATTGCACAGGACGCTTACGAAACCTGCCTAATCGCCTGCGAGGCCTTCGAGGATGACTACCTATCCGGACTTACTGATCGGGTTGACCAACTCTGGTGGAAAGACACCTTCAAAAACCACTCTGGGGAACTTGCTCACCGCATCCAGGGGTATCTCTTGGCCGCGCGTTTGACGATGGATGGGTGCATTGAAATAGGGACTCCAGCAACCGCCACCAAACCAGCGAAAATTCAACGGATATATTGGCGTGGTCGCCGTCAGAAAGTGTATCAGTTGGTCGCCTGGGGGATAAAAGGCGAACTACCCAGCAAAAAGAGCGTCATCCGCCACCTGTGCAACAATCGCCTGTGCATCCACCCAGCGCATCTCAAAGTTGGAACGCAAGCTCAAAACCTATGCGACCAAAAGCAAGCCAGGCAAAAGGATTGGCCCCATCAATAAAGGTTTCCCACTGTCTCGCTGTCTCAGCGTCTCACTGTCTCGGTAGTGTGGTGGAAAGATCACCTACAGCCAAGCTCATTTTTGCACCCCTGAACCCGTGAGAGGTTTGCCCTTGAGCTTTGGCCACATTGCTTTTCGCAAGGAATACCGTCGTGGTCAGCATCTGCACGTCAATATAGTGTCGCGCGAAAAGGTCTTGACCCAAATGTGAAAGCACACAACAGTATCGACATATCCAGAGGCCGCATTTTTTCGCTGGAATTTCTAATTGTTTTTGAAAGAGAAATCATGTCAGATGACTATCCCTTCGGCGCCGCGAATACGACACCACATATTCACCGTTATAAAGGTGGAGATTGCCACCTCAAGATCGCGACAGGCACAAAAGTCAAACGCTATGATCTGATAGAGGGCGGTAGCAGGGTAAAACAGACCCGGCTAGATGAAGCATACAATGTAGTTCGGGAAGTGTTTCCAGATGCTAGGAATGCAACGCGCGTTGGTTTGTTGGCCGCAATGAGCGGCTTGATCCGCGACTGCAAAAAACACTCAACAGAATACTAGAATTGTACTCGATGGAGGCTTGGATCAGGTGACTGCTTGACTTCGATTATCCCAAAATACTTGGCTTCCATTACCTCTCCCCTGCGAACCAGTTGCGAACCGGTTTTCCAATAAATCCCCGGAAATATACACTTAAAAACAATAGATTACAGAATAGGTTAGACCCTACCGTCGGAGCCAACAAACCCCTCTTTTTTAGTTAAAAACAACTAAAATAAGGGTTTTTGGCCGTTTATGAACCAGTTTGCGAACCGGTTGCGTACCAGTTCCGTCACAATCGAACC
>NZ_JBGFCE010000038.1:0-2500 GCF_041205415.1 Falsihalocynthiibacter sp. BN13B15
TGGTTGCGGGAGTCAGATTTGAACTGACGACCTTCAGGTTATGAGCCTGACGAGCTACCGGGCTGCTCCATCCCGCGACGCTTAGGCATTTTGCCTTAGTTCGCATCCCAGTTTTTGTAATTTCTGGGGTTTGAGGGATCGTTTGAGAGATACGTGTTATGTTTCTTACTAGGTTTGGCGGCGACCTACTCTCCCACGTCTTAAGACGCAGTACCATTGGCGCAACAGTGCTTAACTGCCGAGTTCGGGATGGGATCGGGTGTTTCACTTGTGCCATGACCACCAAACCGAGAAAGAAACACAACACACAGTTTTAACTATCAGATTTAGTTTCACTTAAAAAAGTGTAGCTTTTGATTATTCCGCCTGAACCCTTACCAAACTTACGTTCGGGGGTCAGGTTTGTAGAAGTCTATCTTCTACTGGATCAAATCAAGCCTATCGGGCAATTAGTATCAGTCAACTGAGTGCGTTACCGCACTTACATCTCTGACCTATCGACGAGGTGGTCTACCTCGGCCCTCAGGGAGATCTTGTTTTGAAGGGGGCTTCCCGCTTAGATGCCTTCAGCGGTTATCCTGTCCGTTCATAGCTACCCAGCACTGCCATTGGCATGACAACTGGTCCACCAGTGGAACGTTCACCCCGGTCCTCTCGTACTAGGGGCAACTCTTCTCAAATCTCCTACACCCACGGCAGATAGGGACCGAACTGTCTCACGACGTTCTAAACCCAGCTCACGTACCTCTTTAAATGGCGAACAGCCATACCCTTGGGACCTGCTCCAGCCCCAGGATGAGATGAGCCGACATCGAGGTGCCAAACACTGCCGTCGATATGAGCTCTTGGGCAGTATCAGCCTGTTATCCCCGGCGTACCTTTTATCCGTTGAGCGATGGCCCTTCCACTCGGGACCACCGGATCACTATGACCGACTTTCGTCTCTGCTCGACTTGTCAGTCTCGCAGTCAGGCTGGCTTCTGCCATTGCACTCAACGACCGATTTCCGACCGGTCTGAGCCAACCTTCGCGCGCCTCCGTTACTCTTTAGGAGGCGACCGCCCCAGTCAAACTACCCACCATACAGGGTCCCGGATCCAGATAATGGACCGCGGTTAGACATCAAACAGAATTAGGGTGGTATCTCAAGGGCGGCTCCACAAAGACTAGCGTCTCTGCTTCAAAGCCTACCACCTATCCTGCACAAATTGTGTCTAATGCCAGTGTAAAGTTGTAGTGAAGGTGCACGGGGTCTTTCCGTCTAACCGCGGGAAGCCTGCATCTTGACAGGCAATTCAATTTCGCTGAGTCCACATTTGAGACAGCGGGGAAGTCGTTACGCCATTCGTGCAGGTCGGAACTTACCCGACAAGGAATTTCGCTACCTTAGGACCGTTATAGTTACGGCCGCCGTTTACCTGGGCTTCAATTCGGAGCTTGCACTCCTCCTTTTAACCTTCAGGCACCGGGCAGGCGTCAGACCCTATACGTCGTCTTACGACTTCGCAGAGCCCTATGTTTTTAGTAAACAGTCGCCACCCCCTGGTTTGTGCCCCCGACCAAGACTTGCGTCCTAATCGGGCCTCCTTCTCGCGAACTTACGGAGGTATTTTGCCGAGTTCCTTAAATGTGGTTCTCTCAAGCGCCTTGGTATTCTCTACCAGTCCACCTGTGTTGGTTTAGGGTACGATCTTAAAGAGGGGCTATTTCCAGGAACCTCTAAGCAGCTCTTTCAATCCAATAAGGAAGAACTACCTTCGAGATCCGTCACCACCTCACGGCCCAGGAATATTAACCTGGTTCCCATCGACTACGCCTTTCGGCCTCGCCTTAGGGGTCGGCTTACCCTGCTCAGATTAACTTTAAGCAGGAACCCTTGGACTTTCGGCGACAGGGTCTCTCACCCTGTTTGTCGCTACTCATGTCATCATTCTCACTAGTGATCTCTCCACCCGATGGCTCACGCCCGGGCTTCACAGAAAGCTCCTTATCCTCCACTACACCCGAAGGTGCAAAAGAGGATGGGAACTATGTCACACTACGCTCTGCTACCATGCAATAAATGCATCCTAAGCTTCGGCTCATGGCTTGAGCCCCGTTACATCTTCGCCGCAGGACAACTTAATTAGACCAGTGAGCTGTTACGCTATCTTTAAAGGATGGCTGCTTCTAAGCCAACCTCCTGGTTGTTTTGGTCGTCCCACCTGCTTTCCCACTTAGCCATGAATTAGGGGCCTTAGCTGTAGGTCAGGGTTGTTTCCCTTTTCACCATGGGCGTTAGCACCCACAGTGTGTCTGCCGGATATTACTTCTCGGTATTCGGAGTTTGATTAGGATCAGTAAGACGGTGAGTCCCCATTACCCATTCAGTGCTCTACCCCCGAGAGTATTCGTCCGACGCTCTACCTAAATAGATTTCGCAGAGAACCAGCTATCTCCGAGTTTGATTGGCCTTTCACCCCTAGGCACAACTCATCCCGACCTTTTTCAACAGGTGTGG
>NZ_JBGFCE010000039.1:0-4228 GCF_041205415.1 Falsihalocynthiibacter sp. BN13B15
ATAGATGCCCGAGGTTCCTCACTTTTTTGGGTGAGCGGATTGACATAGATTGCCCTGGCTCAGTAGCTTTGGGGTGAAGAAATTGTTCTGTCAGCGAATTGAGAATGACGCGAACGGCCCAGAGCTGACCTTGGTGCATGTCGCAGTTAATGGCGGGTTCAAGCACAGGCGGATATTTGTTACTGTGCACGGCCACATTGGAAGTTCCGGTTCTTGCTACGACGAGAGGCGGGTGTAAGTCCGGACCAATCTCGGTAGGCGCGGATGAAGTGTTGCTTGGATGTGTACCCTAGGAGCCCGGCAATTTCCGGCATTGTTAGTGAGGTGGTGACGAGTAAGTCCTCGGCCCATTCGCGGCGCGCCCCTTGCAGGATTGAGCCGAACGTCGTTCCTTCCGCGGCTAACCTGCGTTGTATTGTGCGGGGAGCAACACCGATGCAATCAGCGATTTGCGACAAATCGAAGATTCCACGACGCGCAAGCGGGCCTGTGAGAATACGCATCGTGCCGCCAAAAGTTTCCGGTGGTCGTTTTGAAACCAACTGACGAAGCGCGCTCCAATTGAATGTTTTCCGTCGGCTTCGATTAATACTCTGAGGAACGCTAATTTCACCAGTCACCTCAGTTCCAACGACGCTGTCTTGGATATCAACACCAAAAAACGCTCGTAATTCTACCTGCCGCACTTTGGTCGCGGCTGCCACTTTGATCTGGGACGGCTTCCAGTGTGGGGCTTCGTATTCCTTAACAAGGTTTATGAGCATTGCCGCGACCCCGTCGCTTTGATGCCAACTGCCAATTGCTCTTGGTGTTGGGGGAACATAAATCAGTGAGAGCCTTTGACCCTCGATCTGATAGGTGAGGCGCGAGCCGGACTCGTGGTATTTCAAAGCCCGCGAAGCACGTTCAAGCGCGACCGTGAGCGAGGGCGCTTCTGAAACATATTGACCGTAAAGGCCCAGGTCTGAGAAGGGGACACTGTCGCCAATCTTGGCACCCAAAAGGGGCTCACAAGTCACTCGGGCGCAGGCTTCTAGAAACCGCATGTACTCAGTGTTTGCTATCTGCATTTCTGGCTCGTCCAAAAGTTTTCTGGAAAACCCGTATTGGGAAAATACTTTGTGAGTGGCTTCCACTCCGAACTGTGCATCAACAGCCGCTGCAACCGCTGCAAACTCTGCGGCACTGACCATCGGTATAGCTAGGTGCGACATCCTCTTTGTTTCCTTGCAGTTGATTTTCAGAATATCGACTTTGTCGTGATTTGGCACCCATTCTTCTGCTATCCAAGCCTAAACGCTAGGAAATGGAATTTGATATGATTGATTTTGGACGAAAAGTGGCGATTGCCGCAACGGTTGTTAGTCTTTTCCCTACAATGGTCATGGCCCAAGCTGAAAAGCCGAATATTGTTTATTTGCTCGTCGACAATTGGGGGTGGGGCGACGTTGGAATTCAAGGCGGCACGACTCCGACACCTAAAATCGATGCGCTCGCGGCAGAAGGTATGCGGCTTTTAAATTTCAACGTATCAAATCAATGTACACCGTCGCGCTCGGCCATCCATACTGGCCGCCTACCAATTCGGTCAGGAACACAAAAAGTTTCCGCTCCAGGTGAGCCGGATGGGTTGGCCCCTTGGGAATATACCATTGCCGAACTCCTTTCCGACGCTGGATACAAAACCGCACTTTTCGGGAAGTGGCATATCGGCTCTAAGGTCGGCCGCATGCCGAACGATCAAGGCTACGATGAATGGTGGGGGATTAACGAGGGTTCAAATGCCGCGGCCTATACTTCTACCCCTCAATTCGATCCATCGGTCGCCGAGATACCTCATCTCTGGGAAGGCAAAAAGGGCGAACCATCCAAAAAAACCGAACTCTATGATATCGAAGCCAAACGCAATCTTGATCACGGCTCAACGGAGCGGGCGATCGAGTTCATTGAACGAAATGCGGGCAGAGACGCGCCGTTCTTTCTCTATCTCGGCTTCACGCATTTCCATCCACCTTGGGGCGTGCATGACGATTATCAAAATAAGTCAGGTGCGGGCGTTTATGCTGACACCAAATTGGAAGTCGACGGGAATATCGGCGCAGTTCTTGATGCCATCAAAGAGGCGGGCGTTGCAGACAATACAATTATTATTCTCACGGGGGACAACGGAGCCGCCAACTATCCCTCACCTGGAATTGTCACGGGAGAAGTCGGGGGCTCGAACGGGCCTTGGCGTGGAGGACTTAGCACGGCGTTTGAGGGAGGTCTGCGTACTCCGGCAATAATCCGGTGGCCCGGCAAGGTGCCAGCGGGCGTTGTTTCAGACGAAATCGTCTCGGCGCTGGATTGGCTTCCGACGTTTGCGGCCTTTGCAAATGCGCCAGAACTGGTGCCCACGGATCGCCCAATAGACGGCGTAGATCAGTCAGCCTTTCTTCTAAACGAAACAGAAAAATCCGCGCGTGAGCACGTTGTTGTTTATGTGGGAGATATTGTTTGGGCCGTAAAATGGCGTAACATGAAAGTCCATTTTGCAACGGCCGAAGGCACCCACGCTTTCGTCCAAAAATACACTTTCCCTCAAGTATTCGACATCAAGGAAGATCCAAAAGAGAACTACGAACTATGGGGAAATGAAGGCTACGCCCATGCATGGGTGATGAGCCCAGTAACCAAAATTCTTTCCGAAATATCCTCAAGCATGGCGGAATTTCCCAATATTTTGCCTGGACAAGACTTTGATGGATACAACTAGTATGATGGAATTCCATTTTTAGGCCTCGGCGGGGGCGTCCCTTTTGGTGCTAAGTTACCCATGAAAGCAGACTTTAGCGCTTGATGCAGCGAACGGCTCCTTACCGCCCTTAGTGACGAATGCTGCGTTTGCATAAAAATTCCGAGACAACTCTTAGTGTAGTTGTCGCGAACGGCCCACAGGAGGCATTCACCAGGTCGGTTCACGCCGCATTGCAGCTTCACCAGACCAGAAGTTCGTGCATTGCGCAGCATTTTCGAGAAGCGAGTGACGGCAGTGCGGACAAAGCTGCCGCACTTCAATGCGGGCCTTTGACCTGCTATCGTACTGCAGTAAATCAGTTATCTAGATGTATCGACCTGCGCGTTGCAATATTTCGATCTTGTAGCCATCCGGATCTTCTAGAAAGAAAAATGTAGCGAGCTTTTTTCCGTCGTGATCGAACGATTTGACGTCGCCAGGAAGAAAACCTAGCGCGGACAGCCTCTCGCGTTCCGCATGGATATCTTGAACACTGAACGCTATATGGCCGTATCCATCCCCAAGTTCATAAGGACCACTCTGTGCCTTGTTGACGGTGAGTTCGACCTCAAATTCGGTCTCTTCATTAGACAAGTAGATAAGGGTAAAATTTTCAAAATCGAAAGTATCTGCCACACTTAGGCCGAAAGCCTCTTCATAGAAATTAACGGATTTCTCCCTGTCCTTTACACGGATCATGCTATGAATTGCCTTGGCCATTTTCTGTTTTCCTTAGATTGAAATCGTCTCGCAGACTTAAGAGCCCCCGAGACTTTCTTTGAAATCATTTAATCACAATTGGGACAGCTACTCTGCAGCGGGAAGATACGGTATTGCGCCCGCAAGATCCGTATCGTCGATGACATGAAAGCGGCTCACGCTTCCGGCTTGTCGCGCTTTTCCGAACGGAGCGTATTCGGGATCATTTGCAAACGCATCAAGCGCCTCTCGGGACGGGAACTGAATGAGAGCGATCAAGGTTGTATCCAGACCCTCACCCTCAATCGTTTCGATATTTCCGCTGCGCGATAGATACTTGCCGCCGTGTTTTGCAACTATGTCGTGAACCTTGGTTGCATATTCTGGAATCCATGCGTCGTCAGTTACCTTTACGTCGGCAATTAAAAAAACAGTCATTTTTCACTCCCTTATTATTTAGTTTTTGTTGGTTAGCAGGGACAAGCATAGAAGGGATTTCTACTCCTGTCTGCCCACCACATTCAAAGTCCACCTTGGGCTCCTTGCGGTCATGCGGCGGTGCAGAGTGAAACCGAGTTTCAGGGTTGCCTGAACGTCGGCTTCTAATGTCTGGGCAGGGTTGGTTCGCGCCCGCAGCGAAAGTCCGGTTTCCGCGGTGGTTTCAACCGGTGGACGCAACACTTTAATCTTTTGGAAGAGATGGAGTGTTGAACATGAAGTATCGTCGCAGAATTTACTATTCGTCTAAGCAGC
>NZ_JBGFCE010000040.1:0-4198 GCF_041205415.1 Falsihalocynthiibacter sp. BN13B15
TGCTTCAAAATGCCCATGATCTGTGCGTCGCTATACCGTGCTGTCTTCATCAAAAATCTCCTCAGATATATTGCCGAGAAAATTCTACTTTTGAACACCACTAATTTTAGGGGGGATTACCAGCCCAATAATCTGGGCCTCAGTAAAACGACTCTGTCGCATTTGCTTATTCCTTCAAAGGTTGAGCAAACTCTACATTAAAGTGAGGGAAGTTTCGGGGGGCAGGCCAGTCGAAAACGCCCCCGCGCGTTGCAGAGTTGCGTCTAATCTCCCGCGAAATTGTGCTGGGTGATCGCCCAAGCTTGTGCGCGATTGCACGGACACCTGTCCCTCTAGCGCACTCCAAAGCAATTTCTTCTCGCTCAGAGAAAGTCAGATTTCGGCTCGTCAGAGAAGTCGCCGAGGGTGTAAGATGTGTGGGAGGCATTCCACCAGAACTCCGAAACCACCGGATTCCGACATGACCGGAAACACCCGCTTCGACGGCGGACACCTCACTGGAATGACCTGCGGCCACGCCCCGCCAGAACCGGCAAAGATTCTCACGATGCCAGACCGGTGGCCGTCCTGGCGAGCATAATTTTCCACGTGTCGAACGTTCTGATTTTCGTTTGCCTGTTGTCATCTACACCTCCTAAAATGGGGTGTTGTGACTACCGGTTGAATCCGCCCTGTGACCCTCGATCCGAGTGATGCACGAGTTGATCCTGCGCTGGCTTGCACTGGTGAATGGCCTGTTCCAAACCGTCTACAACGAAGCCTGCATTGGGCGTGCGACTTGCCCGCTACCCAACAATCCGCCGCGCAAAAACGTCGATGACAAAGGCGACGTAGACAAAGCCCTGCCTCGTCGCGAAATAGGTCAAGTCACTCACCCAGAGAACGTTTGGGGCGGGTGCATAGAACTGACGGTTTACCCGATCCAGTGGGCAAGGCAGTGCCTTGTCAGGGATAGTCGTTCTGGGCTTCTTGCTGCGAGTGACGCCTTCAATGCCTTTATCCTTATCAGTCTGGCGATAATGCAACGCGCGATATCAAAGCCTTCTCTGCGCATCTGATGCCAAACCTTACGGACCGCTGAGGTTTGCCTCAAAGACCCGCTCGATCTCAGGCTTCAGTTCTTCGTCACGCTTGGCGCGATCCGATGGAAGCGACGGGTCTGCCCGCTTTGCCAGGTTGTCGTAAAACGTCGCAGGGGCAATTGGCAGAACTCTGCAAATAAGCTCGACCCCATAGGCATCGCGGTGATCCTCTATGAACTGGATCATCGTTTGAATGGGCGGTCGAGCTCCGCCTGGGCAAAACATGCGGACGCTTTGCGAAGGATCTCATTGGCATGTTTGAGCGCACGAACTTCGCATTCCAAGGCCTTCATCTTCTCCGCCATCTCGGTCGTGACGCAGCCACGCTGGCCAGTGTTAATCTCGACCTTCTTCACGCATTCGTTCAGTGTTTGCGGCGCACAGCCAATCTTTGACGCAACCGACATAATCGCCGACCAACGGCTTTCATGCTGCCATCCAATACCATCCGCACAGCACGTTCGCGAACTTCTGGTGAATACTCGTTCGTTGTTTTGTTCATAATGCTCCATCCTACTCATGAGTTGGAGCCTCCGGCAAAACCCGCGCGGTTCATTTCTGGTATCTTTCCGGGCCACTCCAGTACCCTTTCGTACAGTGAGGTGAGCATTAGAGTCGCGTAGCTATTCCTTATAGCACTGTCTTTGGTCAACACATTCATGGATTATTGAATGCAGCGGTACGGCAGACGATCAACTCTCTCCGACGTTCCGGAGTAGCAACATGGTCTAAGCACCGGCCCTTCAGGAGTTTTGCGCTCGCGGCCAAAAAACGTGATGCAACCTAATTTGAGTATGAGGCAGGAATGGTAACCAGAACATATGTCGCTACAGATGGAAAAACGCAAATCCATACCTACGGTGGGGGTGTCGATAATATCTATGACCATTGGGATAACTTAGAATTTTCAAGCATCACAAAGTTTTCGCATGGCCATCATGCGCGCTCCGGTGGCGGCGCGGACACTTTCAATTTTCAAAACATTAACAACGTTGCTGATGTCATTGTCGGCCGCCTCGAGGACTTTGATGCGTCTCGGGACGAAATTCGGATTGAAGGAAATTTGCTCGACTTCAACAATTTGCCCAGTAATGTTCGCGTTGTCGAATTTAACGGAGCCCATCACGAAATGGGATCGCAACCGCAGCAGTGGTTGCTAATCGACACAGCCTCAGGTGGTCACATCTTTTATGCAATTGAAGGTGCGCGCATTGGTATGAGTGGAGGCGGAGATTCGCACTCCCCCCACCAAGAAGGTCACTTCCTCCTTGAAAGCCAGCTTCCAGACTTTTCTGTCTTGGAAACAGTCCCATACATCGACCCACAGAATTTCGTTCCAGCCGGCTTCTCGCCGACGAACGGCGTCACAATCAATGACACCGACGTTGATGCCGCCGACGTGCTTGCCAAAATTCTGGGAACCTCGGAAGACGATCTGATCGCGGCGGGCCTGAACGACGACTTCGCACGCGGCTTCGCTGGCAATGATCGAATTTGGGGAGGCGGCGGCAACGATACCGTCCTTGGAGACGATGGGAACGATACCCTTTTAGGCGGAACCGGCGATGACTTGCTGGGCGGCGGATACGGCAATGACCAGCTCTACGGCGGGCACGGTGATGATCGACTTTACGGTAGTATGGGGGCCGACACTTTGATCGGCGAAGACGGTAATGACTTGCTGGTTGGTGGAGACGGTAATGACTTGCTAGGCGGCGGAACCGGCAATGACCAGCTCTACGGCGGACACGGTGACGATCGACTTTACGGCAGTATGGGGGCCGACACCTTGATCGGCGAAGGGGGTAATGACCTGCTGGGTGGCGGAGACGGTAATGACCTGCTGGGCGGTGGATACGGCAACGACCAACTCTACGGCGGAAATGGTGATGATCGACTTTACGGAAGCGCAGGTCAGGATGTGATATTCGGGCAGAGCGGTGATGATAGGATAATTGGTGGCCAAGGGGCGGACATCCTCACCGGAGGACATGGCGCTGATACGTTTGAATTCACAAACAGTGATTTAGTGGATTGGGACAATCTCGACGGAACGTGGTCGCAAATGAATGCACAACTTGATTTGATTACGGATTTTTCCAATGGAGTTGATGTAATAAAATTCGATAACGTCAATAATGTTGGATCACTTGATGATCTCTTTGGTTGGGAGACCACAATAGATGGGAATAAACATTTTGCGGTAATGGTTCAGGAAACAAACGAACGAATTCTGGTGGACGTTGATGATTCCATTAGCTGGACTCAGTTCTTTAACAACGACAACTTCATGTTTTTATAATTTTGAAAAATGCGGTTCAGTAGCCAAATCGCTGCGATGACCGTCAAGGTCTGCTCACGTCTTATTCTGTTGGAAAGAGGTGGTCCTAAGTTTTCGACCAGTTTGCAGCCTTGTTAAAGTGGATCAGGGTTTCATGTCAGGCTGCTACTCTCATTGGTTCTGTTTTGTTGGCATAGGCCTCGTCGGGGGGCAAGATTCCATGGGTCGAGTGAGGACGTTCAGCATTATAGTAGGCCAGCCATTTCATGATACCGGCTTTTGCCTCTGAGCCTGTCTCAAAGGTGTGCAGATAGACGCATTCGTACTTGAGTGACCGCCATACGCGCTCGATCATCCGATTGTCGCGCCACGCGCCTTTGCCATCCATGCTGACCTTGATTTTGGCATCAGTTAGCACGTCGATCCAATCGCCGCTGGTGAACTGGCTGCCCTGATCCATTGCCCGGCAGGGTATTGCGAAGCAATGCCTGAGAGGGGGTGTTGAATATCTCCGGCGTGCCGTGATTGGCCAATGCCTCTTTCAGCGCCTCAACGCAGTTTGCGGCGTCCATGCTATTTGACAACCGCCATGCCAGCACCTTGCGGCTGTACCAATCCATAATGGCCACGAGATACAGGGAGCCGCGCCGCATCGGTATGTAGGTAATATCTGCACACCAGACCTGGTTTGGAGGGTCAATCACCGCGTTTCTCAGAAGATATGGCCAAATCTTGTGTTGCGGATGCTTTTTACTGGTGTTGGGCTCCTGATAAATCGGCACCAATCGCATGAGGCGCATCAAACGGCGGACACGATGCCGCCCGCATGCGTGGT
>NZ_JBGFCE010000041.1:0-3775 GCF_041205415.1 Falsihalocynthiibacter sp. BN13B15
TCGACGCCAATCATTGTAACTTCGTTCATGGATGTCTCCTCCGATTTGGTGCTTTCAATATCACCACTATGGCACACTTTGATGCCGGTTCCGGGGTGAGGCATCCACACCATCAGTGGCCCGGAACTGCGCGATCTTCTACTTCGGCGGGGCTGTCACGGATCGATATTGCGTCGTTGAACTTACCTACTCCAGTCCGTTTTAGTGTGGCATGGCGAGACCGGCGAATGGCCCGCGTTGCCCGTAGATGCGCAAGCAATTCCTTCTTAAGAACGCCGCGCGTTTGGATGAACAGGCTACGGTAGATCGTCTCGTGCGAGACACGCTTGCTCTCATCATCTGGATGTTCACGCATCAGCCAGCCTGCGATTTGTTGCGGGGACCATTTGCGGATCAGCTTGGCCGATATCTCTCGGCAGAGATAGGCATTCCCATTCAACTTGCAGAGTTTTGGGCGATGCGCACGATTCCAAGCTGCTGTATTAGAATGCGCTGCGCGGTATTGGGCACGCCCGCCATTGCGTCTGACCTCGCGACTAATCGTGGACGCTGACCGCTTCAGGGATCTCGCAATGGACCGCAAGGACAGCTTCGCACGCAGGCCTCTGGATATCTCCTCGCGGTCCATCAGGGTGAAAGCGAGGCGAGACCGCAAGCGGTTTGGTGGACGGATGCCGCCAGTGCGCGCAAGGAGCGGATAAATCGATGACGATGAGCGATCAAAACCACGCCCGATCGAGTTCATCGATTCTCCGCGTTGCCATCCACTGCCGGCAGGCGATGCGTGCATCGCCGAGAGGGATCCCATATCTCTGACTTTTGCTCATCTGTGAAAAACACTCGGCGACGATACTTCATAGGGTTCACTCCATCTTTCCAAAAAGATTAGAGTGTTGCGTCGACCAGTTGAAACCGCCGGACCTTTCAGACCTTCGCTGCAAGTGCGCAAATGTCGGGTTCGGCGAACCGTTCAACAAACGGTCGTTTTTGGAAGATTTTCGGGAAAGTAGATTATTCTGCATCTCCCAGAGCCAACAGAAGCAGACAGGCTAGGATGGGCGAACCGAAAAGGCTGATAAGCACCCAGATTAATTGACTACGGCTCCTTCTCTCTGCCATGCCCGCAGGAAGCAGGATATATAGCCATAGTACAATAAACAGCGCAAACAGACCAAAGACTACAGAGAATATACCTTCCATTGATCAGTCCCTCCTGCGCTTATCGAAGCGGTCGTTTTGATGGCTAAAGCCATACCTAGTCTTTAGCATTTTTTCGGGCATTAAACTGCTCCCAGACATGCATCCTGCCCTTTTGCCTTGCGTCTGCTAGCCACAGCTTTTTGCGCACTCCTGGCACCACCATCAAACCATATTCTCCGCCTGAAAATTTAGGCCAGTCAATAGCTAAGCCGAGCTTTACCATTTCAGCCGATAGATCACGTCCATCCTGTAGATAACATTTGGCTACTGAGCGACCGTAAGCGTCTTGCTCTGTGACCTCCGCCCGTATTGTTTTTCCCTTACATAAATTAACTAAAGCCCATTTAGCGTTTTTGCCGTGTGGGTGATCGATTTCAGGAGCATCAACACCAAACAAACGTACCTGAGTTTTTTGAATGACCACGGTATCACCATCCACCACATAGGCAGGGCCTTGTAGCGTAGTGCTGATCGGTTGTTTACGTGCGCTTTGCGCGTCAAACGGCTGCCGCTTTGTAGCTGGCCTTTTATGAGATGTCGATCTGCTTGGAGGAGTATGTTTACTTCGACTACTTTTGCGACCAAACGCAAAAAAAGCGAGGCCAATGAGTAATAATATAAGTAAAGCAGCTTCCAACAAATCGTTCCTTTTCAAGCATTACTAACCAAAGATCGCATCAGCGCAAATCGTTCTGATAGAAACATTCAACAAACGCTCGTTTTTGGCACGGCCTCAAACCACCTCAATTTACGCGGCCAAAAACCCCATTCAAAACCTCGGCGGTGTTGAAGGTTTTTGACTGCGTGACGATAGCAGAAATTCGTGGCGTTGCAGAATATCGGTAGTCCGGGCTCTTTGCCGACTTTCGCTGCGTTTGCACACGAAATCAACGTCAAATCGGAGGGCGAGCGGCGGCAATGCGGACGAAGCGTCACTTCGTTACATTTGTCCGAACGACAGCTTTCGCCAGGGCTTGCCCATCTGGAGATACCATTTTTGTCGCAAGCGACTACGCAGATACACTAGCATTGGTTTGCCTTTCAGTTGGCCAAAGGCCAAGTTGATATAAATGAAAATGAAGGTGCATGGCCATGGAAACTCGAAAAACCGTTTTTACCAAAGAAATTATAATGATGGACGAAATGGGAAAGCCATGTGCGCCGATCACGCGTGTGGCGGCCCTGGCGATCGTCCGCAATGCCTTCGCGGGAATAGATCAAGAAGACTTATCACAATTGTTCGAAGTAGGTGTGGCACTCGGTAAAACTTTGACTGAGGAGCTCGTACATATGCTCTCAGCGCCACCAATCTGCTACGGTAAAGCAGCGCTTGTTGGAACTTCGGGCGGAATGGAACATGGCGCGGCGGTGCTGCATCCGAGGCTTGGCAAACCCGTGCGCGAAGCTATTGGCGGCGGCAAGGCTCTGATGCCTTCAAATCACAAAGTCGGAGCATTAGGCGGCAGCATTGATCTGCCACTTGGGCACAAAGATGAAGCATGGCCTTTCGATCATATCGACACGATGACCCTCTGGGTGCCGGACGCCCCTCGCGCAGACGAGATTGTGCTTTGCGTTGGATTATCAGACGGCACACGCCCGCACCCAAGGGTTGGCAAAGGCCCGAGAAATTCTTAGATACCAGCCGACTTTAGCATACCTACGGCATAGCGGTCATTCGTGCACGGTACGACATCTGGTATGGAGCATTCGAAGCAGCCTTGCGCTGTGGCTGCACCAAAAAAACAGACGCTCCGTGTCGGCAATGCAGATAAAGCTGCCTCTTACGCTCAAGCTCCGAACCGTGGCTTCACGCAAGATATTCATAAAGTTCTGTGTGTTTGGTAGAAGGTGGTTAGTCTACAACACCCAATTGTCGCGCAATGGTGGCGCTATCGTAATAGTCGCGTCCCTCGACCACCATTCCGTCCTTAACCTTCATAACCGAGCAATAGCGGACTTCGGCTCGTTTTCCGGTCGGCGCGAAATCCCCTAGGCTTGATCGAAGGGTCCCTGTGTGGGTCCCTGTATTGCGAAACTCGACAGTGGCCCACTTGCCGCATTGGCTAACAATCACATTTTCAACTTCACAAAGTCCGTCAGGGAAAGCCTCGCGCCAACGGTAATAGTCTTCCTTATAGGCCTCCTTTCCAGTGAGCTTCTCGCCGCGCGCTATGTCTTCGAAGTTACAATCTGTCGCGATTACTTCCGCGCCGCGATCCGGATCGCGCAACCCCCATGACTCGTGGAACTGACGAACTACTTTTTCAGTAGGATGCATCTTTCGGCTACCTTTGTATGTGGTGCAGGGGGGTGTTGTTCCTGAAGCTGATGATTGACCCTGATCTACAAAGCAAACGGTGGCAACATTTTTCGGCTAGGAATTTTTCTAGCCAAAGAAAGCGGACCTTCGTCACATCCTATTAAGTGCCCATTCAGGGCTCACTGCCGACCTTCGCTGCGTTTGCACATTGAAAAAACTGGGTCACAGCCCCGAGTGTCCGCTTTCTTCAAGTTGCCTAAATTAGTTTGCGTGTGCAGCGAAAGTCCGGTTTCCGCGGTGGTTTCAACCGGT
>NZ_JBGFCE010000042.1:0-3539 GCF_041205415.1 Falsihalocynthiibacter sp. BN13B15
TCACCGACCCCAAGAAATCCCTACATAGTCTGCGCCACAAGAAGAAAGATGACCTGCGCAATGTTGGCTGTCCCGAAGAAATCAGCAAGGTGATCCTTGGCCACAGTAGCCAGGAAGCCGCCGCGCGGTATGGTGCGGGGTATCGCCTAGAGGTTCTTAGAGAGTGGATGGACAAATCGTACCAATAGCCAAACCAGTGACCTCTGTTGTCCCTGCCCGTCCTTTTGATCCGTTTCGTCGCGCCAAATCAGCAGCCGCCGAGACCATCGTTGAGTCCGTTCTACATGTGGTCAGCCGCTATGAGGATAAGCACGGCCTTCGCAAACGTAAACGTAAAGCGGTGGACCAAGCGACTTATGAGACCACTATTGAAGCCATTGTTTGCGACCTCCTGTATCGCCACCTTGAAGTGCCCAGTGGTCAACTTCATGTCAGTCAGAGCAATCAAATCTTGAGGAAGAAGTCGCGTTACAAGGGCCAGGCTTTGGGGAAAACCCTCCCTGATCTCCTGAAAGTCTTGGCAATCCCTGAAGTGGGCGTCGTCGAAATCACCCCGGGATCAAAGACTTTCAAAGGCACAGACTACAACCCCCTCCTTGCAGGCGCTGGGCGGCAGACCATCCTCACGGCGGGACCAAGCTTGCTTGCACTCCAGGAACACTTTGGGGTGACGTTTACTGGCTTTGGACGGTCCGATGATGAAGAAATACTCTTGCTGCGCGGAACAAAACAGCGGGATGACAAACCGGCTCCGCTGGTTGAGTATGATGATACAGAGGAAACAAACGCCCTCCGCCAAGAGATGCAAACCCTGAATGCTTGGCTTGAAACGGTTCCTCTTTCTTGCACCGATCCACAGATCAACACCACCGACAGACGCCTCCGCCGGATATTCAACAACAAAGACTTCGCCCAAGGGGGACGGCTCTTTGGTGGTTTTTGGCAGGGGATGAAGCATGATGCGCGGTTGGAAGCTATCCTGCTGAACGACGACACGCTGGTCGAGCTTGATTACGGCCAGGCAGGGCTCTTGTTGCTCTATGGCTTAATTGGCGCGACACCGCCAACGGGTGATCTTTATGATCTGACAGAGTATGGCTTCGCGCAAGAATGCCGTCCTGGGATCAAGAAGGTCATTCAAGCCTCGATCAATGCCAGTAAGCCCCTGATCCGTATGCCGAAAGGGGTCCGCAAGACCATCCCTGCCAGCAAGTCCTTCAGTGCCACCCTAGCGGCCATTGGGCAACGCCATCCCGCGATCGTTCATCTCTTTGGGACAAGGGTTGGTTTGCAACTGATGCGAACAGAGGCCGACATCTTGGTGGCTGTCCTGTTGGAACTCAAATCTAGGGGCATCTTTGCCCTCCCCATCCATGACGCGATCTTGGTTGAGCCTAGGTATGAGCAAGAGGCAACCGAGGTGATGAAGGCTGTGTTTAAGGAGCGGATTGGGCTAATCCCTGAGGTGTCGGTTGAGAGTTCCTGATGTAGGTGGATATCAATTGTAGTAAATGAATATTGTAGCTGTATATGAGATAGATATAGAGATATTATTGTTATTATTCATATGATTAAACTAATAACAGATAGTAGGTTCATTGGGACCTAAGGGAACCCCCATTAGATTAACTATTAGGTCTCCCCCTCCTCATATATGGGACCCGTAAGAGATCCCCCCGATCAAAGTTACCAATCCGAGCGAACGGCCCGTATATCGTGAGGCGTTTCAAGACCTTTATGCTAGCGCAGCAATCGTCACTAAGGGCGGAAACCGGACCTTCGCTACGCTTTGCATAGAGGTCTGCCCTGCGGGACTTTGCTGCCGTTCGTTTTGGACGCCAGTTGCTCCAATGCTGAAGCCAAGTTTGCATGCCGTTTTACACTTGGCTCAACATTGGAACCTTGTTGCCCCCACAAGAACATATAACCTGCTTAATCCGTCACAACGAATTCTGGTAATCCAGCTGCGATCCATCGCTCGATCAAATCGATCTCTGTGTCAGGTAGCGGACGGCTGAGAAACGGCATGCGTGGTTTACTTTCTCCGCGAAGCCGTCGGATTAGTTCACTGCCGCCAACGTCGCCAGGAATGAGGACTGCACCGCTATCGCTGCCTGCAAGCGCGGCCTGATATTCGTCGAGCCTCAGCCCTTTCGAAGCGCCAGCCACAGCCGAATGGCACATCACACAGCGGTTATCGAGGATGGCAGAAACATCGGTCCAGCTGAGTGCAACGCTCTCGTCGGCAATCAAACTAAAGGGTGACAATGCAAGCAACGCCACCGTCCCAATCAGCAAAATTGCCCGCATTCGCTCCTCCCTGGTTCAAGGCTCCTGCGTCGAGCTGGTTTGGTTGTGGCAACAGCATCGAGGAGACATCAAGTCACACAGTGATTAAAAATGAATTATGTAGATGTGTCCATCTGTGCTATTCTTAAGTCTTAAATGAGCACGTTTTGTGCTTAATTAACAAATCCGGGGGGACAAAATGAAACAGATTTCAATCTTAACATTGCTTGCGACTTTCCTGCCGACTTTCTTGATGGCAGACACCGTCGACTTGGACGAAATGCGTGCGAACACAGAGAAATACAAAGATATTAATGTCGCATTGGCAGATGGCTACATAACGCCAGACAACGCGTGTGTTTCAGCCGCGGCGGAAGGGTTGCCTGCGGAGCTTGGTGCCATGGGTATACATTTTATTCATCCGGCACTCTTGAAGATTACAGAGACGGAGCCACGCGTTGACGGAATGTCCACCTATACTGATTGGTTGCAGCCGTCGGTTTTGATTTATGAGCCGCAGGCGGACGGATCGATGGAACTTGTTGCCGTAGAAAACCTTGTTTTTGAGGCCGCGTGGCAGACTGCTAGCATGGGCGATCCGCCCGTTCTGAATGGCCGCTCATGGGACCACATGGCAGATGATCCTAATACGGCTGGTGACGAGGCGCATGGTTTCATGCCACATTTTGATCAGCACGTTTGGTTATTCCGCGAGAATCCGATGGGCGATCTGATGCCCTTTAGCCCGAATGTGACATGCGAGCACGCTCAAGGCTGAGGTCCCGAGCCGGCACTTTGAGGTAAGCAAGATTTTGCATTTGCTGTGTGGAATATAAACAAACAAACTCTGTGTTCTACACACTCATTTCAGCTTGTCAGCGGCTTACGCGATGCGCTGAGGCATTTTCACTAAAGCGGACCTTCGACTTTCTAGCTTATAATGATCGCTAATGCCGACAGAGCAGACATCTGTGGAATTATCAAAACCCGTAGGAGGCGACTTTGCGACAATATTGTGCTAGTCAATGCGATGCACCACGCCGTTCAGGGTGGCTGTATAAGTAATAGGGGGTGCTCAATGGGAATTCGTTCAACTGAAGGCCGAGGCAAGCTCTACGCTTCGATCCTGGATACAATCGGCGACACACCGACTGTGCGCATCAACAATATTGCACCAGACCATGTTCAGGTTTACGTAAAATTTGAGGCGTTCAACCCGGGCGGATCCGTCAAGGACCGATTGGCGGTCA
>NZ_JBGFCE010000043.1:0-3200 GCF_041205415.1 Falsihalocynthiibacter sp. BN13B15
TCTAAACCTTCGATGAAATGCGTCATGAACAACCTCCATACCGAATACGGAAATTATAGCAGCATCTGGATCAAAATGGGGGAGTTTTCACACAGCCTCTCCGCATAGCCGCCATCGGCACCGACCGAAGCAAAGGTCAGCAACGACCCTAGAAATGGACGATCCTCTTGATATTTCCAAATGGTTTTGGGCTCTTTTAATCCGTTGGCATCTGGGCGCTTGGCGTTGATTGAGAAATTGCTATTTCCTCGTCATCCATTTCTTCCGGAATGCCCTCAAATAAAGGCGTTGAAAGATAACGCTCGCCCGTATCGGGCAGCATAACAAGGAGCGTCGTGCCTTTTGCTGCAGTTGCGGCAATTTGCATTGCCACGGCAAAAGTCGATCCTCCTGAGATGCCGGTAAAAATACCTTCCTCGGCTGCGAGGCGCCTAGACCATGAAATGCCTTCAGCACCTGCCACAGGAATTAGCTTGTCGTAGTAAGAACCGTCCAGTGCCTCTTGAAGGACGTACGGGATGAAGTCTGGTGTCCAGCCTTGAATCGGATGAGGTTCGAAGGACGGATGGCTTTCAGTCGGTTGATTATTTTCGTTTCTGGTGTTGACGTATCCCGATGCCACGATGGCCGAATTGGCGGGCTCGGTGAGGATGATCTTGGTGTCTGGCCTGCTTTCCCGCAGAACGCGCCCGACGCCTGATACTGTGCCGCCGGTGCCATAACCAGTCACCCAATAATCCAACCTCTGCCCGTCAAAATCGGCAAGTATTTCTCGGGCCGTCGTGCTCTCGTGTATGTCGGCGTTGTCGGGTGTCTCAAACTGGCTCGCCAGAAACCAACCATTTTCCTCGGCCAGTTCTTTGGCTTTGCTATACATACCAAACCCTTTCAAAGCACGAGGTGTAAGCACAACCTTTGCTCCGAAAAAGCGCATCAATCGTCGTCTCTCGACCGAAAAACTGTCTGCCATTGTTACAACGAGAGGATATCCCTTTGCCGCGCAAACCATCGCCAGACCGATGCCCGTATTTCCGGAGGTTGCCTCAATGATAGTTTGCCCAGGCTTCAGTCTTCCATCGCGCTCTGCGGCTTCAATGATATTGACCGCCAGACGGTCCTTGACTGACCCCGCTGGGTTGAAAGCTTCAAGTTTTACGTAAACTTGAACGTGGTCCGGTGCGATGTCGTTGATGCGCACAGTCGGTGTGTCGCCAATCGTATCAAGGATCGAAGAATAAACCGTTCCACGTCCTTCAGTTGTTCGAATTCCCATTGAATGTCCCTCAATCTCTTATTGCCGCCCAAACAAAAAGGGCGCGTTTCACAACTTTGACTGAAATATTACTGCCTCAAAGTCGCCTTCTGCCGTGTTGATCGTTCAACAGAGGTCCGCAGAGCCACTAAAAGGACTTGAGCGCATCTTGCAGCAAAGGCTCTGTCTGAGCCCTGAACGGTCTCTGCGTCTTCTCTTTCTACCTCACGCACGTCCGCCAACTCGGCAATTGCAAAAAAATAGCGATCAGGCGGGATTGCGTGCGGATATTACCCATGACGACGTGGGCGCCCAAATACCCTTCGCGTCCTGTTCTTGGCTTTCAAAGAAGGTACGCATCTCGCTCTCGATCTCCGGACGCTTGTCCTCAGCGAGGGCCTCTCCGGCCTCGCGAAAGACTTCGCCCCCTGGGCCAATAGCTAAAGCGAATGCAATGCATTCTTCTGGTGTTGTTCCAACCATGATCTTTTCGTCCACGCGGGTAAAAGTAACGTCTTCAAAACCTGCGCTTTTCATCATTAGTCCCGTCGTCTCCTGATTGCCCATTGAGAAAGGGCCAGGTCCGCAGGTATCTGCCTCTTCGCTCGGAGGCGGAAGATGCCGAAGGGTGATTTCCTTCGCTTCCTGCCATGCCGGATTGTCTTCGCGCCGACGCCAGACAATATGTGTCATCTGCCCCCCCGGCTTGAGCGCCAGACGCATCCGCCGCAATGCTGCTACCGGGTTTGTGAAGAACATCGTGCCAAAACGCGCAACAACAAAATCGAACTCATTCTCGGGTAGGGCGACTTCGGCATCCCCGCGAGAGAACTCGGCGTGCGATAGTTTTTTTGCGGCAGCGTCTTTTCTGGCGTCTTCCAAAAATGCATCGACGCAATCAATCCCAAGAACCCGCCCCTTGGGCCCAACAATCTCTGCTAATTGGAGCGACATATCTCCCCATCCGCACCCGACATCAAGAACGGACATCCCTTCTTTAATGGGCAAGTTTGGAATAACTGCTGCGGAATGGCGTGACAGCCCACCTTGGAGGATGTGCCGATATTTTGTAAATTTTGGCTCTAGGACAGAGTTCCAAAACTTCACAAAATCTGTGTCGTCTCTGTCAACATTTGCCATGCTGTAACCCCCGCTTTGTGAGCAGAGTATCATAAATGTGTAGATATTCCTAATTCACGCGCGAAACCCTAGCCAAGGTAACTCCGCTCAGCGGCTTGCATAGGAACGCAACCGGTGCAGAAGTTTCGCTTGGTCCTGCATAGCGGACATTGATACAGCATAATTAAGACACCGATGACCGCTAAGTGGGGCAGGCTCATCTGATCGACGCAACACATGCATTGAAACGCTCTGCGGGTGTTTCGTATCCCAGCGACTTTCGAGGTCGTTCGTTAAGCGGTCTTGCGACAGCACTCAACTTTGCTTGACTATGTATCGCCAAATCCGTGCCCTTTGGGAAGTATTGTCGCAGCGAGCGATTGGTATTTTCATTTGAGCCGCGCTGCCATGCATTGCCCGGCAGTCGCTGCTTGCAGCGATGAGAGGGGCTGTGAGGGTCGCATGAAAAGATATCGATCTCCGTCGCCAAAGTGAATGTCTTGTACCCCGCCATCTCTAATCCGTGATTCCAAGTCAGTGACCGATAAGGCACTGTCAGAGGAAACTGACTTGAGCGGCGCAAAGCAACGAATTAACCCTTTGCATATGAAAAAACGCTCTCCCTTTCGCTATTTCAAAACAAGCCCCGAGATTATCCGTCTTGCAGTAATGCTTTACGTGCGGTTCCCACTATCCTTTCGAAACGTAGAGGATTTACTCCACGAACGAGGGATCGACGTCAGCCATGAGACGGTCCGATTTTGGTGGAACCGGTTTGGCCCATTGTTTGCTTCAGAAATTCGTCGGAAACGGGTTCAGCAACTGCGGA
>NZ_JBGFCE010000044.1:0-3193 GCF_041205415.1 Falsihalocynthiibacter sp. BN13B15
CCACTCCGGTTCGGACGGAGTGGCAACATTTGATTTGATTACAGCGCAGCCTTGGTCGAATGGCCGAGTTGGTACGCTGGGCTGTTCTGCATTGGGCGAGGCGCAATTGATGTTGGCGGCGCAGGCCCATCCCGCGCATCGGGCAATGGTGCCGATTGCGGCTGGCGGAGCGATTGGCAGTCTTGATGGCAGTCATTCCTATTTTAGTACGTTTGAAGGGGGCGTCTTTGGACTGGCAACTGGGGCTGGATGGTTTGGGGAGCAGGGGGGCAAAACGCCTGCGCGTTCAGGCGCAATCCCCACGGACCCAGCACGTGCGTTGCCGCATCTACCATTAATTGATGTGGTCCGCCAAATGCGTTCTGATTCAACAGATTATGAGGCATTTTTAATGTCTTTTGAAAACTCAGATTTTTGGCGAAATGCCGGATATGTAACTGGAGCGGAGCCCTTTGCTACCCCCGCCTTGTTTATTGATACGTGGCATGATCCTGGCATTCGCTCGACGTTGCAATTGGCACAGGCGGTTGCTCAGAAGGCCGTCGAAACACGCACCATAATCGCCGCAGGAACCCATTGCGGCTATCTGGGGAGTGATCAGGACACGCTTGTTGGAGATTTGGCGGTGGAGTTTGAGGTTCCATTTGGATTTGTGGAGACCATCATCTCATTCCTGTCGCAACATTTAGCGGATGGTCCGGCGCTGGAGTTGCCAGAATTGAGTTATTTTTCATTGGTCGAAAATAAGTGGCGCGGCGCATCGGATTGGCCGCCTAAAGGCGCGGAGGAAGTGTCGTTTTATCTGTCGGAGGGGCAGGTCTTGGACTCGCAGCATCCTACGGAAGAAACCCAAGCATGGCAGTTTAGATCTGATCCAATGAACCCCGTTCCTTCCGTGGGTGGGGCGTTGTGTTGCACGGGGGACCCCGATGCGCTCGAAGGACCCGTTTTCCAAAACTCGATTGAGGGGCGGGACGACCTGCTGTTGTTCACTTCCGCGCCCTTAAAGAATCTGTTGCTGTTGGCGGGTCCCATTCGGGCCACATTGCAGGTTTCGGCGGATGTCCTTGATACCGACCTTGTGCTTCGCTTGACCGACGTGGACCCACAGGGACGGTCGCTCCTGTTACAGGAAGGTGCGTTGCGGATGCGATACCGCGCAGGTGTGGAACACCCCGAATTGATGGAGCCGGGGCAGACCTATGGCGTGACAATCGAAATGCGCGATATCGCTTATTTGCTGCGAGCGGGGCACCGGCTGCGCTTGCATGTTGCTGGCAGCAGCTTTCCGCGTTTGGAGCGAAACCTGAATACGGGCGGGGCGAACTGGGATGAGACCCAAGGTATTTCGGCAAATATCACCATTCACAGCGATGCCGCACGGCCTTCCTCCGTGACGGTTTATGTTTTGGATGAATGATCCGCAAGCACCTGTTCAACGACAGCGGAAAACTCTCGGCGGAACCGCTCGGCACCAAAACCGCTGGCGTGGGCATGGATTTGGACGGGATCAAAGGTGCTCTCAACGGCTTCGAAACTGTCCAGAACATCATTGATTGCGGACGTATCTTGCCGGTCAAAGAACAGTCCTGTTTTGCCTTCAACGACACTGTCGCGCGCGCCACCTCGTCCATAGGCAAGAACTGGTGTGCCACAGGCCATTGCCTCGACTGGAACAATGCCAAAATCTTCTTCTGCTGGGAAAATGAGAGCCTTAGCCGTTTGATAAAGGTGGGGTAAGTCATCATTTTCAACCCGCCCCAGCAAGGTGACATTCGGTGGCAGGTCGCGCTCTAGTTCGGAGCGTTGGCTGCCGTCGCCGACCACAATCAGCCGTCTGTTTTGTCCGCGAAATGCTTCGATTACAAGATCCGCGCGCTTGTATGGCACCAGCTGGGATACAAAAAGGTAGGTTTCGCGCGGGGAGTCAGCTTTGGGCAGTCTGTAGGCTTCAAGATCAACGGGGGGATGCACGACACAGGCGTCGCGGTTGTAATAGGCGCGGATGCGACGCGCGACGAAATTGGAATTGGCAACGAAACAGTCTACCCGTGCGGCGGTCGTCACGTCCCAGATGCGCAAACGATGGGCGAGGCGGGAAAAGTAAGCCAGACTCAAACGCCCGAGACGGCTGCTGTAGGACGGATAATGATCCCAAATGTAGCGCATTGGAGAGTGGACGTAGCAGATATGTGGCGCGTGGGGCGGGGCGATGACGCCCTTGGCGGGGCCGCTTTCCGAAGAGATGACCAAATCGTAGGCGCTTAGGTCCAACTCCTCGAGCGCGCGGGGCATAAAGCCGAGATACTTTTGGTAATGTTTGCGCGCGCCAGGCAAGCGGGACACTGATGTTTGGAAAATGCGTTGGCCTGCCAACAAAGGCGACAATGCCTCCACGTCTGCCACGTGGGTAAAGATGTCAGCGTCAGGGTAGAGGCGGATAAACTCTTCGAGAACCCTTTCGCCGCCGCGCATTCCAACGAGCCAATAATGGATGATGGCAACTTTCATCGCTTGCTCTCTCTAATAGGTATTGGAATACAGGTCGGCCTCGCGGGCCGCTAAGTCTGACCGACGCACCATGGTCAGCACGGTTCCAACAATGTTAGCGTCGCCGTCTTTGAGACGTCGGATAGCATTTCGCACTGTTTTCGTCCGCGTCTTGTTACACCTTACCGTAAACAACGTGGCATCCGCTCGATGCGCCAAAACAAGTGCGTCTGCGAGATGCATTACGGGTGGAGCGTTAATGATGATATGGTCATACTTTTTCGACATGAAAGACAACAACGTACCAAGCCGCGGCGATAGAAGGAGTTCTGCCGCGTCATGCGATGGTTGTACCGGAGAAATGACGTCTGCATTGATGATGTCAGAATGTATCACCAAGTTTTTTTCTACAGCTTCCCCATTCAGGTACTTACTGAGGCATTGGGCCTCTTGTTTCAGCTGCAAAACGCTGCGCAGATCGGGTCTGCGCAAGTCGGCGTCTATTAATAATACATTTTTTCCCGAATTGTTAAGTATGCGCCCAAGCGCGCAACAAAGCGATGTTTTCCCTTCGTTGGGAGCCGAGGAGGTAACCAAGATAATCTTTGGTTTTTTGGATCGGGAAATATCGAAAAGGGCGGTTCGGATACCGCGAACATGCTCCATATAATTAGAACTTCCGCCAGCCGACAACTCTTTTCGC
>NZ_JBGFCE010000045.1:0-3172 GCF_041205415.1 Falsihalocynthiibacter sp. BN13B15
GACGAAGCTACCGTTCAATATACTCATCTGAACGTCACCTATCTGTTCCGGCCAATACCCATTTTGTTTGTTACCCCTGTGTAACGTTATCTCAAAGCCGTTGCCGTACGGCTAATGAAGTCGCTCAAAGCCGCGACACGCGCGATGTCGCTCCGTCCCTTACGGGAAATTACCCACAGATCATGGTACCGTTGTTTCGGAAGTTGAATGATCGCCAACTCCTGATTTTCAGCAAAGGCATCCACGCCGGATTTTGGCAATATTGTGTACCCTAGCCCCTGCGCAACGGGAATTGGGATTTGGCCGATCTGGTTGACGAAAGTCCTGACTCTTAAGCGATCAGAGCCTTTGTAGTCCTTGGGGAAGTTCAGCGAAAAAAGATCATCCGCATATGCATACCCGTCTGGGTGCGCGACAAAACCAAGCTCGTTTAACTGATTAAGATCAATTTTTCGCCCAGAAAAGGGTCGCGGAACCACCAAACACAACTCTTCTCGGGCCAATTCATGTGCGTCCAGTCGGGGGTGGCTGATGGGTTCCGCGACGACCCCCAGATCAAACTCTCCATTCAGAACGGATGTCACAATGCTCATATGTGGAGCAGCCGTAACACTGATCACAAGCTCTGGCGCGTGCTGCATCCGATCAAGAATATGCGGATAGAGCCACATGGCAAAGCTGCCGGAACACCCGATGCTGATGTCGCCAACGTCTGGATCATCAGTTTGAATGGTGTCTTGCAATTCGCGCTCTTGCTGACGTCGCGCAAGGCCGATGGCCAGCACGGCTTCACCAGCAGGGGTGAGCGTAAAGGACTTACCATCCTTTGATATCAGCGGTTTGCCGACTTGGGACGCCAGTTTGTGCAGATGCTGCGAAACACCAGGTTGTGTCATCCCCAACAGCTCCGCCGTCCGCGTAAAATGTCCGACGTCGCACAGCGTTGTAAAGGTATCCAACCACGTGGCATTCAGCATGACTGCCTCAAAAAATTATGAAAATCATACAAAATGATAATTTTTAATGCGAGCACAGTCCATCTAAATCTCTTTCAACACTCTTGAAAGGAAACACCATGCAACCGACACCACGTTCATTCTCTCATATCGGTCTATCTGTTCCGGATTTAGACAAGGCTATCAAATTCTACGGCGACGTTCTTGGCTTCTATGTCATCATGGAACCTACAGTCATTATCGAAGACGATAGCGACATTGGCCAGATGTGCTCGGACGTTTTTGGCAAAGGTTGGGGGCGCATGCGCATCGCGCACTTAGCGACGGCTGATCGCATCGGGTTTGAGCTGTTCGAATTTGAAGGACACAAGGCACCAGAAGATAACCTTAACTTCAGACAACACGGCATGTTTCATTTTGCCATTCAGGATCCAAACCTTGAAGATCTACTGGCAAAGATTGTTGCGGCCGGTGGCAAACAACGCATGCCAGTGCGCGAATATTTTCCCGACGAGAAACCATATCGCATGGTCTACGTCGAAGACCCTTTTGGGATCGTCTTTGAACTCTACAGTCACAGCTATGAACTGACATACTCTAACGGTGCATACTCCTAAGCCAGACGCCGACATTCACGTTGCAAGTGAGTGTCGGCACTTTGGCCTCGTTCCGGACCTTCGCTGCAATCATTTCCGACGGCAACTTAACCGAATCTGTCAAACCACGATTGATGAGAGCGGGGGGAGCTTCTAGTGTGTCCACCAGCGACGAACTTAATCGTCAAGACATGAGGCTTGGATGAGCATTGTTATTTTCCTAGATTTTATAGGCGTCACACTTTTCGCAGTGACGGGAGCACTGGTGGCGTCACGCAAACAGTTGGATATCATCGGCTTCATATTCTTGGCGATGGTTACTGGCACAGGTGGTGGAACCGTTCGCGATCTCATACTTGGAGTGCCGGTGTTTTGGGTTGAACAACCGCTGTTCATTCTGGTCTGCACAGTGGCAGCAGTTGTAACGTTTTTCATCGCGCACTTTCTGGAGTCGCGCTACCTTTGGTTGTTATGGCTCGATGCGGCCGCGCTGGCTGCCTATGCCGTGTTTGGCGCCTATAAAGGGTTGCTTGTCACCGGATCGCCAGTGATAGCGGTCGTGATGGGGGTACTCACAGGAGGGCTTGGCGGTGTGTTTCGAGATATTTTGGCTAGCGAACCTTCGGTTTTGATGCGCAAAGATATCTATCTCCTTGCGGCGATGGTTGGCGGTTTGACTTATGTCGGTATTCTAGGGGCCGGAGTTGATCAATTTGTGGCGGCCGGCCTAGGATTTATTTTGGCGTTCCTAACACGCAGCGGTGCGCTGGCTTATGGTTGGAGTATGCCAGTATATCGCTCACGTCCAGGGCGCGACCCTGAGGTCAGCCTTGATGCCGCCAACCGCAACAACCCTGATTAATCTTATTGTTAATGCTGCATTCGACAAAAAGGGCGGAGAGCTACCCCTCGCTGCAAATTGGTCCAACGCCCGCTTTTCGCACAACCTCAATTTGAAACCGCACCAAACGAAACGCTAAGCACACCAAGGTAGATTGTGGCGGCATACTCATACTCCGGAGCTGGGACGCAAAGAGCAGACCGACCGTACGGTAGCCTCGTCAGTCATTCGCCAGTCGCTTATTCATGGAGACGGTGTTGCCGCTTCGGGCCATCTCAGTCCATCCCAAGTGCTGATAGAGGCGAACATTCTCAGGCATATCGACGTGGGTGTTCAGACGCATTTCACTAAATCCTTGCCGCTTGGCCTCACATTCTGAAAGCTCGATCAGTTTGCGTCCTAAGCCCTTCCCGCCATGATCGGGGTGAACCGCCAAGTTCGCGAGTTTCATGAATCCATCACCGGTAACAAGAACGAGACCGGCAATAACCTCCTCGCCTTGCACGGCGACCCAGACCTGATTGTTGGCAATGTCGTCCGCACACCCGTCGGAAACCGATGGCATATCAGAGATGCGCTCCGCGTACTGGGCATATGCCGCGTCAATGCAGGCTGCCAACGCACTAGCATCCGTCGCTTGTGCGGGGCGAATTACTGGATTTTGAATTCTCAAATCATTTCCTTCCTTCAGGCTTGTTTCATGTACCTCTGATCATAGCGCGGAACTCAAAGTCATTGAAGCGGACCTTGGCCGCATCGCAGAAGATAGGTAAAATGGG
>NZ_JBGFCE010000046.1:0-2329 GCF_041205415.1 Falsihalocynthiibacter sp. BN13B15
TGTGGCAACGATGTGTGAGGCGATCCAAAAGCGCCGTAGTCATCTTTGCATCTCCGAAGACCTGGGCCCATTCCGAGAAGCTGAGGTTGGTTGTTATGATGACGCTGGTCTGCTCATAGAGTTTGCTAAGCAGATGGAACAGCAGCGCACCGCCTGACGAGCTGAACGGCAGGTAGCCGAGTTCGTCGAGGATAACCAAGTCGATCTTGGTAAGCATCTCGGCCATTTTCCCAGCCTTTCCGAAAGCCTTTTCCTGCTCCAATGCGTTGACGAGTTCCACTGTGGAGTAGAAGCGCACTTTGCGTCTGTGATGCTCTATGGCCTGAATGCCGATAGCCGTGGCGACATGGCTTTTGCCAGTTCCAGGCCCGCCAATCAGAACCGCGTTTTCCGCGTTATCAATGAACTCACCGCGATGGAGTTGCTGGACTGTGGCCTCATTGATGTCGCTCGAAGCAAAGTCAAAGCCTGTGAGATCTTTGTATGATGGGAAGCGTGCAACCTTCATGTGATAGGCGATTGAACGCACCTCACGTTCTGCCATTTCCGCCTTGAGCAGTTGAGACAACATTGGAGTTGCTGCCTCAAACGCGGGCGCACCTTGTGCAACCAGATCATCAACTGCATGCGCCATGCCATGCAGTTTGAGACTGCGTAGCATGATGACGATGGAAGCTCCTGCTGGATCATGACGCATTGCGCTTCTCCTTTACCTGCCTGAGGTCGTCATAGCGGTCCACATTTGCCTTTGGCGCTGTTTCCAAGGCGAGGGCATCAGGGGGATTGATCTCTGGATGATCTGTCTGCTTTGGGTCCATCAGTCTGTGCAGGAGGTTCAGAACGTGCGTCTTGGTTGGTACACCAGCCTCCAATGCCAATTCGACGGCCTGCAGAACAGTGCCTTCGTCGTGGTGCAAAACCAAAGACAGGATATCGACCATCTCGCGGCCACCCCCTTCCTTGGGTAGCATGTGGCTTTGCAGACGGCGGAAAGCCTCTGGCATTTCTGTGAACGGCGCGCCATTGCGTAAAGCTCCGGGTTTGCGCTGGATAACAGCCAGATAATGACGCCAATCGTAGATAACCCTGCCAGATTTGCGGTGGGACCGATCAATGATCCGATCGTGTGTGCAAACGATTAGGCCCTCTGCAACGATCACGAGGTGCTCTGGATAGACGTGAAGACTGACGCGCCGGTTCGCAAAACTGGCCGGGACACTGTAGCGGTTGCGCTCAAAAGTGATCAAACATGTCGGTGATACACGCTTGCTGTGCTCGACAAATCCATCAAAAGCTGGTGGCAATGCCATCAACAGGGGCTTCTCTGCCTCCCAAACATCTGTGATTGAACCCGGTAATTCCCGATGTTTTGTCTCTGCCCAAAGGGCTATGCAGCGATCTTCCAACCATTGGTTCAACTCGTCCAGATCCTTGAAGACAGGCATGATCTGCCACATGCGACTTCGGGCATCACGAACATTCTTCTCGACCTGGCCTTTCTCCCAGCCTGCAGCGGGATTGCAAAACTCTGGCTCAAAGACGTAATGGCTGGCCATAGCTTTGACCCGCGCGTTGATGTCACGCTGCTTGCCACGCCCGACGCGATCGACCGCAGTCTTCATATTGTCATAGATGCCGCGCCCCGGGATTCCGCCGAACACACGGAAGGCATGCCAATGCGCATCAAACAGCATCTCATGCGTTTGCAATGGATATGCGCGCACCAAGAATGCTCGGCTGTGCGAGAGCTTCATATGGGCCGCCTGCAGCTTGACCCGTTCGCCACCAATGGTGGCCCAATCTTCGCTCCAGTCGAACTGGAACGCCTCGCCAGGTTGGAACACCAAAGGCACAAACGTGCCGCGTCCAGTTGTATGTTCTACACGATGCCTATCCTCACGCCACACACGGGCGAAGGCGACAACACGTGCGTAAGATCCCTCGTAACCAAGCTTCACCAAATCTGCATGCATCTGCTTCATGGTGCGCCGCTCTTTGCGCGATTTGCGTGTTTGAGCCAGCAGCCATGCAGACAAACGATCCGCATACGGATCAAGGTTACTTGGTCGTTTGGGCGTCTTGAACTTCGGCTCAACAGCGCCCTCACGCAGGTACTTCTTGATTGTGTTACGAGACAGACCCGTCCGGCGGGCAATCTCTCGAATTGGCATCTCTTCACGCAATGCCCAACGTCGTATTACACTTAAAAATCCCATGTCGATCACTCCATATCTCCCTGACCAAATCCGTCAGGGTAGTGTGTTTACATGGGTCAACTCTCAGTGAAAATTTATGGGGCTACCGGGTCAGCTCTCAGTGCAAAACAACA
>NZ_JBGFCE010000047.1:0-2228 GCF_041205415.1 Falsihalocynthiibacter sp. BN13B15
AACGGCCCAAACCTGCCTCTCGCCGGACATATTGTATGCTGCAATGCGGCCCGTCGAACCGGACTTTCGCTGCAATTGCACAATTTGCAATGGGCGAGTTCACGCACTGCTGGACAAAACCGACCTTCGTCTTCCCTCGTGGGACAGGAGCGACCGCACCAGACTACACTTTTTGCAGTGCAGCGAAATAGTGGCCGTCGATTATTTCTATAATCAGCAAGAGGCGGTTGAAGCATCCAATCGCCTCTTTCAATTTTTGTGGGGTAGATCCCCCCCCGGCGACCCGATTAACAGCTCTATTCGAGGGGTTCAAAGTCTCCAGGTTTCCAAGTCTTGTCGAACCATGGCTTTAACGGCCCATACAATCTAATAAGTACCATCCAACCTTTACCAGGTACAGTTTCTATCCAGTTTTTCTCATGTCCCTTGGGAGCTTTGGGACCAAAGTAAAGATCAATAGAACCATCCTTATTGACAGTTAGGTCATCCTTCTTGTTGTTCTTGCTTGGGTAGTTTTGGCTGGTTTGCAACTCAGAGCGAGTCTGCGGATCGTAGGCTACGACGGACCAAAAATCTTTCGCGGGCACATTGGCTGGGATGTTTAGTTTATATACTTTGCTTCCATCGAGGAAATCGCCATTTTTATCCTTGGCGTTGTAGGCGTATTGTGATCCCGCACCCACCATTTTCAAAGCCATTGCTGGCGTATTGACTGTCGCGCCATAGAAGAACATTGTCCGGGCATCCAAATTACGCCCACCCGTGCCATTATCGATCAGCCAGCGATAGTCGCCACCAATAAAGGGTGTGAACCACTGACTACCTTCATATAAATAGGCGCCGTCTTCACGTGGATCGAACAGGATTGCTCGAGCGGTAGCATTGCCGACTGCAACAGCATCTATCAATATTTTTTTCATTCTGGCATCAGGAGCAAACTTTTTGCCCTTCATTATGCCAATGCTTGCAGCTAACCCTCTAAGTTCAGGATCAAGAAAGCTAACAGGTTCTTTCTGAATAACATGATCAAGCTCTTCGTAGAACTCATAGTTATTATCATGAATGGTATTGAATACCTTGCCTGAGGCATTAACAAATTCCATTTTCGGCGGATTAGAGGCCTTGGAGAGCGGATATGCCTTTAGTCCTGTTCTCCACATTTTTGAAGCAGCGTCAGGTTTACCATCAACCAAAAACCCCCTCAGAGGCACCCAATTGGTATAACTGGTTGATTGAGCTATCCATACTGGTTTCTTGTTGCCACCAACCTCAATCTCAATGGTCTCGTCCCCCTGTGTCGGCTTTAAGGCCCCGCTGTAGTCTGGCGGCAAGATTACATATGTGCCACCTTTGCCTTTGTCAGGGCCGGGTGCACCCATATCTACGACGAAACGAAAGTAGGCGTCGTTTACGGTTCCGGGGCCAGCGTTGGGTGGGATTTCAATAACAGTTGGACCGTCACGCTCCAAGTCAAGGATGAGCATGGCATAAACCGTATCCGTATTTCCGGTCAAAAACAGCGGGCCGGAATCCATCAGCTTGTCAAAAATAACAACTTGATTCGCTTGAGTTACATTCATTTGCTTCATGCCGCGGCGTATGCCCTCTAATGAGGTCGCCGGGATGAAATTTAGGAAAGTCTCCATGCCACGAGCAAAATCCAAATTGTCATATACTCTTTGAACGGTTTCTTTAGTTGGGCGGCCATCATGAAACTCCAGCGTACCAATCGAGGTTTCAGTCTTGTCGGGTGTCATAATTCCCAGCGGGATGAGGTGGTTATATCCCGGAGTAACGTCTTCAGCAAAAGCAGGCGCTACAAATACGGGTACGCTAATCATTCCCGCCGTCGCCATGAACAAAGCCACTTTTGATGATTTCGCTAATTTCATAAACTTTCTCCGTTTTCTCTGTAAAAAATAAACGACCATTTCTTCGCCCCCCGATTGATCAATCTTTCTTTGGCCAAACGATCCTGTCGCGTTCTTCGAATTGTACATTGAACGCGGTACGAGTCACGCCATTTCGCGCCAAACTTCTTACGATCTAGGAAGCCAACGGACATCCCCTTCGCCTTGGGCTCACAGCTGTCTTCCGCAGCGCAGAACGAACACCCGATCCGCGGCTATTTAAATGTCGGCTCTTGCCGTTGACGCGATCTCACCTCGCACAAGCAGCGAATTCACACTTTCCGCCCTTTGTGTCGATCGACATGAACGGCCCTAAGC
>NZ_JBGFCE010000048.1:0-1529 GCF_041205415.1 Falsihalocynthiibacter sp. BN13B15
TCGAGCCTGTCGTTGCCACCGCGTCCGGACAGGACATCGTTACCGTTTTGCCCCCAAAGCCCGTTGGCGCCTTCGTTCCCGCCCAGAAAATCCGCCTGTGCGGAGCCCAGCAGGTTCTCGATCGAGACGTAGCTATCGCCCGTCGCTTCGCCTGTGTTGGTGCCGGTATAGCCAAGGTCCGCGCGCACTTGCGTGTTATATTCGGCGCTGTCGTAGCCGTCCCCGCCATGCAGGATATCCGCGCCCGCGCCACCGTTTAGAACATCGCCTCCGTCGCCGCCGTACAGCCTGTCGTTGCCGTTGCCGCCGTCGAGCCTGTCGTTGCCACCGCGTCCGGACAGGACATCGTTACCGTTTTGCCCCCAAAGCCCGTTGGCGCCTTCGTTCCCGCCCAGAAAATCCGCCTGTGCGGAGCCCAGCAGGTTCTCGACCGAGACGTAGCTGTCGCCCGTCGCTTCGCCTGTGTTGGTGCCGGTATAGCCAAGGTCCGCGCGCACTTGCGTGTTATATTCGGCGCTGTCGTAACCAGCCCCGCCATGCAGGATATCCGCGCCCGCGCCACCGTTTAGAACGTCGTTATCATCACCGCCATACAGTTTGTCGTTGCCGTTGCCGCCATAGAGCCTGTCGTTGCCGTCGCGCCCGACCAGAACATCATCGCCGCTGCCGCCCCAAAGGGTGTTGGCGCCGCTATCTCCCGCCAGAATGTCCGCATGTGAGGACCCCAGCAGGTTCTCGACCAAGAAGTAGCTGTCGCCCGCCGCTTCGCCCGTGTTGCTGCTGCTATACCCAAGATCCGCGCGCACGCCCACCGATGTATGGGAATACTCGGCCCGATCGGTTCCATCCCCGCCGCGCAGGATATCCGCCCCCGCGCCACCGTGGAGACTGTCATTGCCTTCGCCGCCGTAGAGCGTGTCGTTATTGTTGCCACCGTACAGCGCATCATTGCCGCCACGTCCGACCAAAACGTCGTTGCCATTGTCGCCCCAGAGGGTGTTGGCCACTCCATTTCCTGCCAAATAGTCCGCGAAGTTGGAGCCCAGCAGGTTCTCGATCGAGATGTAGCTGTCGCCCGCCGCTTCGCCCGTGTTGCTGCTGCTATAGCCAATATCTGCGCGCACTTGCGAGATATATTCAGCACGGTCGATGCCTGTGCCGCCGTTGAGGACATCTGCCCCGTCACCGCCGCGCAGGCCATCATGGCCATGGCCACCTTCGAGGGTGTCGTTGCCGTCTTGACCATAGAGTAAGTCGTTGTCGTCGCCCCCCATCAGGATGTCCGTGCCGGTGCCGCCAACCAAAATATCGTTGCCCTCCAGACCGCGCAGACGATCATTTTCTGCGGTACCTATGAGGGTATCGCCCGCCGTTGTGCCCAGCATGTCAAGGCCAGTAAAGCCCGCAACTTGGACCGCAACACTGGTCACTGCCTCGTGGAACCCCCCGCCGTCATTAAAGTAAACGAGAACCGTCAGCACATGGCCTTCGTCCTCATCCGTGAGCGTATAAGTGGCCTCTTGCGCCCC
>NZ_JBGFCE010000049.1:0-1453 GCF_041205415.1 Falsihalocynthiibacter sp. BN13B15
GGCCTCGACCGCGCAGATCTCACCGCAAGCGACTTTGATTTCGTTTAAAGAGGCGCAATTGAATGCATAAAGGGGCGGGCTTAAGAGGCTCGCCCCTTTCGTTTGCGAGGGCGTTGGGAACGCCTTGACGCATATTCAATTGTCTATGAAAACGCATCAATTATACCTCCTATCCCTTAAGAGGACGGCACAGATCATGCTAATCAGACAGCTTTGATAACGACGCCGATCAAACACTACGGGTGCTGAAAATGAAACTTCAGCATGAGAATGTTTGTCGTGAATTGAAACTCAAACTAGAAGCCGATGGCAGGCGCTATACGTTGTGTATTGGCACCGCGTTTGCTTTGTCTGATCAGGGGGCTGAGGTTTGCTTTGAAGCTCTGCTGATCAGATTTCTCGGCCGCAGCGAAGGTCTCCTTTCCGTCCGTACCGTTGACCGACACAAACGATCCGTAACAAACCTTGGTGGCCACTTTTGCGAAAAGAAGGATTGAGGCCAATATTGTCTTCTTCCTTTTGACTGGTGGATGGTTTCACCAAGTACATGCAGGCAAGCCTTTTGCTTCCCAATAGGGGCTTTATCAGAAATAGAGGTCGCAAAATCAGTGTGTTAGAATAGAATTACTAAATGAAAAAAATTGCATTACCGTTGATTTGCGCCGTTTTTTTAGGGGCTGGTTCGGTTGACGCCGAAGATTTTGGTCTGTCAGACGTAAAAGGTTGGCTTGATGGATGCATCGCGTTGACCGTGGGAAAGAGGGTTATGACGCAGACAATGGAGTATGATTGCCTCGCTCAGGCCGATAAATACTGCTCCGTTGGTCGCTCTGTGGAATTTCGGGATTCGTGCAAGAACGACCTTACGGATCAATAGCGAGCAGATATTCAAGCGGTCCTTCCATTGCTGAAACCGATCGAAGAGATGAAAGCGATTTACAGAAAACGTTTCCAAGAACGTGCCGGAAAATTGCAGAACCAAGATCGAAGCTCATGCAACGAAAGTATCAGCACAACTGAATGTGAATTTGCGTTGATTGGTGTTGACTGGCTAATGACTCGGTCCCTTGCTCGCGAAATCGGTTTGATTATTGTGGAAAATCCAAATTAAAAGAGCAGTTTGTGAACCAGTTAGAGCGGCGTCCGCTTTGTCCGGAGGCTGTGTGAAAACTCCCCCATTTTGATCCAGATGCTGCTATAATTTCCGTATTCGGTATGGAGGTTGTTCATGACGCATTTCATCGAAGGTTTAGACTGGCAGCGGACGATGTTACTGCCTGAACACCTCGACGATTATGTTGATGAGAATAGCCACGTCCGCGCCATTGATGTTTTCGCGGACATGCTTGATTTGGCGGTTCTTGGCTTCAGCGCGCAACCTGCCGCGACGGGTCGGCCCGGTTGTCATCCGGGGTTGATGCTGCGGATTTAACTGTATGGATATCTGAATCAA
>NZ_JBGFCE010000050.1:0-1445 GCF_041205415.1 Falsihalocynthiibacter sp. BN13B15
CCCTACCGTCGGAGCCAACAAACCCCTCTTTTTTAGTTAAAAACAACTAAAATAAGGGTTTTTGGCCGTTTATGAACCAGTTTGCGAACCGGTTGCGTACCAGTTCCGTCACAATCGAACCTTTTTCTGTCGCGAACAGGCAAACGCCCCTCACTCTTTCTGTTGATTCTGGTTACTTCAGAGACCAAGAGCCAGAGAGAGAGATTTCATCCAATGACCACTGCACCAGCCGCTACGGGTAAAAAGAAGCTCCCAAAGTACGTCAGACAGCGCAGTTGGGGTGCGTACCAGTACAAACGGGACGTTCCAAAGCACTTACGCGTCAAAGCGGGTAAGGCCACTGTGTACCATGCGCTGGGCACAACCTTCATGGAGATGGTCAAAAACCTCCCCACCATCGACCAACAGGTTATGACCTACTTTGCGTCCCTGGAGGCTGAGAACTCAAGAACCCGTACCCTTGCCATTGTGAAGTCACACTTTGGAGAACAGGCCGCACAGCAACTTGATGCAGGTCAGTTGAACACCAATCTTATTGCAGGGCTTTGGGATTTAGCGGGCCGCCTCGAAGGGGATGTTGAGCCTGATGTCTACAGCAACCTCCTTGGGGCCAGTGTCCCAGTCGAGATCATCACCCTGCAAACGGCCTTTGATCTGTATGGGGCGTACAAGGATGCCGATCAGGACAAGAAGCTCAAGAACGCTCTGTCAAAGGTACAGGCCGACCTCAAAGCCTCCATCGGGGCGGTCAAACTCAAGGAGGTTGCTTTGGCTGACCTCCGTCGAGAAGATGCCCTCCTCTATCGTGACTATCTGCTTGCGCGCATTTCCCCCAACAGTGTCTCCCGGTACATCAACGTTGTCAGGGCGGTGGTGAACCATGCTATTCAAGAGCGTGGGATTGCAGCGATCAACCCGTTCCACAACTTGAAGGTCAAAGGCGCAGGACAGTCCGCCAAGGACCGCCTCCCTCTGTCAGCTGAGGAAGCAGAAGGTGGTTTGGTTACTATGGGCAGCCAAGAGGACCACCAAGCCATCTATCTGACCCTCTGGGACACAGGAGCACGGTTGAATGAGGTCACAGGGATTGTGGTTGACGACGTTGACCTTCAAAATCGCAGCCTGAGCATCCGACCGAACAGCATCAGAGCGCTCAAAACAGCCTCAAGTGAACGGCTCATCCCCCTGTCCTCCAGGGCCGTGGAAGCCCTCACAAACCTCTGCTCTGGCAAGGCGGGTGGTGATCCTCTCTTCCCCCGTTATGGTCGGCCAAACGGTAATACCGCCGCGTCAGCAGCCATGATGAAGAAACTGCGAAAACAGATCACCGACCCCAAGAAATCCCTACATAGTCTGCGCCACAAGAAGAAAGATGACCTGCGCAATGTTGGCTGTCCCGAAGAAATCAGCAAGGTGATCCTTGGCCACAGTAGCCAGGAAGCCGC
>NZ_JBGFCE010000051.1:0-1381 GCF_041205415.1 Falsihalocynthiibacter sp. BN13B15
TCGCCCTCCCATGTGTGGATGCCCCGTTCAATGCAAGAGATTCTTTCAACAGTTTGTACATGTGATCGGGTACGGTCATGTGTCAGGCCTCAGTTTGCGACGTTTCACATGCCGCGGGCCGGTATGGCGATGCGAAGGTCGGGTCCAAATCAATGCCACGAGCTATTAACTCTCTGGGAGGGCCTGGTTTTCCTAACCTCGATCTAGTCGATCATTTTGTCCTTACTGTCTCAATGTCCTTCTCACATCATACCGAGCGTTGCAGTTTACACTGCCGCGATCGGATCTCGATAATCTTGTTGCTTCGTCATCATGGCCCAAATTGTTCGGGCGGTTTTGTTTGCCAGCGCAATTGCCACGAGCATACGAGGCTTGCGTTCCAACATCTGTTCCAACCATGATCCTTTGGGTGGACCGTTTTTGATCGCCCATCTGATACGGGTCATGGCCCCAATAATCAGCAATCGTCGGATATCGCGTTGGCCCATTTTTGAGGTGCGGCCTAATATTTGCCGCCCGCCTGTGGATTTCTGGACAGGTACCAGCCCAAGCCAAGCCGCAAAATCACGCCCTCGCTTGAAACCCTCCAGCGGGGGAGAGAAAGCTTTGATTGCCATCGCACTCACTGGACCAACACCCGGCGCGGTTTGTAATCTTATGGTTTCTGGGTCAGTCTTTGCTTCATCTTTTAGACGCCGCTCTATCACAACTATCTTATCCGTGATGGTACTGAGTTGATCCAGATGCAGCCGACTGAGTTCAACGACGATAGGGGATAAATCGCTTTCTGGGTCTTCAATCTGTTCTGCCAACTTCTTCACAAAGGTCAGGCCAGGTGGAGCGACTATACCATATTCCATCAAATGACCCCGCAACGCGTTAATAATCGCATTCCGTTGCCGGACAAACAGATCTCGCGTCTTAAAGACCATAGAGCGAGATTGTTGTTCAGCCGATTTAACAGGTACAAATCGCATTGTGGGCCGGACCGCAGCTTCTGCAATTGCCTCAGCGTCGTTCGCGTCATTCTTCTGACGCTTAACGAACGGTTTCACATAGATAGGTGGGATCAAACGGACCTCGTGGCCGAGCTTCATGATCTCACGGCCCCAATAATGCGATGACGCACATGCTTCCATCGCGACCACACAAGACGACTGCTCGCTGAGGAACTTTAAGAACTGGCCCCGAGATAATTTCTTACGGAAGACGGGCTCACCCGTCGCCGTCGCGCCATGCGCTTGGAAAACTGACTTTGCCAAGTCGACGCCAATCATTGTAACTTCGTTCATGGATGTCTCCTCCGATTTGGTGCTTTCAATATCACCACTATGGCACACTTTGATGCCGGTTCCGGGGTGAGGCATCCACACCATCAGTG
>NZ_JBGFCE010000052.1:0-1309 GCF_041205415.1 Falsihalocynthiibacter sp. BN13B15
CCGCAGCGGGTGCAGGGATTGATTTTGCAACTGCAAAACCTTGTATCCCTCGTTCAGGGTTTGCAACATCGAATAGCTTGTTCCCGCGCCAACATCGGTGGCAATCGCATTGGTAATACCGCGCGCGCGTAATCCCGCATCATCAAACAACCCACTGCCCAGGAAAAGGTTCGACGTCGGACAGAAAACAGGATGCGCCCCCGTCTCGACCAGCGCATCAATCTCGCGTGGATTTAGGTGGATGGAGTGGCCCAAAAGCATCTTTGGACTTAGCAAACCATGGGACTGATACACATCGAGATAATCCCGCGCGTCGGGGTACAATTCGGCGGTATAGGCGATTTCGTCGTGGTTCTCGGATAGGTGGGTTTGCACGTAGCAATCGCTGTTTGCGGCGACCAACGCTCCCGCCATTTCAAGTTGCTCCGGCGTTGAAGTAATGGCAAAACGCGGCGTGATCGCATAATGGGCGCGGCCTTTGCCATGCCATTGATCAATCAACGCTTTGGTATCGTCATAGCTGCTTTGGGGCGTATCGCGCAGACCATCAGGGGCATTGCGATCCATCATCACTTTGCCGCCAATCATCCGCATGTTGCGCCGTTCCGCCTCGGTAAAAAACGCATCCGCCGAGGTTTTGTGGACCGAGCAATAGGCCACCGCGGTTGTGGTGCCGTGGTCAATCAGTTGATCGTAGAAACGCCCCGCCATTTGGGTGCTATGGCTTGGATCGGCAAAACGGGTTTCCTCAGGGAAGGTGTAGGTGTTCAGCCAGTCGAGCAATTGCGCACCCCATGAGGCAATCACCTGTACTTGTGGGAAATGGATATGGGTGTCGATAAAACCCGCCATCAGAATATTGGGGCGATGATCGACAACCTTGGCGCCTCTCGCCTGTGCGGAGACCACATCATAAGGGCCAGAGGCCGTGATCATGCCGTCGGCAATCAGCAACGCACCATCCTCGATATAGGAATATGTGTCGGTGTCTTCGGGGCCCGAAGGCTCGGCGGTGAAGGTCAGAATGCGTCCGCGCAAGAGCAGGTGTTTCGTGGTCATATATTGTGCCTTTGAAAGTTTGGCAGGGGTCAGGTAAGCCCGCCCCCTGCCCTGTTTATGGTTTATTCGCCAGGAGTCGCTTGGGGCTCATCCATCGGCAAGTTCTCGTTTTGCAATGCGTCTTCCTTGTGGAAAATCGGGTAAACATACAAGAACACGGCCGCGATCAAATAGCCCATGCTAACAGCGTTGAAGTCTGGCATATGCAGACTCGCCGCATGAATGATCCCAACCAGCGACATTCCGAAAG
>NZ_JBGFCE010000053.1:0-1257 GCF_041205415.1 Falsihalocynthiibacter sp. BN13B15
TGAAGTGGTCCGGCAAATTTGGACAAGGTGCTAAGGTGTATCCAACACAAGAGAATGGATACGAGAATGACGAAACGACGGAACTTTTCAGACAAGTTTAAAGCTTCTGTGGCGCTTGAGGCGCTGCGCGGAGACAAGACGGTTCAGGAGATCGCGGCCAAGCGTCAACTGCACCCCACGCAGGTGAGCACGTGGAAACGGCAGGCGATTGAAGGCATGGCGGGAGTTTTCTCGGACAAGGTAAAAAAGGCTGAGAACAAAGAGGGCGAGATCAAGAACTTGCACGCGAAGATTGGTCAGTTGGCGGTGGAGAACGATTTTTTGTCACAAGGGCTAAAGCGATGAGCCCATTAGAACGCCGCGAGATGATCCGCAAAGAGAATACGGATTTGAGCCTGACGCGCCAATGCACGCTGCTCAAGATCAGTCGGTCATCGATCTATTACACGCCGGTTGGTCTTGACCCCGCGACGCTTGATTTGATGCATGAGATTGACCGGATATTTACGAAGTATCCTTTCTTTGGCAGTCGCCAAATTGCCGCCTATCTTCCCCAATCGGGGTTCCTGGCAGGGCGACATCGTGTACGTCGCCTGATGCGGATTATGGGTTTGCAGGCCATCTACAAGGGCCCAAACACGAGTAAGAAGCATCCACAGCACCGCATTTATCCATACCTGTTGAGAAAACTGGCTATCACGCGGTCCAATCAGGTTTGGTGTAGCGACATCACCTACATCCCAGTCAAAAACGGCTTTCTGTATCTGGTGGCGATCATGGACTGGGCAACCCGAAAAGTGCTGTCCTGGCGGCTCTCAAATACGCTGGATGCCAGCTTCTGTGTTGAGGCGCTGGAGGAGGCTATCTTCAAATACGGCAAGCCAGAGATCATGAACACCGATCAGGGCAGCCAATATACAGGCGCGGGCTGGATCACAACTTTGACTGAAGCCAAAATCAAAATCTCAATGGATGGGCGAGGCCGATATCTGGATAACATCTTCATCGAACGGCTGTGGCGATCCCTGAAACAAGAAGCCATTTATCTGCATGAGATCACCGACGGGTTCCAAGCAGAACGGATAATCGATAACTGGATCGCGTTCTACAACTCAGAGCGACCTCACACCGCCCTTGATAAGCGTACGCCGGACATCGCATACTTCGGACAACTAGAAACACGAAACGCGGCATGAACATAAACCAGGTGCATCTTAGCAAAGCCGTAAACCTGTCCTAAAAAGCAGGACCACTTCA
>NZ_JBGFCE010000054.1:0-1222 GCF_041205415.1 Falsihalocynthiibacter sp. BN13B15
TCGCCGAGCTCCCACCCAGACCTTTCCCGCGCGCTTGCCCGACTCTGCGACCGTTGAGATGTGGTTCTGGACCACTTGAATACATCCAATTATAAGTCTTGCTCTCAATGGGAAACGTAAGTGCTGCGGGCATTCGAATGAAAATTGAATTGGTTTTACCACCTGCTTCGATCAAGCAAACGGTAGTGGCCGGATCAGAAGACAATCGGTTGGCCAGAACACAACCTGCAGAACCGGCACCAACAATGACGTAATCGAATTCGAGAGACATTTTTGATCCTTTAAACAACAGCGGTGATTTTGGTGGCATTTAAGAATGCACCAGGGGCAAACCCGCGTGCAATTGACAGTGGAATTTGTAGTAACTGGATCGGCAATGCCTCCATGATTGGATTGAGCGAGGCTGGGACATCGGGGTAGGTTAGAAGCAGGCGATCGTGACCCTCTTGTACGGGATTACTTTCTGGGCAGATCGCCAGAACCCGCCCGCCATGAGACGTTACTTTTTCGATAAGAGCTTCATCTATGTCGCGGGTTGAGGCGTCCCCCAAAAAGATAATCATCGCAAAACCTTCGCGCACCAGTTCAATAGGGCCATGGCGGAATTGCCCACCTGAGAGAGCGGTGCAATGCATTTTTGCCGCCTCCTGAGTAAGTAGTGCAGCAATATTTGCTGACGCAAAGCTGTTGCCCCGTCCGACAAAAACCAATGGCTTATCCGCACCAAGGAACTTGGCTGCGCTTTCAATTTTGGGCGTCCAACTATCCAAAAACAACTGGCAAGCTACAGCGGCTTTGTGCAAGTTTTGGGTCGCCGTGGCAGTACTTCCATCACAGAGGTATTCGGCAAGTAAATGCAGGGATGCCAAGCCACCAGTATAGGACTTGGTAGACACTGTGGCCTCGTCCCCAGCTTGGGAACAAAGTGAAATTTCGGCCCAGTTTGCCAAAGGGTTGTCGGCCATATTGGTGACAGAGATAACTTTGCCTGGTGTGCTTCCCAAGGCTATTGTGAGGTCAACAATTTCGCCACTTTTACCTGATTGGGATACGACGATCAGAAGTGTTGTGTTGGTGATTGTCGCTGCGAATTGTTGGCTTAATTCAGATGAATCCACTATTGTTACCGGACTTGAGAGGCCATTCACCAATCGCAAATACGCAGGGTAGGCCCCGTGAAGGGATCCGCCCATTGCGGTGATTACAACGCGGTCAAGTTCAC
>NZ_JBGFCE010000055.1:0-1181 GCF_041205415.1 Falsihalocynthiibacter sp. BN13B15
TTAAAAGGTGAATGATGGTTTACCCGCGCGTCAGCCTTTACGCATTGATGCTGGCCGCGGCTGGCATCCCTCTGTACATCCATTTACCACGGTTTGCGTCGATCAATCTTGGTATCGGATTGGGTGTGATCGGGACAGTCTTGCTGTTGATCCGCCTGATTGATCTGGTTCAGGATCCGTTGATTGGCTGGGCCATTGATCGCTGGCCAAACGCGCAAACGATGTTTGCCATGCTTGCGGCAGGCGGGCTTGCAATTGGCTTTCCGCTGCTTTTCTCGATCACCCCGGGCCCCATGGCGACGACAGAATTAGTGGCCATCCTGATCCTGCTCTTCTCATCCTATAGCCTTGGGATTATCTTGTTGTATGGCCGAAGTGCGACACTGGCCAAACGTCCTGACCCGCGCGAATTGTTGACGCTTGCCGCCTTTCGCGAAGGCGGGATGCTGGGCGGCGTTGTGATTGCAGCGATCGCCCCAGCTATTTTTGTCGGATTGGGAGCTAAGGGTTTAGGATACCCAGCCTTTGGTTTCTTGCTGGGTGCCATCGCTGTTTTCGCCGCGATTGTAACTTTTCCGATCTGGCGCCGCACCCCAATCTTAGGGGAGGGCATTTCTGTGTCTGGCCTAGCCAAAGCCGGGGCTTTGAAGCTTTTGGCGCTGGCATTGGCCAATAGCATGCCTGTGGCGTTGACCTCGACCTTGTTCCTGTTTTTTGTCGAAGATCGTCTGCAACTTAGCGGAAAAGCCGGTGGTTTCTTGGTTCTGTTTTTTCTGTGCGCCGGATTAAGCGTCCCGCTTTGGGCAGGACTTAGCCAAAGCTTCGGCAGTAAGACGATCTTGACGATCGCGATGCCGCTTGCAATTGCTGGCTTCGTTGGCGCGGGTTTTCTGGCGCCAGGGAATGCGGTTGGATTTGCGATCATTTGCGTTGCGTCTGGTGCCGCCTTGGGGGCTGACATGGTCGTCCTGCCCACTATGTTTTCCGTTGCTTTGACAAAGGCCGGGCTGAATGCATCGGCGGCGTTTGGCATTTGGTCATTTGCCGGAAAACTTGGGCTCGCACTGGCGGCTTTCACCGTATTGCCGCTTCTGGAACAAAGCGGCTTTACCCCTGGTCAAAGCAATAGCCCAGAAGCTCTGTCAACACTGACTTTCGCCTATGTCGCCCTTCCATGTGCT
>NZ_JBGFCE010000056.1:0-1148 GCF_041205415.1 Falsihalocynthiibacter sp. BN13B15
AAAACAATCAGAGTTGCTAATAAATAGCTTGGAGAATCAGGGCAGAAATCAACATTTAGATTGATTTTCTTAACGACATACTAACATTGTATTAGGAACTCTAATGAAAAAAGTTGTTCTGACATGCAATATGATTATGATTCATTGCTCGCTTTAGATGCGGTTGTACGAGAAGGCGGCTTTGATGCAGCTGCAAAAGCGCTCGAAGTGACGCAATCTGCGGTCAGCCAGAGAATCAAACAGCTTGAGGATAGGGTCGGCACAGTTCTGATTGTCCGCGGTCGCCCGTGTGTTCCAACTGAAATCGGGTTGCAATTGTGCCAGCATTTTGAACAGGTAACTCTGTTACAACACGAACTAGCTGATCGAATGAGCAATCTGATAGACCGATCTGGTGTAAATGCGGCAACGGTCCGAATTGCGGTAAACAATGACAGTCTCGCAACATGGTTTCCATATGTGATGAAACGCGCTGTAAACGACCTTAACGTGCAAATTGAGATCACCCCGGACGATCAGGAGCACACGGAAAAGAGCCTGAAATCTGGCGACGCACTCGCGGTTATCACAGACGTCGAAAAGCCTGTGCAAGGATGTCGTCGGATATCGCTTGGTGCAATGGAATATATAGCTGTGGCTTCGGCTGAATTTTATGATGCAAATTTTAAAAAAGGGGTAACGCTCGACACGATTGAAAACACCGCATGTCTAGCGTTTAATCGAAAGGATACAATACAGGATCAGTGGATGAAGCAGTGTTTTGGCAGATCTGTAAAAACGTTAACCCATATGGTGCCTTCATATGAAGGATATGTCGCATGTTGCCTGAATGGTACCGGTTGGGGTCTGGTGCCGGGGATCGCTGGATTGCCCTATTTGGAAAGTGGTGAGCTTATAGAACTGGTTTCCAATGAACGAATTCAGATTTCCCTACATTGGCAATCTAGTACGCAGTCGAGCGAAATATTACGGCGGCTCGGAGAAATTGTGAAAGAAGAGGCGCTAATTCACTTAATGCCAGATAGCTTTCGGACCATGTAATGCGAAACCTGTCTTAGAATACAGATTGCTGCACTTGGTCGTAGATCGTTTTTGCGAAGGCTATGCTCCAGAGTTATCGCTCACACGGTAAGTGGGAATAATCGGTC
>NZ_JBGFCE010000057.1:0-1130 GCF_041205415.1 Falsihalocynthiibacter sp. BN13B15
TTTGTCTGATGGTGTGGACGGCTCCACCCGAACGGCATCGCAATGTGTCATGCTGGTGCTGTTACGACCCAACAGAGAGAAGGAGCCATCCACAATGGATATTACAACACTCGGAATTTATCCGTTGACCGGCAGGTGATTGCATAGCAATCGCTGAGAGGTTCACCAAGTCTGTTTTTCAACTTCACGGCATTGACACGAATGGCGTCGTGGTTTTGCAAAAGAAGTTGCGCCGTGGCGCTGTTCTGAATTTCCTATCGAAACTGGAACCCTGCCTGATTGGCATGGAGGCCTGTGCCACATCGCATTACTGGGCGCGGGAAATCGCGGCGCTTGGTCACGACGTGCGGATGATTCCTCCCGCTTATGTAAAGCCGTACGTCAAACGGCAAAAGAACGATGCAGCGGATGCGGAAGCCATCTGCGAGGCTGTCACGCGACCGAACATGCGCTTCGTGCCAGTGAAGACCGAGGAGCAGCAGGGTGTTCTTGTGCTGCACCGGTCTCGTGACCTGCTGATGCGACAGCGCACGATGATCCTGAATGCGATCCGCGCCCACTTCGCCGAGTTTGGGGCCATCGCCGCGCAGGGGGCTCGAAAAGTTGCTGAACTTGTCAGTGTCCTTCGTGCTGATGACAACCCCAGATTGCCGGAGACAGCCCGGTCCGCCCTTCTGGCTTTGGCGGTACAACTCGACAGCTTGGAACAAGAAGTCCGGAAGATTGAGCGCGAACTTCTGGAGTGGCATCGGCAGAACGCCGCGAGCCAGCGGTTGATGACGATCCCGGGTGTTGGCCTTATCACGGCAACCGCGCTGGCTGCCAGTGTACCCGATCCGGCTGTCTTCAAATCCGGCCGACAGTTTGCGGCCTACCTCGGCGTGCGGTCCGTCACTCGGACGGATCGCGTTTCGGCCCACACTGCCCCGACAGAACTCGTCGGGCGGCAAGGATCGGCTCGGGCGAATTTCGAAGATGGGGAATGGCTCTCTGCGCCGACTGCTGGTTGTTGGTGCCACCTCCGTCACACGACGGGCGCCAACCACCGACACCCGAACGGGCGCTTGGGTTCGATCGCTCCTGGAGCGCAAGCCGACTCGGGTCGTCACCGTGGCTATCGCCAACAAGAC
>NZ_JBGFCE010000058.1:0-1075 GCF_041205415.1 Falsihalocynthiibacter sp. BN13B15
GGTAATCCCCCCATTTTTAATGGGGTCCAGCCGTAGAATTTACGCGGCCATTTTCAGTTTCATGGCGGGTGTGATGCCGCCGATGCCCATGTTGGGTCGCTCGTTGTTGTATGTCCAGAGCCATTCCGTGGCCTGATCCTGTGCCTCTTCGATGGTTTCAAAGATGTATTGGCTGAGCCATTCGCTACGCACAGTGCGGTTGTAACGCTCGATGTAGGCGTTCTGCTGCGGCTTGCCAGGTTGAATGTATTCAAGCCGAACACCTTGCTTCTCGGCCCATTCCATCAGCTTTCCACTGACATATTCCGGGCCGTTGTCGACGCGGATCGCTTTCGGTTTCCCTCGCCATTCAATGATCTGATTTAGGCTGCGTACAACACGCTCGGCAGGCAACGAAAAATCCACCTCAATGCAAAGACCCTCACGATTAAAGTCATCCAAGACGTTCAATGTCCGGATTGACCTGCCATCAGCCAGCTGATCTGCCATGAAATCCATCGACCATGTCTCATTCGGCCTGTCAGGCACCGCCAACGGCTCAGGCTGGTCCCGCTTCAGTCGTTTCTTAGGCTTAATGCGCAGGTTCAGCTCCAGTTCGCAGTAAATTCGGTACACGCGCTTATGGTTCCATCCGTATCCTTGAACGTTGCGCAGATACAAAAAGCATAGGCCAAATCCCCAGGTGCGTTTGTTCTCGGTCAGGCGTTCCAACCAGTCGGAGATCTCTTCGTTCTCGTCGCTCAGGATTGGGCTGTAACGATAACAGGTCTCGCTGATCTCAAATGCACGGCAGGCCAGCGAAATACTGGCCCCGTCTCGTGCAACCGCATTCATGGCCATCCACTGACCGGCAGGTGAGTGGCACACTCACTGAGAGGTTCTCGCCTCAGAGACGGCCTCAGCGCTTTTTTCCAAGAGCTTCCTTCAGCAAGTCATTCTGCATGCTCATCTCAGCATACATCCTTTTGAGGCGGCGGTTTTGCTCCGCCATATCCTTCATCTCTGTGATCAAAGACGCATCTATTACCCGGCAGGTGATGCTTGCATCACTGAGAGGGCATGCCGCCAAACTTCG
>NZ_JBGFCE010000059.1:0-1064 GCF_041205415.1 Falsihalocynthiibacter sp. BN13B15
CTGTTGCGGATCGTTTCATAGTGCTTGATCGAGGCCAAGTCGCTGCTGAGTTCTCAAAAGACCAAATTTCGCGAGAGCAATTAGTGGAATTGATGGTGGATCTACACCAAACCGGCCAAATTTCTTCAGTTGAAAGCGCGTAGTAAAAATATGACATTTCCGATCTCATCAACCCGTCCGCAAGCCACAAAGCCATCCCGACTTCAGGAACTAATGTCCCGAAACATGATCGATGTTGCGATCACTGTGATATTCTTTTTGTTGCTGGGCATGTACGTAATTGGCGCGCCAGAAGTATACCTGAAGTTCGACATTTACCGCTCTTTCATGTCGACCTTACCTTACATGGGATTTCTCGCGCTAGGAGTCACATTCATCGTCACATTAGGGGAAATCGACCTTTCTTTTCCGTCCATTATGGGCGTATCCGCTTGGGTATTTGCTACTGTTTTTACTCTAACCGACAGCGCAATGATCAGCATTCTAGCGAGCATCGGTTCGGGAATGGTGTGTGGTGCCCTAAACGGATTTATTATCACCAGAATTGGTGTGCCCTCCATTGTCGCGACGATTGGTACAATGTTTTTGTTGCGCGGCTTGGTAAATGTCCTGGCTGAAGGCAAAGGCATTCCCTTGGTAGAGCTGCGGGAATCAGCATTCCACCCCATTTTGGTAGGACGCATTGGCGGCGAAATTCCCATGCAATTTGTATGGTTTTGTCTCATCTCAATCCTGATGATCACAGTTTATCGAAGGCACATATTTGGAAGCCACGTTCTATTTGTTGGCGACAATAAGGATTCCGCAAAAATGATGGGCATTCATTCGGATCGCGTCCGAATGACTAGCTATGTATTGTTAGGCGCGATGTCCGCACTCTCGGCCATTTTCCTACTATCCGAGGTTACATACTTTTGGCCAACCACGGGCGAGGGTTTCTTGCTTCCTGCCCTAGCTGCCGTCTTTATCGGAGGAACCTCTGTTTTCGGTGGGCGCGGAAGCATGTACGGCACGTTTATTGGCATACTGATTATCGGTTCTTTGGAAGCGGGCATCGTGGCAAT
>NZ_JBGFCE010000060.1:0-1048 GCF_041205415.1 Falsihalocynthiibacter sp. BN13B15
GCTGATCTGCTCTTAGGCGTGATTAGCCGCTAACCATCTGTGCACTTGGGGTCGACTGAGAAATCGCCGTTTCCTCATCCGTCATCTCTTCCTCGATGCCTTCAAACAACGGAGTCGAAAGGTAGCGCTCGCCGGTATCGGGCAACATAACAAGTAGCACTGAACCCTTCGGCGCGGTCTCTGCGATTTTCATCGCGATCGCAAAGGTAGAGCCGCCGGATATACCGGTGAAAATACCTTCTTCAGCTGCCAGACGCCGCGACCATGAGATGCCGTCGGATCCCGCCACAGGTAGAAGCTCATCGTAGTAAGATCCGTCCACCGCCTCTTGCAGTACATATGGGATAAAGTCGGGCGTCCAACCTTGGATCGGATGCGGTTCGAACGCTGGATGACTTTCTGTCGGCTGATGGGCATCGTTTCTGGTGTTGATATAACCGGATGCCAAAATCGCCGAATTGACCGGTTCAGTTAGGACGATCTTGGTATCTGGCCTGCTTTTCCGTAGCACGCGCCCGACGCCGGACACCGTTCCGCCTGTGCCATAACCCGTCACCCAATAATCGAGCCGCTCACCTTCAAAATCGGCGAGTATTTCGCGGGCGGTCGTGCTTTCGTGAATGTCGGCATTGTCTGGTGTCTCAAACTGGCTGGCCAGAAACCAGCCATTTTCCTCGGCCAGTTCTTTCGCTTTAGTGTACATTCCAAAGCCTTTCAGGGCGCGAGGCGTGAGAACGACCTTTGCTCCAAAAAAGCGCATCAAACGCCGCCTTTCGACAGAAAAACTGTCTGCCATAGTCACGACAAGCGGATAGCCCTTGGCCGCGCACACCATTGCCAGACCAATGCCGGTGTTGCCGGACGTTGCCTCTACGATGGTCTGCCCGGGTTTCAGGCGTCCATCGCGCTCGGCGGCCTCAATGATATTGACCGCCAATCGGTCCTTGACGGATCCGCCCGGGTTGAACGCCTCAAATTTTACGTAAACCTGAACATGGTCTGGTGCAATATTGTTGATGCGCACAGTCGGTGTGTCGCCGATTGTATC
>NZ_JBGFCE010000061.1:0-1037 GCF_041205415.1 Falsihalocynthiibacter sp. BN13B15
TCTGTGGATAGCGGTCATGACCGGGAAATCACTTTCCCAATGGGCAATGAAACTGCCACGTTGACCGGAGTTAATTATTTCCTTGGGTTTACACTTCCGAATATCTATTTTCACCACACTACTGCGTTCAATATCCTCCGCCACAACGGTGTCTCGGTATCAAAAATGGACGACTTTATCGGTGGCCTTTAGTAATTTGCCTGAACCATAATTTTGGCCGGGCAGTTAAGGAAACATGGTACCTGCAAAGTCTGGAGCCGTAGACCAGACAAAGTAGAGCTTTTTTGTGGTCTGTGTCGGTTTAAAGAATAGCCCAGTTTCAGGCGCACTTGAATGTCGGCTTCCAATGTGGCGGTATGATTGTCTCGCGCATGCGGCGAAAGTCCGCAATCCGCCTTAGTGACCGAGTCTGCTTCCGGCCCTAAACAGACCTTGATGCATTGCGCAGCGAAAGTCGGCTGTGAGCTTCGCCTACAATATGTGTTTTGTGGCGCGATGGTCGAAAAGTACCTGAACATAATCCGATGCGTTGCCACAACTCACTGTAACAGTTCTAAATTTCAATTAGAAATCCATTGCAGAAGGCGAACATAGTGCGCAGTATTCATCCAAAGTCCGCTCCACATATTTGAGGCAACAATGTCAAAACTGGTTATTTTCACACTTCTTACCATTATTTCAGGGTGCGCCTTGCATGACCCTAACGATGTTGCCGGTCGACTCAGTCGCGAATTCGCCAAGGGTGAAAAATTGATGCTTGCTTGTGAAAAGAACGAAAAAAAATGTCCCGCTTACTTCGATTTCAAAAGAAAATGGGAATCTGAAATAAATAACTACACGACATTTGAAGCAGCTTTGGCAAAACACAAAGCAAGAGCTGCTAGTGGATACGCTTTTTAAGTTCCGAAGAGTGTACTCTCGCAGTGCAGACCTTGGTTCAACGCTCTGTTAACGACCGAATTCGGCCCTTAATGACGAATGCTGCGGTTGCGGGAAAGTCTCGAGCCAACTTCTAGCGAAGATGTCGCGAACGGCCC
>NZ_JBGFCE010000062.1:0-1034 GCF_041205415.1 Falsihalocynthiibacter sp. BN13B15
CTTTCGACTCCGTTGTTTGAAGGCATCGAGGAAGAGATGACGGATGAGGAAACGGCGATTTCTCAGTCGACCCCAAGTGCACAGATGGTTAGCGGCTAATCACGCCTAAGAGCAGATCAGCAGGGCGACGATAAGCCTGCCAAGGTCAGACCATAAATCGAAGCTCGTAGACTGATCTGACGCCAGCTAACGAGAGGAAAGCCGAGGATCAAGAATATGACAGAAGGCAAAACGATGAAGAAGATCCAAACTCAAGGTGTTCACCATATTACGATCATGGGCGCAGACCGGCAAACGTCGATCGATTTTTGGGAGGGGCTTTTGGGCATGCCATTCATCTTTGACCAGCCCAATCTTGATAATCCGAAGGAGGGCCACATCTATTTTGATCCTGGCGACGGGCGGCTGATCACGATCTTCACGAACGAAGACCGTAAGCCTGACGCAACCCGCACGTCGACCGAGCAGGGTGCCGTGCATCACTTGGCATTCAACGTCAGTAAAGCTACTTTCCATCAGGTTGAAAAGCGCCTTGAAGCGCGCGGTATTAAACATTCCGGCCCCAAGGACCGCGGCTTTATGGACTCGATCTATTTTGAAGATCCGCTGGGCCTTCTTATCGAACTGGCGTCATATCGCTTTGAACCTCCTGAGGGCTGTCGCCACGCAGACGTCATGATTGAGGCGCACCGGATCCGCGTTGCGCGGGGTGACTACAACATCCAAGAGGAACACCTTGCAGACGCGATAGAGCTACTGGTTGAACGTTCTCAACAGTCATTGTCATCTGACCGTTCTGCACGAAATCCATACTGATCTCGCTAGACCTCCAGCGACTTCCAATGCTGTGTTCGTGACGAACGGCTGCTCTTGGGAAGCTGCAATGCGGCATCGGGGATCACGGTGAATGGCTGCTTAGGGCCGTTCATGTCGATCGACACAAAGGGCGGAAAGTGTGAATTCGCTGCTTGTGCGAGGTGAGATCGCGTCAACGGCAAGAGCCGACATTTAAATAGCCGCGGATCGGGTGTTCG
>NZ_JBGFCE010000063.1:0-972 GCF_041205415.1 Falsihalocynthiibacter sp. BN13B15
GGGCAGACGCCAACAACGCTGAACAATCGCTTGGCAGGAAAGCTGGTGATGTGTTCTTCGACATCCCAACGCTCAGATCAACGGCCACTTGTTTGCGCGTGAGCCCACTGGTCAGCGCGATACGCACCGCATCTTGCCGGAATTCGTCCGTCCGTTTCGGTCCCACAGTCAATCTCCTTTGTTGCAAAAAATGCTATCAAAGGAACGGCCTCAAACCGGGACAGGTCCAGTTTGAGCACGACCTCATGAGTGGGCGTATCATCTTGGAATTGCACTTCGAGCGTCTGGCTTGTCTGTGGCTGACCGCCAGGTCGCTTGAGAACAACGCAAGGGCAAGATCAACACAGGCTATCACGCCCGTCGAGCAGGGTCGCTTCGGCAAGCGCGAACGCACCTGTGCAAACACTCGAAACACGCGGGACCGTTTTGGAGTTTTGGAAAAGCCAGTTCACCAGCGCCGGATCAATTTGGGAGGGTGAGGCTTTCGAAGGGGCATCAACAACAAGAACTGGGGATCGAAGGTGTGGCTGGCGACAACGGGAAGCCCGCTTGCGGCAATGACGGGCTGCTTCTCATAGAGACTGTAAATATCTCGTATGCGGGGGGGGTTCCGTTTTTGACACGCCATCCATTCACGGCGGTAAAGGCCTAATTTGCCCGGAGCTGCATATTTGGGCATAATTTGGAACAATGACTGAACAAAAATTGTGATTGACGGTTGAAAGGAGTCGCCGAAGACTGCTCCCTTTTGGGGAGAGAGTTGGATGTCAGTCCGCGCACTTCTGGAAATCTGGAGTTTATCGTTTTCGGATTTTGAATTTTTAGAGACGTACCACCAAGGATCCCGGATTTGGATCGGCGGGCAACTTCTCTATTTTCGAAATCATGGACACTTCACGAGAGATTTGGCCAACATACCCGATGATGCACAGACTTATGTTGGGGATCAGCTTGGGCTTTATAGTCAGCGCC
>NZ_JBGFCE010000064.1:0-959 GCF_041205415.1 Falsihalocynthiibacter sp. BN13B15
GAAGGCGGGCGTGTCGTATTACAGGCGATCACCGTCAAAGACAGTTTTTTTGAGACCTACAAAACCTCGTCCGAATATATCCGCCAGTATGCATTTCCCGGGGGCATTTTGCTATCCGACAGGGTGATTTCCCAACAGGCCAAAAACGTTGGCCTTGAGGTCCGAGACAGTTTCGCCTTTGGCCAGGACTATGCCAAGACCTGTAGAATTTGGTCAGAAAGCCTGGTTTCGCAGAATTGCAAAATCACCGAACTGGGGTATGGTGACTCTTTCTTTCGAAACTGGCAGTATTGCATGGAAATTTGCGCGGCCTCGTTTGCCGTTAGCCATACAAATGTGGTGCAAGTGGAGCTGGCGCATGCTTAGGGCTCTTGTGATCCTTGTTGTTTTGGCGGTTCCGACATTTTTGCAGGCGTCGACAGTGAAAACCGTTCTTTCAACGCTGCAAGTTCGCGGTGAGGCGACTCTTCGGTTCATGGGATTCCCGCTCTATCAAGCCCGTCTTTACACAACAGACGGTGCGCCGCTGGATTGGAGCCAAGATTTCGCAATCGAGCTGAATTATCTTCGCAATCTGACCAAGAAAGATCTGGTTGAATCAACCCTTAAAGAGCTGGACCGTTTGGGGCACCCGTTGCCGCTGCGCGAGCAGCTTGGCCAGTGCTTTGATGATGTCAGCAAAGGGGATCAGTATCTGGCAGTGTCGCGTGGGCAGGACCAGATCGGGTTCTGGCGCAATGGCATGCGTGTGTGCACCCTTACGCACCCTCAGCTCAAGCAACAATTTATGGCCATTTTTGTTGGCCAAAACACCCGGTCCAAGGCCTTTACCCGCAAGTTAAAAGGTGAATGATGGTTTACCCGCGCGTCAGCCTTTACGCATTGATGCTGGCCGCGGCTGGCATCCCTCTGTACATCCATTTACCACGGTTTGCGTCGATCAATCTTGGTATCGGATT
>NZ_JBGFCE010000065.1:0-860 GCF_041205415.1 Falsihalocynthiibacter sp. BN13B15
GGCCTCGACCGCGCAGATCTCACCGCAAGCGACTTTGATTTCGTTTAAAGAGGCGCAATTGAATGCATAAAGGGGCGGGCTTAAGAGGCTCGCCCCTTTCGTTTGCGAGGGCGTTGGGAACCAGTCTCGCACTGCGGTATTCTTGGATTCTGTAGTGATGGTCTACAGCCCTAGTTTACACAAATGCGATAAAAAGTTGGGCCCGATTTTTGTTCTCCGACTGCAGGGAAAGAGACAGAATGCATCGCATTCCGCTTTCTAGAACATATGGGGCTCGTTACGTTAAGCTAAATCCCGTTTACATTTCACGTGTACCCTATTGATTTATAATCGAGGAAATTGGGCCCATTTGTAATAATTCTCTTTTTTTCTAAAGATTTAGGTGGTTATTGGTGCTGTATGTCGAAGTTTCGAATCCTTCCATCCCGACCAATTGGAACAATGACCCACATTGTTTTTCATCAAATCCCTAAATACTGTTTACACATAGGGTATGCCGTTTTCTCCCAGTTTTGTTCTGTTCTTCGACGTGGATACTTGCAGTAACGGTATGAGCTCGTTGTCGCTCGCCACGGTTTTCTGCAATGGTGACGAGGATATTTGCAGCAGAATAATTTTGCTAAAAGCGGCTATTCGCTAATATTTGTACCAACGACTTCAATGACAGGTGATTTCAATCGGTCGACGCAATACTTTACTCTTTTTGGAAAGGTGGAGTGTAAATCCGGAAGTATCGGCGACGAACGTTTTATACAGATACGCAGAAGTCGGAGATGTGGGATCCCTCTCAGCCATGCAAGCATCGCCAGTCGGCAGTGGAGGGCCGCGCGGAGCGGGTGAGATCACGTTTGGCGCCGACA
>NZ_JBGFCE010000066.1:0-773 GCF_041205415.1 Falsihalocynthiibacter sp. BN13B15
TGAAACCTCTGGTTGAACCAGAGGTTTCCGGTGTCTTGTTTTTCGCCGACCTTGCCACAAACGCCTATAGCTAAATGGGTTAGTTGACTATTTATTCAGCGAACACCGCGCCTCCGATTCCAAACGATCGGGGCTTTCCCTATCCAGAACTTGCCGAGTCAACCAATTTCCTCTTGAAAAAGCCCGGTCGTTTCGAATGGAAAGTGGCGTAAACGAGCACTTTGGACCGCACAAAAGCACGACAGGAAGCACTTCTACACCTTCTATTGAACTCGCGGTGAGCATCGTGGAAAAAATCTTTACGAAGTTCCAAGGGACACGCTACAAATAAAATAGCGAGTGCGTCGCTACGTTATTTTTAAAATTCAGTTTCGTTAAAAACATACACCTTGTGAGTTTCGCTCCTTTTTGTACCCGACTTTCATTTCCGATTTCATTTTGGAGCTCATAATGTCCCGTTTTCTCAAATCCCTCATTGTCGTCCCGGGCGTGGTGGTTTGTCTTGGTTCGTTTGCACATGCTGATGCCATTACAGAGTCGCGCGATGCGGCCTTGGCACAAACGTCAGTGTACCGAGTTGGCTACCCCGTGGAAGTTTCGATCAAATCTGGCAAGGGCCTTGGTAAGAACCAGTTTGCTGCCAATACCGAGGCTTCCAAACATTACGCGCTTGGTCGCCTCTCACATGAGCTCTCCTATGTTATGCCCGATTCACGCACTGTCTACATTGGTAACGATCAAAAAAATGGCGGCTTATTCCGCTTTGTCGCAGA
>NZ_JBGFCE010000067.1:0-741 GCF_041205415.1 Falsihalocynthiibacter sp. BN13B15
CGGCGCGCAGCATGTTTTCGCCGTAAAACTGGTGGTACATCTGTCCAATCGGGCTTTTCAGAAATGCCACACCGCCGGAATGCCCCGGACAGTGCCACGAGTACGATCCGTCTTCTGCATAGTCGAGAAGCGCCTTGAAGAACGGCGGTTGAATGCTTTCCAAATAGGTCTTGGCATCGTGAATGATATGACGGGCGACAAATTCTGGCGTGTCTTCGAACGTGTGAATGAACCCGTGCAATTCGCGCAAAATATCATTGGGCAGGTGGCGGCTGGTCTTGGTTTCGCCGTAGATATAAATCGGCACATCTTTGTTCTTCCAACGCACCTCTTCAATGAAGGTCCGCAGGTTCAAGACGGCAGGGTCCAGATCGGGACCGGTTGTGAATTCCTCATCGTCTATGGACAGCACAAAGGCACTGGCGCGGGATTGTTGTTGAGCAAATTTCGATAGATCGCCATAGCTGGTCGTACCCAGCACTTCGAAGCCTTCTTTCTCGATGGCTTCTGCAATGGCACGGATACCCAAGCCCGAAGAATTGTCTGATCTGAAATCTTCATCGATGATGACAATTGGAAAGCGAAATTTCATTAAAAGCTCCAAAATGACGGCGGCGAACGATGTATTTTCTCCGGGTTCGCTTCATTCATCGCAAGCCGGAAATTGAGCGACGTCGTTCCTTTAATCCGAGCGCCGTCGAATCAAGACACCCGTGTTTTACTATTTGGGTCAAAAAAGCC
>NZ_JBGFCE010000068.1:0-725 GCF_041205415.1 Falsihalocynthiibacter sp. BN13B15
CTGTGATGGGCGCCACGCCGAACGACTGTGAACTCAAGTTAAGTTGCGACATTTCTCTATCTCAGCTTTCTGAGTTGTTCGGCGAAGGCTTCGGTTGGCGTTCGCCATCCGAGGCACTTTCGGGGAGTACCATTTAGGCGGTCGCAAATGGACTTCATATCTCGATCTGAGATCGCTGCAATGGGTGTGTCCCGTGGTAGGTATCGCCGAGCGCGTTTGTTGAGATTCTCTACCGAGACTTTCTGCCAGGGCGCTTGCGGATCACAGAACCACGTTTGGGTTCCGACCTCAGCCTGCAAGTGCGGCCAATCCATGAGCTCGGAACCCTGATCAAAAGTCACAGACTTGCGCGCCGTTAAGGGCAGAGTACGCATGACTTTCGCCAGATACCCCATAACGCGGGCAGTTGTTCGGTCTGGGTTCATTTGCAGCACAGTGAAGCGACTGACGCGCTCAACCAATGACGTCACGTTTGCCGTGCCAAACGTCTGGCGAAACCGCATTGGGTCGCCCTCCCATGTGTGGATGCCCCGTTTGATGCAAGAGATACTTTCAACGGTTGGAACATGTGATCGGATACGGTCATGTGTCAGGCCTCAGATTGCGACGTTTCACAAGCCGCGGGCCGGTATGGCGATGCGAAGGTCAGGTCCATATCAATGCCGCAAGCGCGAAGCTCTCTGGGAAGGCCTGGTTTTCCTAACCTCGATCTAGTCGATCATTTG
>NZ_JBGFCE010000069.1:0-719 GCF_041205415.1 Falsihalocynthiibacter sp. BN13B15
TTCTGGGCGCTTTTCACCGATAACTTGATCAATTTGATCGTGCTGGCAGGGGTCTGCCAGTTCGTCTTTAACATGCCCACCGAGATCGTTTTCGGGCGTATTTTACCGGGTGCCGCTGTGGCGATTATGGCGGGCATCGCCGTCTATTCGTGGCTGGCAAAACGCACCGCCGAGAAAGAAGGCCGTGACGTGACCGCGATGCCCTACGGTATTTCAACGCCCGTGATGTTCGTCTACCTGTTTGGGGTCATTGGACCGATTTACTGGTCCACCCAAGACGCAATGCTTGCGTGGCAAGTCGGTATTGGCGCAGGTTTTATCGGCGGGATTGTTGCCGCAATGGGCGCTCTCGTTGGCCCTATGCTCAAGAAAGTAACGCCGCGTGCGGGGATGCTCGGAACACTTTGCGGCATCGCGCTGGTGTTCATTGGCACCGTACCGCTGGCCACCGTGTTTGAGGATCCGATCGTAGGATTTGCATCGATGATCATTATCCTTTGGGGGTTGGTCGGGCGTTTTAGGCTGCCATTCAACATTCCGGCGGGTTTGCTGGCACTGATCGTCGGGACGGTCGTGGCGTTGATGATCGGCAAGGCGTCGATCAGTTTTGAGGGCGTGGGATTTTATCCGCCGCTGCCGTATTTTGGCGACCTGATTGTAGGAATCCAGCACCTCTTTGCCAATCCAGAACTGTTCTTGGTCCTGATACCCGTCCAGAT
>NZ_JBGFCE010000070.1:0-705 GCF_041205415.1 Falsihalocynthiibacter sp. BN13B15
TGGCCGATCACATCCGGAAGCCGCAGGGAATTGTAAATCGCCTCTGCCTGGTCAGCCTTCTTACTATCGATCGGCAGATCACAAATCGGCGTTTCCCCCGCTTTGAGTTTTTCCTCCCAATCAAGGCAAGCAAAGGGAAAATCTAGCGCCACCTCGGCCCCCTAATGTTTGAATTCTGAATAACTCGGCAAATGCGCCGCAACCCCGCCCTCGGCGGTGGTGGTGATCTCGCGCGCGTCTTTGCTTTGTTGCCCCTTTTTGCCCAGCGGTTTTTCCTTGGCTTTGCCGTCGCCGCGCGCTTTGCCCGCCAGACTTTCTAGCTCGCTGCGCTCTGCCTGCTTGAGCAGTTCTTTCATCGCGGCGACGTTTACGCCCTGCGCCGCCTTGAACAACATCAGCATCACTTGCGCCTTGATTTCCCACTCCTTGCGCGCAATGCTAAATACGCCCGACAGAAGGCTCATTTCCCGATTTACGGTGCCGGCCGCCACTTCACGCAATCGCATGTCGCGCCAATTCGCAATATCGATAGGGAGAACTTCACGCAGGATAACATTGCCCAAAGATCCTTTTGCGATCTTCTCTAGCCGCAGCTGCTCCCACTTCGCGCCCCGCTTTGACGGCGAGACTTCCCGCGCATATCGCAGCAATGCATCGCGCATGGTCTCGGTCGACACCGAAACCTCTCCTTCTCGAATCAAGAAC
>NZ_JBGFCE010000071.1:0-690 GCF_041205415.1 Falsihalocynthiibacter sp. BN13B15
GGGATGTTCGACGGTCATGCTGCGGACCGCCAGTTGAGCTGGGTTTGCATCCAGTCGTGCTTGCACCCGCTCAAGAACATCTTCTTTTTCCCAACGACGCACACGCCGGTCTTTGCTCGTTGTGCATTTGGTCTTGATCCGCTGCCCGGCAGTTGATTGCAAAGCAATCAATGAGAGGGACGCAACCAGCGCACGCCCCCGACCAATATGACCTGATGGCCTTCCCATCTTGTTGGCCGGTAAATCTGTAGATCAGTTTCTCGCCTGCTGGGCAGACATAGACATCCAGGTCGCTGTCATAGGCGAAGTCAGCCTTATCAAACTGACCGCGTGCAGCGGCATTTGATGTCATCGGTTTGGGAACGACAACTGAGATACCAGCCTCTTCGCTAGCGACAATTTCCTCGCCCTTGTAATAACCCTTATCCACTGCCCGGCAGTGTATGCGCAGCATGCACGAGAGGGGGCGATTGCTGTGAGCTGGTCTGTGGTCATGACGTCGTTCGCTGCCCCAGCCATCATCGACAAAGCGTCGCGATCAAAACCAAGCATAGTGACTTCGTGCGCAACGATCAGGTGGTGATCGGCTTCGACAGCCGTTTGGACATTATAGCCAACAATACGGGGCATGCGCGCTGTTGTTGCCATTGATCTGGCGTCTGGATCGCTGAATGAGACCTGTGTTTCTCC
>NZ_JBGFCE010000072.1:0-683 GCF_041205415.1 Falsihalocynthiibacter sp. BN13B15
AACTTCGCCTTCCTGATAACCCGAAAAAGAAAGGTGCTTGTACCAGCTTGAATAGATTGTGTGATCTTCACCATTCAATCGATGCTGTACCGCGAGCCATGTTCCTTTTTCACCCTCGTCCTTTTGCGGTAGCGCTTCGGGTGGCGCCTGCGATTTTGCGCCGCCAAAATCCACTTTGACCACTTTGCTTCTCAAACCAATCGGTTGGGTCTCCATTCGCTTTTGGAAATCCGGCCCCACCGATTCCCAGAGCGGATCGGAGAGTCGCTTTACCGTCTCAAAATTAAGGCGATAAGCCCCGACTCTGCCACGAACACCGGCGCGGGAGCAAACAAGGATTTCGGTATCAATGAGCCGCTTCATTTCGCGTTTGACTGTGCGTTCGTTTACATTCCACATCCGCGCCAAATCTCTTTGCCCAATTGAAACCTCATTGCTACGCCAATTGTAGCGCGCCGTGACCAATGCAATCAGCCGCATCATCGACATTTGAAAAACTGGCTTGCCATGAAGCCCCGCCACAGACAAAGCCGTGAGTAGATCATATTTCTGGGTTCCGGCGCTTGGTCCGGTTAGGTTTATTTGTGCCATGTTCTGCCCGCCGCTGCTCAAGTTCGATCTTGTATTCGATTCGATTCTCAATTGGGTTTAACATGGCGAATTATCCCGCAATTTGTCAACTC
>NZ_JBGFCE010000073.1:0-671 GCF_041205415.1 Falsihalocynthiibacter sp. BN13B15
GATGAGAGAAGTGATCCAGAATGAAAAAACGAAAGAACCATTCGCCAGAGTTCAAAGCCAAGGTCGCGCTTGAAGCAATCCGCGAGGAGATGACGCTTGCGGAGTTGCCCAAGAAGTATGGTGTTCACCCGACCTAGATCGGCACGTGGAAGCGTGCAGCGATAGAAAACATGACGACGGCTTTTACGCGCCGAGGTGCTGCCCCGGAACAGGTGAGCGCGGCTGAAGTCGACAAATTGCATTCGAAGATCGGTCAGCTTGTGCCTCTCGGGGTGTAAACACCCCTGCCGGCCAATGGATGGAGCGGGATTTTTTGGCCGATGCCTCGGACCAGTTGCTCGGGACGCGAGGCAAAAAATGGTGAGCCAGGATCATAAACTAAGCATGCGTCGGCAATGCGCATTGCTGACGTTAACGCGATCTAATTTGTACTATGAACCGAAGGGCGAGAGCGTCGAGAACCTGCGGTTTATGGCGATCATCGACGAGCAGTTCTTGGAGACCCCGTGGTATGGATCGCGCCAGATGGCACGTTATATGAAGCGCAACAACCACGCATGCGGGCGGCATCGTGTCCGCCGTTTGATGCGCCTCATGCGATTGGTGCCGATTTATCAGGAGCCCAACACCAGTAAAAAGCATCCGCAACACAAGATTTGGCCATATCTTCT
>NZ_JBGFCE010000074.1:0-623 GCF_041205415.1 Falsihalocynthiibacter sp. BN13B15
GTGTATTCCGGTCTACAAACCGGTGTTATCGACGGCCAGATGAATCCCGTTCCGATCATTTCCTTCGCGAACTTCGCCGAAGTGCAAGCTTATATGACGCTGACCAACCACCTGTTTTCGCCCTATACAATGATGATCAACCGCGCCTTCTTTGAGGGGCTGTCCGACAGCGAGCGCGCGACGATCCGTACTGCGGCAGAGAACTGTGTCACGGCAAGTCGCGGCCTGTCCCGCATCATCGAAGCCTCGGATCGCGGACTTGCAGGGTTGATGGACTCCATCGAAGTAACCGCGCTTACTGCCGATCAACGCGCGGCTATGTCCGCCGCCGCTCAGCCCGCGTTTGAAGCGCACGTCGCCGAGAATATGGATGCCCGTGCTGGTGAATTGCTCGGCATGTTCAAGGCTTCCGTCGCTGAGGCCAATGCCTCGACCTATCTGGATTAATCCTCCCTGTCCGCCGAGGTGTCTTGGCGAACTTCCAAGGCGAGGGGCCATCCCGTGGCCCCTCGCTCCTTTAACAAACAGGAAAACATATGCGGATTTTTTGTGCCTCACTCGCGACCGAGACGAACACGTTTTCGCCTCTCCGCACGGACTTTTCTGATTTCGAACAAAGTTTT
>NZ_JBGFCE010000075.1:0-618 GCF_041205415.1 Falsihalocynthiibacter sp. BN13B15
AACTCCCCCCTCAACCCGCGCCAATATAGTGGCAAAATTCGCGTCACCCGTTTCAGCAAAAAGTTGTGACAGGGCCGTAAAACGACGCCAGCCTTTTTTCAGCTCAAACTGACCCTCAGACCCACGGTAAACTTCAATCGGTTCCTTTTGCCCGCGCGCTCGAATGGACGCTTTAAGTTCCTCCATCTCATCCGATGTCGCCACTTCCTCCAGCGCCAAACGGTCACGCGGCAGGTCCTTTGTGGAAATCTGCGTCAGCGGTAAAGCCACCAAAACGCGGCCTTCTTCATGGGCGACGCGGAACGCCTTTGCGTCGTCTGAATTGCGGCGGCGCTGTTCTATTTTGGCCTCGGTAGACCCTTGCAAACTTTCTGCGGCCTCGCGCACGGCGGCCCCCATCGGCCCAACGGATCGCTCGCGTGGCGGCTCAGAGGGTTTCGCTTCAACCGGGGCAAAGCCGAATTTGTTTTTAGACTTCATTGGTCAATCTCCTTGTGCGCGGCGTTTTCGGACCAAGACTTCATCAAAGTATCGCGGAACTCGCCATAGGCGCGGTCAAAGCTTTGGCGGGCGCGCTTCCATGTTTCACGGGTCATTTGACGATAGTCCTGCTCATAC
>NZ_JBGFCE010000076.1:0-614 GCF_041205415.1 Falsihalocynthiibacter sp. BN13B15
TGGGCCGTTCGCGTCATTCTCAATTCGCTGACAGAACAATTTCTTCACCCCAAAGCTACTGAGCCAGGGCAATCTATGTCAATCCGCTCACCCAAAAAAGTGAGGAACCTCGGGCATCTATATAAAAAACCTTATGGAGATTTATATCGATGCTCTCGACATTCACCCTACTCACCTTGGGAGGCACAGCCTTCCGTATTGCTCTAAATCGGGCCCTCAAGGCCAAAACCAACTACAGCCTAAGCGTTCCTCAGATACTTGCAGGGGCGTTGATCGTTTTGGCTGGTCTGCCAGACCTTATCAAGCCTTTCCCCTACCCGCTCCCACTGAGTGTGACGCTTGGCTTTTTGCTACATGACCTCCTGTTACGGAGGGAAGCAGCATGAGCACCAAACCAACCCTCAAAAGAGGCTCAACGGTCATAATAGCTGCCTTCGATGACATCCCCGAGCACCAGTTTTTGGTGTCAGAGGTTCATGAAGACTGCGTTTGCGGCACCGCCAAATCAGGACCGCTCAAGGGTGCCTACGGCGAACCTGATCGGGACTTAATCCTGCGCGTCTTGCCGGACTAACTACCCGCAGGGAACAGGAATAACCAAGTAAGCCGTTGTT
>NZ_JBGFCE010000077.1:0-591 GCF_041205415.1 Falsihalocynthiibacter sp. BN13B15
CGCGGACTGCCCCGCATCGTTGAAACTTTTTCCAGCTGGTTTGTACCACAGGTCACAGATCTGGATCCCAACGCCGCCTTGTTGTTTCCCTTGATGCGACTTGCCGGAGTGCATGTACAGATCGGATATCCGTGCATATTCACCACTGCCCACACTCAAGACGACGCCGACAAGGTTGTGACAGCGTTTGAGCAGTCCGTTGACGCATTGCGCGCTGTGGGCATCCTAGGTGGAAATCCCGTTCTCGGAGCTGAAATTCAGCCCGCGGCGACAGCACAGATAGGATTGCCTTTGACTGCGGCTCAACGTGAAATCTGGATGACGACGCAATTGGGCAAACAAGCCTCGTGCTGTTTTAACGAAAGTGTTTCGCTTGAACTCAGTGGTCCATTGAACCTGCCTGCCTTACAACGCGCCATGGATCAGATCATCGCGCGGCATGACGGGTTACGCATGGTCTTTGCCCGCAATGGCGAAAGCTTTGACGTTGTTGACCCGTATCCTTTACCTTTGGAACTGCATGATGTGAGCACGTCGGACGATCCCGCCTCTGCGTTGCACCATTTGCTTTTGGACGACGCGGCGACCCCG
>NZ_JBGFCE010000078.1:0-578 GCF_041205415.1 Falsihalocynthiibacter sp. BN13B15
ATGTCCTTCGCGCGTACTGGCCGGTCTCTTTTAGCGTCGACAAGGCGCATCATGGCAGGGAGAAAGCCACGATGAAGGCGCAGCGCATCTTCGCGCGCCCGATCAATCAAATGAATTTGGAAAATAGTACCAAAGAAGCGATTTCCTTCCCCAACAACCGGCAAAGAGGTGAACCGGTGGTGTCTAAACAGGCTAGCGAAGTCCGTGTCCGGCGTCACCGTAACCATGTCCTTTGACATGATGTCGGATGCCGTGGCTACACCCGTTTTATGGGTTGCGGCTTGCAGTTCCGCCGCTCCGATTGAGCGTGCCAAATCTTCGGTCCCTAAGTTAAACGATTGGCTGTAGCGCTCTAGGATCGTGGTCAATTCTTCTTCCGACAGCCCAAAGCGCTCTACGGGGTCTCGGTCCCGTGTGCCATGGCCGTTCAGGTCATCAAAATGGCGAAACGGATACCGCTTCCCCGTCAATCGGGCGTATGCAATGGCGATCAACACTCGCACAACGGTGCCAAGCGGCACCGGTGTCAGCGCGAACCAAAATCCGAGGTCCGCAATGGCATCGGGATTCATCGTTGC
>NZ_JBGFCE010000079.1:0-569 GCF_041205415.1 Falsihalocynthiibacter sp. BN13B15
ACAATTCACGAAATTTACGCCGGAAAAGACCCGCAAGAGGCAGTTGAAAGTCTTCAAGTTCGCGCTGTGGAAGTCCTACAGTAGAAATCTATGACAGCTAAACTGCGCGTCATTTAGGTGACGCGCAGTTTACGAATGAGGGCAGATATGAATAACAACGTCACAATAAAGCGAAACTGGTCAATGCGGAACAACTGGCTCATGTTGATTGGACCGGCATTGTTGATGTTAGGTGCGACAACGCTTTATCCGATAGGTTTCGCAGTTTTTCTATCGTTTCAGGAATGGAACTGGGGCGCTACAAGCGAATTCATTGGGCTGGCCAATTTCGTCGAAATTCTGGGCAAGAATACTTTCTGGACTGCATTGTTCAACACTTTCTATTTCTCAGCTGGTGCAGTTACAGCGGAATTACTCTTAGGCCTTGGCCTTGCGGTCGCCATAAATCGACTTGGTTTTGGAGCGGGTGTAATCCGTACGATGTTACTGTTGCCGTTGATGGTCTCTGGAATTGCCGTCGCTTTGGTATGGAAAATTTTGCTTGATCCAACGCTTGGTATTGTAAACTA
>NZ_JBGFCE010000080.1:0-560 GCF_041205415.1 Falsihalocynthiibacter sp. BN13B15
GCGCATGACCACCCTCTCATTGCTGCAAGCAGCAACTGCCGGGCAACGGATCAACCTGATCTTTCGGCCTCGTCGCTACCAACTCACCGCAACCTTATACCGCCACGCCCGCTCAGATGCGTTCAGCCTCTGGGCCGATTACATAGCTGAAATGGCAGCATGATCTACCCTTAGACAATCCCTCAAAATCTGTAGCCAACAACTTGGCAATACCCTTGGAGCCAATGAAGAAGAAGCGAGCGGAAATCCATCCATTGCCCGACAGGCGATTGCAAAGCAATCTGCCGAAAGGGGGGGCTCGCGGCGACGATACTTCGGGCCGCATTCAGAAGCCGGATATACGTCAGCAATCGTGAAGCCAATCCAGCTCTAACTAAGGCGTTGCAAAAAGGCGGGGTCCATGTCCATCCACACATGACACCACCGATGCAAACATTCGCGTCTTTGGCCCAAATGACCGAATTGGCAGCATTTCCATTTTTGCACAAACACACTGTTTCCAAAATTGCGCTTTGATATAAATCAAACTAATGCAATATTAGTATTTGTGATGCTTAGTA
>NZ_JBGFCE010000081.1:0-552 GCF_041205415.1 Falsihalocynthiibacter sp. BN13B15
CAGCGCTTCTTCTCGGTTCTGGGTGACCGTGACCTCACTGCGCATTGCTTCTAATCTGCGACGCAATTCCCCGTCGATGCTGCGATTGATATCGCTAATTTGGGCGCTGATGCGGATCATCTCAGGATGCCGTGGGCCCAATGTGCTGGCCAACTGCGCCTGCGCCGCCGCCAATTCCGCGTACTGGCGTTGCAACGTGTCAAGAAGGGGGGATGTCACAACATCCGCGACCCTGCTCAGACCGCCTTCTGTCATGAGAGCTTGAACCTGACCGAGCCTCACTTCGGCATCCGCGCGGTCGGTCGAGCTGCTGACTAAACGTGTGTTCAACTCGGCAAGAAGTTGATTGATGCTGTCCGCATTGCCGTTGGCCACTTCAATCATCTCGGCCCTGAAATCCACCACGGCTTGATCCGCCGCCTCGACTTGCACGCTTAACTCTTCTAGTTGCTTTGCCAACCAGACATTGGCACGTATGGCGGCTTCTGTTTTGGCGGAAAGCTGACTTTGGATGTATTGTTCAGCAACAGCATTGGCGATCTCTGCTGCCCG
>NZ_JBGFCE010000082.1:0-549 GCF_041205415.1 Falsihalocynthiibacter sp. BN13B15
ACCACCGTTTGAGATTGTTTGTGTTCCATCATTATAGATCAGGCACGCGCGCGAACCATCCGGATCACCTTATTCGATAAGTATTTTTGCAAGGGATAGGTGATCCAATCCGTGATACCCAGCGTATCCCTCTAAATACAAGAAGATAAAGAGGTTCTAATGCTAGATCAAACTGAGGGCCCCCGAAAGAAAATCGCCATTGTTGGGGGCGGAATTGCGGGCTTGTCTGCATCCTATCTGGCGTCACCATTTCGCGAAGCCAGCACAGCTATGCCGTCTGCCGTCTGGAAGGACGCGCAGACATCCAGTTGCGTGACTATCGAGACATCGATGGGCGATTTGACAACATCGTCTCCATCGAAATGATCGAGGCTGTCGGGGAAAGATATTGGCCCAGCTATTTCGATGTGTGGAAACGCAATCTGGCCGAAGGCGGGCGTGTCGTATTACAGGCGATCACCGTCAAAGACAGTTTTTTTGAGACCTACAAAACCTCGTCCGAATATATCCGCCAGTATGCATTTCCCGGGGGCATTTTGCTATCCGACA
>NZ_JBGFCE010000083.1:0-531 GCF_041205415.1 Falsihalocynthiibacter sp. BN13B15
GTTTTTTGTACTTCATGGATCGAGATTTCAACGAACGGCGTGGTGTCATAAGGAATGACATAGGTCATGCCTTCGGGGAAAAATTCCGCATATTCCTCGATCTTCTCGCGGACGAGTTCCGATGTATCAAGCGCGTTGGCCCCCGGTGCAAGTTGGACGGCCATCCCAGAGGCAGGGTTGCCGTTAAACTGCGCGATAGCCATGTAGTTTTCCGCACCAATCTCGACACGGGCCACATCTTCGAGCAACACAAGTCCTCCATCGCCTTCTGATCTCAGAATAATGTTGCGGAAATCTTCGGGCGTTTCCAACAGGGATTGCGCAGTGATTGTTGCCGTAAAGGCCTGACCGTCTAGCGAAGGAAGCGAGCCGAAAGAGCCTGCAGAAATCTGCGCGTTTTGCGACGAAACAGAAGCGACCACATCGGAGGGCGTCATGTCGAAGGCGGCAAGTTTGGAAGGATCAAGCCAAATCCGCATGGCATATTTTGCCCCGAAAACCTGTGTGCCGCCCACGCCTTCAATGCGACTA
>NZ_JBGFCE010000084.1:0-528 GCF_041205415.1 Falsihalocynthiibacter sp. BN13B15
CCGCGGTCCCAAGTCAGTGAGCGGTACAGCTCTTTGGCCAGCTTGCGGGACTGTTTGATCAAGGCTTGGGTAACGCTGTTTCTGTCCTTGTTCTCGGAACCTGCAATCAGATCGCCTTTCCTGTGGCCCGGGACTGCGCGGTCTTCGATCTCGGCCCTCTGTCACGGATCGATATGGCGCGGCAGAGATAGGCATTGCCTGCCAGCTTGCAGGGTTTTGCGCGGTGAGCCCCTCTCGGTGATTGTGCCCATCACCTGTCGCCAATGGGTCCCACGCTGCGGCATCTGATCGTGCCGCACGATACTTTTTGGTTGCGCCATGGCGGCTGATCGTTTCAGGAATCTTGCAATTGATCGCAAAGACATCTCTCCACGCAGCCCCCTCGATATCTCCTCACGATCATTAAGTGTCGGCGCCAAACGTGATCTCACCCGCTCCGCGCGGCCCTCCACTGCCGACTGGCGATGCTTGCATGGCTGAGAGGGATCCCACATCTCCGACTTCTGCGTATCTGTATAAAACGTTCGT
>NZ_JBGFCE010000085.1:0-504 GCF_041205415.1 Falsihalocynthiibacter sp. BN13B15
GATAAGCGTACGCCGGACATCGCATACTTCGGACAACTAGAAACACGAAACGCGGCATGAACATAAACCAGGTGCATCTTAGCAAAGCCGTAAACCTGTCCTAAAAAGCAGGACCACTTCAAAGTGAGCAAATCGTCTTGCTGGGCCCAGTCAGAAGGGAAGCCCTTCTTCAGAAGATAGTCTGTTGTAATGTGATGCAGCAGAGTTCCGTTAACAGCCTGACCGATTATGGTCGGCGAGAGAAACGCGAGGTGCTGTCAGACGAATTCGAACTCGTCTCAGCCAGGCCAGTACCCCTGCCCGTTTACGCCACACAAAGACCGCGCCACTCTGTGAGCGCGGCAGTGCGATTGGCTTTGAAATGATCTCTTTGGGAAATGCTACGCTCCTGATTGAAGTGGTTGAAAACGGATGCATGAACGGAAACAAATTTCTGCAAACTTCGCATTCGGCGGAAGCGCTGCATGGCACGTTCTCGTCGTCGGAACGGCAAGTGTGAATTCT
>NZ_JBGFCE010000086.1:0-481 GCF_041205415.1 Falsihalocynthiibacter sp. BN13B15
ATCTGTCAATTTGCCTGTGAAGGTCACCACATTCATTTTCGGGGTGTTTGGATTGGCTCTTGGCTTAATGGCGGCATTGCTCGCCGAAGGAAGGATGCCAAAAAAGGTGCCCGCGCCCCCAAATCCTGTTAAGTCAAAAAGACGGCCGAGGCGCTAATAAGTGGGCTTGCGGGGAAAAGAAAATGCCAAAATTGCGATTTTCATGCCTTCTTTTGCCGGAGGAGGGGCTGAGCGGGTTATGGTAATGCTGTCCAATGCCTTAGCCCAGAGAAACTACCAAGTTGATATCGTGGTCTGTCAGGCAAGTGGGCCGTTTCACTCTGATGTTGCCCCAACTGTGCGTGTGGTCGATTTGAAGTCAAAACGGGCCGTTTTGGCCTTGCCGAGATTGACGACCTATCTTCGTACTCATCGACCCGATGTCTTTTTGTCGGTTTTGACACATACCAACGTGGTGGCAATTCTTGCGGCGACCATGGCT
>NZ_JBGFCE010000087.1:0-478 GCF_041205415.1 Falsihalocynthiibacter sp. BN13B15
TGATGCCAACATTGCCGGCCCCATGTCGGCCTTGCTTGGCCTCGTGCATGGAGCCTTCGATGGGGACGCGCTGTTTTTCTCACGCGATTTGGTGATCGAGGGCAATACCGAGGCGGTTTTGGCGCTGCGCAATGCGATTGATGATGCGGAACTCGATATCGGCGCCGAATTGCAGGCGGTCTCGGGGCCTTTCGCCCGCCCCCTGCGCCGCGCGATTGATATCGCACAGGCGCGCACGGGGTTTAGCCTGACACGATCAGAAAACGAAGGGTTTTGAGAATGGAAATCGTTTGCCCTGCGGGCACTCCCGCATCCCTGCGCGCGGCCGTCAAAGCGGGGGCGCATACAATCTATTGCAGCTTTGCCGATGAAACCAACGCCCGCAATTTCCCCGGCCTGAACTTTGATCGCTCCGAAATGCGCGATGGCATCGCTTTTGCCCATAACCATGGCGCTAAAGTATTGATTGCAATCAATA
>NZ_JBGFCE010000088.1:0-474 GCF_041205415.1 Falsihalocynthiibacter sp. BN13B15
GTTCCCAACGCCCTCGCAAACGAAAGGGGCGAGCCTCTTAAGCCCGCCCCTTTATGCATTCAATTGCGCCTCTTTAAACGAAATCAAAGTCGCTTGCGGTGAGATCTGCGCGGTCGAGGCCGGTGAGGAAGATGCTGACCGTTGCGAAGCTAACTTGCAGTCCGGCGGCGGTATCGGTGAAGGTCAGATCCGCTAGGCTCTGGGCTCCGTTTTCGATACGCAATGTATCCAGCGCATCGAAATCGCTGATGGTATCGCTGTTTGATGCCGTGTTGAACACGAAGGTATCGGCCCCGTCTCCGCCGACAAGCCTGTCGTTTCCCGCGCCACCGTTTAGAACATCGTTATCATCACCGCCGTACAGCCTGTCGTTGCCGTTGCCGCCGTCGAGCCTGTCGTTGCCACCGCGTCCGGACAGGACATCGTTACCGTTTTGCCCCCAAAGCCCGTTGGCGCCTTCGTTCCCGCCCAGAA
>NZ_JBGFCE010000089.1:0-454 GCF_041205415.1 Falsihalocynthiibacter sp. BN13B15
AAAAGTTCCCGAAATGAAGTTCCACGAGCTTACAGGTGTATCGCTTAACACGATCCCCCCAAGTGATTACGGCTTTTTTGAGCTGATCAACGAGAACGTCCAAAACGAGCCTGCAACGAGCTATAACGTTGAACTCGCTGGACAACTTGCCGCGATCGGTATCGTCCACGGCAAAGAATTCGCACCAGACGAGCGGATGAAGAAAATCCTTACGGATGCCGCCGCCGTTGGTCAGGCCGCTGGACGGTCGCTGAACTGGCGGTCCGAAATGCAGCATCCAGATTGGGCCTATTACGAGGGCTCAAAGTGGGCGAATATGTTGTTTGAAGGCGGCGCTTTCTTTGAGACTCCTCCGCCAGCCTTTAAGGACGGCATGTTTGTGCCCTACCCTGCCACGGGTGCAAGAACCTTGGATTCCCGCTCGGCGTTCTACTACGCCTATACGCTCGACAGC
>NZ_JBGFCE010000090.1:0-433 GCF_041205415.1 Falsihalocynthiibacter sp. BN13B15
CGGCGATCTCAACGGGTCGACGCGACACATGCATTTAAACGCGCTGCGGGGGTTTCGTATCCGAGCGTCATTCGGGGTCGTTCGTTGAGCTGTCTTGCGACGGCGCTCAGCTTTGCTTGATTATGTATCGACAAATCGGTGCCCTTTGGAAAGTACTGTCGTAGCAGGCGGTTGGTATTTTCGTTTGAACCGCGTTGCCATGCATTGCCCGGCAGTCGCTGCTTGCAGCGATGAGAGGGGCTGTGTGGGGCGCCCAAGAAAATGTCGATCTTCGTCACTAAGGTGACCATCTCACACTCGGCCATCTCGCATCCGCGGTCCCAAGTCAGTGAGCGGTACAGCTCTTTGGCCAGCTTGCGGGACTGTTTGATCAAGGCTTGGGTAACGCTGTTTCTGTCCTTGTTCTCGGAACCTGCAATCAGATCGCCTTTCC
>NZ_JBGFCE010000091.1:0-433 GCF_041205415.1 Falsihalocynthiibacter sp. BN13B15
GACCACCCAGAAGATCCACGCAACCCTGCCTTTGGCTGGGTGCGCAAAGGTACAAATCCAGCACTTCTGACAACATCTGGACGCGGGCGCGTCAACATCCACGACGCGTTAAGCCTTGAGACATTCGATGCGCCGTTTGTCGAACCAATCACCGTCGATGGCACAAGTGCGATGCAACTATTGGCCAAAATCGAAGCCCGCAACCTCGATAAACCCATCATACATGTCATTTGGGATAACGCACCCTACCACAAAGGGCCTCATGTTAGGGCTTTCCTGTCGCGCAAAAACTGTCGTATTCACTTGATACCGTTGCCGCCATATTGTTCACATCTCAACCCGATTGAGGACCTCTGGGCAGTCCTGCACAGGCATGTCACCCATAATCGACATTATAAAACCCAAAAACAATTCGCCGAGGCAATCCTCAAAT
>NZ_JBGFCE010000092.1:0-430 GCF_041205415.1 Falsihalocynthiibacter sp. BN13B15
TTTGTAAAGTGCATTCGTTTAGGCTAATGTGAAGCACACTTCAATAAACGGTGATAGGAGCGAGGCAATGAAAAAAGAGGGAGACTTATCCGAAGACACAACTTGTTGCGGTAAAACACGGCGTGGGCGCCCGCCCCAAATGCAGCGCCCTGCCCGCGAAGCCGCGATTCTTAGGGTGACGACGCAATTGCTTTTGGAAATACCCTTTGACGATGTGACCATGGCGGTGATCGCGACCAAAGCTGGCATGTCCAAACGTACCGTGTACGAGCATTTCAAAAACCGCGAAGATTTGCTAGTAAGCGCCATCATCGATGTCTCGCGCACCATTTTTCTACCGTTGAGTTCCGAAGACGCACAACGCCCCTTACTTGAACGATTATCGCTTTTATTGCAGATTAATACTCCGTCGGGGTTTGAGGCAAACAAG
>NZ_JBGFCE010000093.1:0-428 GCF_041205415.1 Falsihalocynthiibacter sp. BN13B15
AGTGCCGCTTGGGCCGCGTCGTCCGCCTTGAAGCGCCGCGTTGCGTCGGTTTGTGCATCGGGTTGATCGCTTGTTGGATCAACTGGTGGCTGACCACCCTTAGGCGACGCCAAAACGATCTCTGCACCTGAGTCTTGGAAAACGTAGTACGGTGCGGCGAATTCCTCCAACCAGAAGCCGGTTTTCTTGCCAGTGTCACCCAGTTTGTCGTGCGATGTCAGGACCATTAGAATCTTCATGTTCGTCTCCTTAGATTTTGGTACGTATTCGAGCCATTGCGGAGACCCCGCTTGGCGAAAATCGTGCCCTGCAAAAACCCAATACAGGCAGCAGGATCACTCATTATATCCGCATTGTGATCGCGTAATTCAACGTGGCAAAGCCGCATTTGTTCCAAAGGTTGGCGAGAAACCAGCGTATAAGGGGTT
>NZ_JBGFCE010000094.1:0-422 GCF_041205415.1 Falsihalocynthiibacter sp. BN13B15
CGCCTTTTCGATTGGACGCGCAACAAACGCCGGCGGTGGCGATTTGACCCCGCAACAAGCAGAATTCGCCCGTGACTTGGCCCAGCGATACAGCGCAAAAAGCCCAAAAACCAAGGCATATGTTCAGAGGTATCGCCCTGCCATGGCTGATCCGCGTACGGCGGCGGGCTTTCGGGCTGAATGGAAAGAACTGGTTTTTCCAGTCGTTTGTGATCGTTCCAAAGGATCACGGCTTTGGGATATTGACGGCAACGAATTCATCGACCTTGTGAACGGTTTTGGCCAGACGGCTTTTGGCCACTCACCCGATTTTGTTGTCGACGCAATCACTCGCCAAATGGAACGCGGATTTGCCATAGGACCGCAAAGCGATCTCGCTGGACCCATCGCCGAACGGTTTGCAAGGTTTGTGGGCCATCAAC
>NZ_JBGFCE010000095.1:0-407 GCF_041205415.1 Falsihalocynthiibacter sp. BN13B15
ATTGCTGGGTTTCCGGCAACATATAAATGTCATCTTTGTCCCGAAAAACAAAAGGGAACGAAAGGTGATAGGGACATGACAGAGCGGTTGCCGCAGGTTTGAGCGTATCTCCGTCAAGTTCGGCAACATCAATCCAACCGTTGCCATCATCGGCATTCATAGCCTCATAGAATACCCAGATTTTGCCGTCATTCTCAAATAGAAAAGGGTCCGCCATCGTATGACTTAATGCGGGCAACGCAGTCGCCGTTCGCGTCTCCAGATTGACAACATCGCCGGACCCGACGGCAAGGCGCCAAAAATCAGGGGCTCGTCCCTTGCGAGCCTGCCATCTGTCACGCAGTTTTGCGGCCAAGGCGGTCACAAAAGATGCGGCGTAGCCAATTTCTCCGAACACAGTCTGCGGC
>NZ_JBGFCE010000096.1:0-387 GCF_041205415.1 Falsihalocynthiibacter sp. BN13B15
ACCACGCAGCGTGTGCCGATTGATGATCTTGAAGGGCGCATTACCACAAGCCTTGTCACACCATATCCCCCGGGTATCCCGCTTCTTATCCCAGGAGAGGTCTTTAATAAAAAGATCGTCGAGTATCTTAAATTCAACAGAGTCTTTGCGCTTGAATGCCCAGGGTTTGAGACAGATATTCATGGGCTCGTTCAGGAATTGGACGAAAACGGTCAGATCCAATATTTTGCAGACTGTGTTGCATCAGACTAAGCAATTAAGTCTGGGGGGAATCCTGTTTGTTCAAATATGGTTGCCCGACACCCGTTTGAATGGTGGGGTCAAATGAAACCCAATCGTGCGATCCTAAAATGGGCTGGTGATAACAACTTAGATTGGCATTACATC
>NZ_JBGFCE010000097.1:0-386 GCF_041205415.1 Falsihalocynthiibacter sp. BN13B15
GGCTGCGCTGTAATCCAATCCAATGTGGCCACTCCGTCCGAACCCGCGTGCGGATAGGGCGCAAACACGCCCTCGGACCCATGTCGCCCACGCATATCTTGTGCAACAACAACAAATCCACGGCGCGTCAGTTTATCGACCCAAAACCGAACTTCACCATAACTACGCTTACCATAAGGCAAACGCATCAGAACCGTGGGCAACGCGCCCTGTGCGGACGGAAGGTAAACATCCGTCGCAAGCCGAACCCCGTCAGCCATCGGGATCATCACATCCGCCTGATTCGGTTTCCCCGCCTGAACCCTCCACGCAACATAGTTTTTTGCCGCGCTTGTCATATCGCGCCAAGGTGTGAACAATGCCGCAAGAACAAACATACAAAGAAG
>NZ_JBGFCE010000098.1:0-383 GCF_041205415.1 Falsihalocynthiibacter sp. BN13B15
CAAACATTGGGCCAAATCGGTTCCACCAGAAACGGACGGTTTCGTGGCTGACATCGATGCCTCGTTCATGCAGAAGATCTTCAACATTCCTAAGCGACAATGGGAACCGAACGTAGAGCATTACCGCTAGACGGATGATTTCAGGACTCGTTTTGAAGTAGCGGAAAGGGGAGCGTTTTGTCATGGACAAACGCTAGTTTCTTGCCCTGCCAGCCTCAAGAGAATTTCCTCTGACAGTGCCCGATCCCTCGTTCGTGGAGTAAATCTTCCACGTTTCGAAGTGAGAGTGGGAATCTGACGTACAACATCACCGCAAGACGGATGATTTCAGGAGACGTCTTGAAATAGCGAAAAGGAGCGCGTTTTTTCATGACACAACGTTA
>NZ_JBGFCE010000099.1:0-375 GCF_041205415.1 Falsihalocynthiibacter sp. BN13B15
ATGAGGTTTTTGTGAAGATAAACGGCGAACTGCACTATCTATGGCGCGCCGTGGATCACGAGGGCGAAGTGTTGGAATCCTACGTTACGAAACGTCGGGATCGCAAGACCGCATTGAAATTACTCAGGAAAACCATGAACCGTCATGGCAAAGCCGAGATGCTAGTTACCGATAAACTGCGTTCCTACGGCGCGGCGATGAAGATCATTGGCAATGCGGGCAAACAGGAAACGGGTCGCTGGAAAAACAATCGTGCTGAGAATTCACACTTGCCGTTCCGACGACGAGAACGTGCCATGCAGCGCTTCCGCCGAATGCGAAGTTTGCAGAAATTTGTTTCCGTTCATGCATCCGTTTTCAACCACTTCAATCAGG
>NZ_JBGFCE010000100.1:0-373 GCF_041205415.1 Falsihalocynthiibacter sp. BN13B15
AGAAATATCCTCGCGTTGCTTGAAGAATAGCCAAACCGTAGCACTCAATCGGCCAACTGCAAATGCACAGAGTTTTCAAAGTAGCCACAATATCCAGAAAAGGTAGTGTCAGAGGAAATCCGATTGTGAAAAGTAGGATCATTTCGTAGCTTCGGCGATAACAAAACGCTCTCCCTTTCGCTAATTCAAAACGAGCCCCGAGATTATTCGCCTTGCGGTGATGCTCTATGTCCGATTTCCGCTCTCACTTCGAAACGTGGAGGATTTACTCCACGAACGAGGGAACGACGTCAGCCATGAGACGGTCCGGTTTTGGTGGAACAGGTTGGGTCCAATGTTCGCATCGGAAATTCGTCGGAGACGGGTTAGTAGG
>NZ_JBGFCE010000101.1:0-366 GCF_041205415.1 Falsihalocynthiibacter sp. BN13B15
AGTGGTTGAAAACGGATGCATGAACGGAAACAAATTTCTGCAAACTTCGCATTCGGCGGAAGCGCTGCATGGCACGTTCTCGTCGTCGGAACGGCAAGTGTGAATTCTCAGCGCGATTGTTCTTCCAGCGACCCGTTTCCTGTTTGCCCGCATTGCCAATGATCTTCATCGCCGCGCCGTAGGAACGCAGTTTATCGGTAACTAGCAACTCGGCTTTGCCATGACGGTTCATGGTTTTCCTGAGGAATTTCAATGCGGTCTTGCGATCCCGACGTTTCGTAACGTAGGATTCCAACACTTCGCCCTCGTGATCCACGGCGCGCCATAGATAGTGCAGTTCGCCGTTTATCTTCACAAAAACCTCAT
>NZ_JBGFCE010000102.1:0-365 GCF_041205415.1 Falsihalocynthiibacter sp. BN13B15
TCACCAGTTGGGGATTTGGTGGAGACCTGCGTGCGTGCGTGGTCCAACCATGTTTTAAAGACTGCAATCGTGGGCGCGCTTTTGGCCTGACGTAGCGCCAGCCGATCTTCGGCAGATGTGCCGCGGGCTTGTGCTTCTATTCGATAAAGAACCGCTATTTACTTGAGGCCCTCCTCCGCGATGGGGCCACGTTGTGATGGGTTAGATAATAGAGCTTACGGCGGGCGTGGGCCCAGCAATACGCCAGTTGAATGGGGGCATTGTCCCGTAGGTCACCCAAAACGCGAGGGTGGAGCGATCAATATCGACGCCTTGGCGCGCATAGATTTGTGACTGGCGATACAGCGGCAGGTGATCCGCATACT
>NZ_JBGFCE010000103.1:0-363 GCF_041205415.1 Falsihalocynthiibacter sp. BN13B15
TCTTCTCCTATTGAGTTGGGATTGAAGGGTTGGATTATTGAGCAAAACCGAGCATTCGGGGCAACCAAAGGGCCGCGTCTTCCCAGAAGGCAAAAGCAAAGAGGATGGCGATTTCCGCTATAAGAAACGGGAATAGTTTGATGGAAATACGTTCGATTTTTTCCCCTGTCACCGAAGACAGGACAAAGAGGCAGGCCCCAACTGGCGGTGTCATCAGCGATATATTCAGCGCCAAGATGAAAATGATACCTGCGTGGATCGGCTCTAGCCCGACCTGTTCGGTCAATGGCACCAAAACGGGAGCCAAAATGATGAGGATTGCGGTGATATCCATCACCATGCCGACGACCAAAAGGAGACAGA
>NZ_JBGFCE010000104.1:0-351 GCF_041205415.1 Falsihalocynthiibacter sp. BN13B15
CGGGTCACCAAAGAAATCTAAATTTTTTAGGGAACAGCATACCCGTAAGTGCGTTGTCCACATTGATCGGAACGCTCTTTTAATCGCCCCCCCCGAGCGGGCTGATCTACTTGGATGCTCTTGACGACTGCTAAGAATATCCTGCCGCCGAAGATCATTCCCCGATCGTCGGCGGCAGGATATTCAAACGTCACCTAAAAGGGGCGCCACAACAATTCGTGATCAACGCTACTTTAATACGGCGGTCCACATTATCCTAGTATAGGTGCGTCAGCAAATTGTTGGACCAAAATTGACTGAACGGAGCACCACATGACCAAAGCACTCGCTATCGCGGCATTCGCAGTCGCG
>NZ_JBGFCE010000105.1:0-348 GCF_041205415.1 Falsihalocynthiibacter sp. BN13B15
GTTTTACAAGGAGGCCAAGAAGGTGCTCGCGTCGATCGACGATGCCGAAGCAACCATCGCGACCTTCTCGGAAACCCCGCGTGGCGTCATTCGTATTACAGCCCCTCTGGGCGCAGGTCGACGGATCGTTGCCCCCCTTGTTCCACGTTTTGTCGAGGAATTTCCAGGAACCGAAGTCCAGATGCGCTTGTCGGACCGCAAGGTCGATATTCTGGCTGATGGTTTGGATCTGGCGTTTTTCATCGGCACGCCGCGCGACTCAAATCTTAAGCTGCGCAAGATCGCGGATTGTGAGCGCATTCTCTGTGCTGCCCCGCAATATTTGGAACGTAACGGCACACCAACCAC
>NZ_JBGFCE010000106.1:0-348 GCF_041205415.1 Falsihalocynthiibacter sp. BN13B15
CATCTTGGTCGATACATGGTGGCAAACAGCTTTCGTGTTCATCATACTATCTGCGGGCCTCAAGAGTCTCCCGCAGGAGCCTTATGAAGCTGCCGAGTTAGAAGGTGCATCTGGCTGGCAGACTTTCCGGCACATCACGCTACCTTTGCTCAAGCCGGTGTTGATTACAGTGATCATTTTTCGCACGATTGATACATTGAAAGTATTCGATATCGTCTTTGGGACGACCGGCGGCGGTCCACTTCAAGCAACCGAAGTCGCTCAAACGCTTGGGTATCGAACCGCCTTCAAATTCCTAAAATTTGGGGAATCGGCCGCCATAATGCTTGTTTTTTCAGCAATCATTCT
>NZ_JBGFCE010000107.1:0-348 GCF_041205415.1 Falsihalocynthiibacter sp. BN13B15
AACGGAGGTAAATTTCTGCAAACTTCGCATTCGGCGGAAGCGCTGCATGGCACGTTCTCGTCGTCGGAACGGCAAGTGTGAATTCTCAGCGCGATTGTTTTTCCAGCGACCCATATACGTCCAGACATGACAGTACCAACTGCACGCGTCGACGACAGTAAAGGCGGACGGCGGACCTTCGCAGCGCTGCGCATGGACGACGGTTCTGCGGGGCAAAGTGGTTTGTTTCAACTGCGCCGCGACATTTCACTCTAGGGTCTCGGTGCAAGCTGGAAGGAGTTTGGGGCTAAGCTCAGCAGGAAAAATCGAAAAGCCAGCGCAAGTCGGGTTGCTCAGTCTGTTTGCTGC
>NZ_JBGFCE010000108.1:0-334 GCF_041205415.1 Falsihalocynthiibacter sp. BN13B15
CACGCTGCCTTTGCAGGAATTCTTTATCGACTATGGCAAGCAGGATCGCGAGGCGGGTGATTTCGTGCAAAGCGTCCGTGTGCCACGCCCAAAAGCTGGCCAGATTGATGCGGCATATAAAATCTCAAAGCGGCGAGATGAAGATATTTCGTCCGTGGCTTTGGGGATCAGCGTTGATGTGAGCGACGGGATTATCACCGATTGTCGGATTGCTTTTGGCGGCATGGCGGCGACGCCAAAACGCGGAGCGCAAACAGAGGCCGTCTTGCGTGGGAAGCCATGGGATGCGGCGGCGTTCGAGGCAGCAGCAGAGGCTCTGTCGCAAGAGCAGTAG
>NZ_JBGFCE010000109.1:0-333 GCF_041205415.1 Falsihalocynthiibacter sp. BN13B15
ACTTTCGCATTAGTGATATAAGATCCTAAAATAAGATCCGCGAACGAGCGATCCAAGGCTCCGTTCTGAGCATTGCGCTGTAAGTCCACGGAAATAGAGCGGATTCTTCCATCTTGTGTTTTGGTGGCCTTGACCAACGTCGCGACCTTCGCTCCAAATCCCGTAGAAATTGCCTTAAGGCCCTGCCGAAATGGGGCAGCGCCTTGCACCGCTTGGCACCAGCCAGCCATGCCTTCAACCAGACTTACAACACTTCCAGTATTCCCCAGGGAATTATCCCCATAGTGTCCCGCTATACTCACTTTACGCACCCCTTAAAAACTTGCTCGGGTG
>NZ_JBGFCE010000110.1:0-331 GCF_041205415.1 Falsihalocynthiibacter sp. BN13B15
CGGCTAAGACAGCTCTTGGTTTTCTTGGTGCGGTGACGAACGGTTGCGAAGATACTCTCGTTTGGATTGGTGGTTCGAATGTGTTTCCAATGCTCCGCTGGGAAGTCATAGAAGCTGAGCAAAACGTCGCGATCCTTGGTCAATTTCCCAACGGCCTTTTCATATTTCAGACCATAGGCTTCAACGAAGAAATCGAAAGCCGATATTGACTCTTCCTTGGTTTCGGCCTGCCAGATATGATGGATATGCCCTTTGGCTTTCGCCTGTAGGGACTTGGGCATCGCGTTCAATATGTTCCCTGTTTTATGCACCCGGCACCTCTGCTCGCGGG
>NZ_JBGFCE010000111.1:0-325 GCF_041205415.1 Falsihalocynthiibacter sp. BN13B15
CAATGGCAGTGGCACCTAGATGAGGTTTGTTTTGAAAGTAAACGGCGAACGTCACTACTTATGGCTAGCGGTTGATCATGAAGGTGAGGTGTTGGAAAGTTACGTCACCAAGCGCCGCGATAAGGGCGCAGCCCTTAAATTCACTAAGAAAGCGATGAAACGGTACAGCCAGCCTGAGATTATAGTCACTGACAAACTTCGCTTATACGGCGCCGCGATGAAGATGATTGGTAACGCGGCGAAACAGGAAACAGGACGCTGGAAAAACAATCGCGCTGAGAATTCACACTTGCCGTTCCGACGACGAGAGCGAGCGATGCACCGC
>NZ_JBGFCE010000112.1:0-321 GCF_041205415.1 Falsihalocynthiibacter sp. BN13B15
CGCTGCGCGAGCAGCTTGGCCAGTGCTTTGATGATGTCAGCAAAGGGGATCAGTATCTGGCAGTGTCGCGTGGGCAGGACCAGATCGGGTTCTGGCGCAATGGCATGCGTGTGTGCACCCTGACGCACCCTCAGCTCAAGCAACAATTTATGGCCATTTTTATTGGCCAAAACACCCGGTCCAAGGCCTTTACCCGCAAATTAAAAGGTGAATGATGGTTTACCCGCGCGTCAGCCTTTACGCATTGATGCTGGCCGCGGCTGGCATCCCTCTGTACATCCATTTACCACGGTTTGCGTCGATCAATCTTGGTATCGGATT
>NZ_JBGFCE010000113.1:0-319 GCF_041205415.1 Falsihalocynthiibacter sp. BN13B15
CAAACGAGGCCGCGCAAATTTCCATGCAATACTGCCAGTTTCGAAAGAAAGAGTCACCATACCCCAGTTCGGTGATTTTGCAATTCTGCGAAACCAGGCTTTCTGACCAAATTCTACAGGTTTTGGCATAGTCCTGGCCAAAGGCGAAACTGTCTCGGACCTCAAGGCCAACGTTTTTGGCCTGTTGGGAAATCACCTTGTCGGATAGCAAAATGCCCCCGGGAAATGCATACTGGCGGATATATTCGGACGAGGTTTTGTAGGTCTCAAAAAAACTGTCTTTGACGGTGATCGCCTGTAATACGACACGCCCGCCTTC
>NZ_JBGFCE010000114.1:0-316 GCF_041205415.1 Falsihalocynthiibacter sp. BN13B15
AAGTGAGAGTGGGAATCTGACGTACAACATCACCGCAAGACGGATGATTTCAGGAGACGTCTTGAAATAGCGAAAAGGAGCGCGTTTTTTCATGACACAACGTTAATTGGTAGCCCTGCCCTTCTCAAGTCAGTTTCCTCTGACAGTGCCCTCTGTTGGTAAAGTCAGAACAAAGCCAAAGGCAATAAGTTTGAGAGCACATGGAAGGGCGACATAGGCGAAAGTCAGTGTTGACAGAGCTTCTGGGCTATTGCTTTGACCAGGGGTAAAGCCGCTTTGTTCCAGAAGCGGCAATACGGTGAAAGCCGCCAGTGCG
>NZ_JBGFCE010000115.1:0-316 GCF_041205415.1 Falsihalocynthiibacter sp. BN13B15
AAGTGAGAGTGGGAATCTGACGTACAACATCACCGCAAGACGGATGATTTCAGGAGACGTCTTGAAATAGCGAAAAGGAGCGCGTTTTTTCATGACACAACGTTAATTGGTAGCCCTGCCCGTCTCAAGTCAGTTTCCTCTGACAGTGACCTCTGTTGGTAAAGTCAGAACAAAGCCAAAGGCAATAAGTTTGAAAGCACATGGAAGGGCGACATAGGCGAAAGTCAGTGTTGACAGAGCTTCTGGGCTATTGCTTTGACCAGGGGTAAAGCCGCTTTGTTCCAGAAGCGGCAATACGGTGAAAGCCGCCAGTGCG
>NZ_JBGFCE010000116.1:0-312 GCF_041205415.1 Falsihalocynthiibacter sp. BN13B15
GCCAAGGCTTTGACTGGACCTACATTGCTTTGCGTTATCATCGCGGCACCCGTATCAATGTTCATACCTGCGAAACCGTATTTGGATGTGAGAAACAACTGAATGATCGGCAAGTAGCCCTGCAGGAATGGCTGTTGGTCCAAGACCATTGTAATCATTTCGTCCTCAATACCCTGCGCCGTTGCAGCAGATAGATCGAAACCAGCACTACAAATCTCACCCGGCTTTTTGCCAGCGGCATTCAGGTAAGCAGGCAGAAGCGCTGTTAGAGCGCCGTGATCGGTGATCACTCCTTTCATATCAGGGTTCGCT
>NZ_JBGFCE010000117.1:0-311 GCF_041205415.1 Falsihalocynthiibacter sp. BN13B15
CAGGCGTGAGCCACGCGATGCCACCGCCCAATGCAATCCAGATGGATGAAGAATCCCGCGCAATCATCGTTGCGTGGGTGAAGGAAGCGCGCAGAAGCGAATAACAAGCCGCCCTCGCCCATCTGGGAGTTGACTCAGCTCCTAGAGGATTTACCGCCAATTGAAGCCGACAAATTTCTCGCGGCGACCAAGACGGCCTCGCTTAACTCAGGAATTTGCGCGACACCAACCCGCGACGTTGGTCCCGAAACAGAGATCCCCGCAAGCGCCTCGCCATGAATGTCAAAAACCGGCGCCGCGATGCAACGCAT
>NZ_JBGFCE010000118.1:0-310 GCF_041205415.1 Falsihalocynthiibacter sp. BN13B15
TGGTGCGGGTGAGAGGACTCGAACCTCCACGCCTCGCGGCGCCAGAACCTAAATCTAGTGATATATATTTATATTCAATTACTTAGCTTTTAAAATTATCAGGACACAACGGAAACAAATCAGAAAAGTGATAAACCGCGACTTGATCTTGATCACTGTGTCCAAGGGCCCTGCGCAAGCAGTGTCAGCAAGGGCGGATTGCGGACTTTCGCTGCAAGTGCGCGGGCTCTCGGGCAATCTGGCGAAAGCAGCCGTTCAATAAGAGGTCAAATCCACGAATGCTGCAAACGATCTAATGGCGGCAGTGAGC
>NZ_JBGFCE010000119.1:0-308 GCF_041205415.1 Falsihalocynthiibacter sp. BN13B15
CCTTCACGTCAAACTATCAGACCGGAAAATTTGCCGAAATGACCGGGAATTTGCCTGACTGTCTGGCCACGCGCGCGTCGTTCAAGCTGGACTTGCGCGGCCCTGCGATGACGATTCAAACCGCATGTTCTACGTCGCTGACCGCTATTGCACAGGCCATTAATACGCTGCGTGCGGGGCAATGTGATATGGCGCTAGCAGGTGGTGTGTCGATTACTTTTCCGCAAAAGCGCGGCTATCTTGCGCAAGAGGGCGGCCTCTCCTCCGATGACGGAACCTGTCGGCCTTTTGACAATGCGGCATCCGGG
>NZ_JBGFCE010000120.1:0-307 GCF_041205415.1 Falsihalocynthiibacter sp. BN13B15
TCCGCTTGGTCACGCGTCTCCAACAAGGAGATATCACGCATGTACAGGCCACACCAACACTCTGGGGCATGATCCTTGAAGCGGGATTTGCGCCAGACAAAACCATGACTCTTTTGGCGGGCGGTGAGCCGCTGCCGCAAGACCTTGCGGACAAATTATCCGCAGGAGGTGCCACGCTTTGGAACGTTTATGGCCCGACGGAAACAACGATCTGGTCGGCTGCTGCCAAATTGGCTCAGGGTGAGAGAGTTACGATCGGACAGCCCGTCGCAAACACCGAAATCCATGTGCTCAGTCCCAATGATAC
>NZ_JBGFCE010000121.1:0-302 GCF_041205415.1 Falsihalocynthiibacter sp. BN13B15
TGGCAGAATAGAAAGCGACGCGAAAAGACGTTTGGGTTCGGCCCTAAAGGCCCAAACAATCTTTCCAATGCAACGAAACAATGCGCCCGGACGCATTAGCAGAGTAGCGACCAACGCCCGACTGGAGTCGCCCCTGATCCAAGGGAAAGTAAAGGCTGTAGCGATAACTGGTTCGGAACCGGGATGAACCAGCTCATTTTTGCGGAACGGCTTGACGCTAAACACGCGTGCGTCATGCCCCTTTGAAAGATAATGAAGCACATTTGACAGCACAAATGTCTCGGTAACCTTTGGAAAATCGC
>NZ_JBGFCE010000122.1:0-298 GCF_041205415.1 Falsihalocynthiibacter sp. BN13B15
CCACAGGTCGTGCTGTCGGGTGCAACATTCTTGCGAGAAACTCGTTCGTAGCTTCGATAGAGAAACTCCCTCCAAATCTATGAAAGGACGGAATCGCATATCAACGAGCGATAAGGTATGTGGGGTCGAACTAACGCTTACAAATAAATCGGTAAAACACATATTTTACGAGCGTCTAAATCGATTGAAACCGCACGAAAATTTGCCAATTGTCGCGTTGAGTCCAACGCCATTGCTCTAGTGAATAGCCCTATCCTAAGCGCTCAAATCCTCAGTCGGACATGACCTGCAAATAGGT
>NZ_JBGFCE010000123.1:0-294 GCF_041205415.1 Falsihalocynthiibacter sp. BN13B15
TGGCGGGCACACCGGGGCCTTGGATGGGTTCGTTCGGGAGGTTAGACCCTTTTTGGGCAAAAGGGACCTGCCGATTTGAACGCTCATATAATTCGCGCATCATGCCATTATTGTATGCCGATGAATAGAAATCGGTGGGGCTAAATTTGTTGAGGACTACATCCTCCTCCTTCATATCGAATAGAAGATTTTTCCACTCATCGCTTATAGGGCATTCTTTGGTCAACAGATCGCGCGTGCCGATCTGGAACGCGATTGGGCCGATTTCTGAATTCTCCAACCAGTCTTGCCAAT
>NZ_JBGFCE010000124.1:0-289 GCF_041205415.1 Falsihalocynthiibacter sp. BN13B15
AAGCCAAATCCGCATGGCATATTTTGCCCCGAAAACCTGTGTGCCGCCCACGCCTTCAATGCGACTAAAGGCATCCACAAGGTTGGAGTTCAGATAGTCCGACAAATCGGCCTGATCCATTTTGCCATCTTCGGAGATCAAACCGATCACCATCAGGAACCCAGCCGAGGATTTTTGCACCGTCACACCTTGGCGCTGTACGGCTTCGGGCAAAAGCGCGGTGGCTTGTGACAGTTTATTCTGCACCTGAACTTGCGCAATATCAGGGTCCGTGCCCGTCTCAAACGTC
>NZ_JBGFCE010000125.1:0-288 GCF_041205415.1 Falsihalocynthiibacter sp. BN13B15
GCGGATGCTGACGTCTCACCAAACACGATTTCCTACGTTGAATGTCACGGCACAGCCACGCCGATGGGCGACCCGATCGAAGTTAGCGGATTGCGCCAAGCCTTCGGGTTAGAGGGCGAGGAGGTCACCTGCTCTTTGGGTTCTGTGAAGGGCAATATCGGGCATATGGATGCGGGTGCGGGCGTTGTCGGCGTCATCAAAACCGCAATGATGATGGCCCGCCGGGAATTGCCACCCTTAGCGAATTTCAAGACCCTCAACAGCCGAATTGACCTTTCGGGCGCGCCA
>NZ_JBGFCE010000126.1:0-286 GCF_041205415.1 Falsihalocynthiibacter sp. BN13B15
CTTCATTTCGGGAACTTTTGCATTACCGCCAAGGCGCACTTTACCTTCAAGAGCCTCAGCAATACTGGTGCCAAATCCACCCGCAGCATAGGGGTAAATTTTAAGGTTATCCTTGACATTTTGTGCGGCAGGTTTGGGATCGCCGTTCACCAAAAAGGCGCGACCAGCATAAAGAACTTTATTGGTTTTGGATTCAGCGACGAAATAGCCACCCTCGGGCAGGGGTCCGTCATACTCGGGTCCGACGAGCAAATACTTGCCGCCTTCGCCGCGGTCGGGACCAGGC
>NZ_JBGFCE010000127.1:0-283 GCF_041205415.1 Falsihalocynthiibacter sp. BN13B15
CCAACAGATTCCACGACTTCAATTTTTTCGTCCGCAACTGACAATGCTTCGCTCACCGTGCGATCTGTTGACCCGTCCGATACGACAATTATCTGCACCCTGAAAGCGCCACTCACTGCGAGTTCTAACGAGTTGCGCAACTTGTCGGCGATGCAGGCCTCCTCGTTGTGTGCCGCGATAAGGAGTGTGAAAGACCTCGGGCCCTCCTGTTTAAGAACCGGTTCGCGCCCAATAATGCGCGCAAGCATCATGAGCACCAGAGGGTAGCCTACGATCGCATAGA
>NZ_JBGFCE010000128.1:0-280 GCF_041205415.1 Falsihalocynthiibacter sp. BN13B15
CCGCACCAATATTTTCCCCTTAAACAGTGATATCTCTTATTTATATAAGGTTATACAGGGGTTTATGGTGGGCGTTTCGTACTGAAATGCGCTAAAATCCATTAAAATTGACATGTCATTACGAACGAATTACGAATTTTCCGAGCGGGAGAATTTGAAATGGCGTCTTTTAAAAAGCTGCAAGCCGGCAAATGGCAGGCGCAAGTCGCCATGCAAGGTATACGAAAATCAAAGTCATTTGAGAAGCGGGTTGATGCCAAAGACTGGGCCGCGCGCCAAG
>NZ_JBGFCE010000129.1:0-274 GCF_041205415.1 Falsihalocynthiibacter sp. BN13B15
TGAACCCGTTTCCGACGAATTTCTGAAGCAAACAATGGGCCAAACCGGTTCCACCAAAATCGGACCGTCTCATGGCTGACGTCGATCCCTCGTTCGTGGAGTAAATCCTCTACGTTTCGAAGTGAGAGAGGAAATCGGACATAGAGCATCACCGCTAGGCGAATAATCTCAGGACTGGTTTTGAAGTAGCGAAAAGGAGAGCGTTTTGTCATACTCCGAAGCTACGAAACGATCCTACTCTTCACAACAGGGTTTCTTCTGACACCACCCTCCG
>NZ_JBGFCE010000130.1:0-267 GCF_041205415.1 Falsihalocynthiibacter sp. BN13B15
CTGGTTTTGAAGTAGCGAAAAGGAGAGCGTTTTGTCATACTCCGAAGCTACGAAACGATCCTACTCTTCACAACAGGGTTTCTTCTGACACCACCCTCCGCATCAGCTTTCTTCTGCGCCCGTCGTTTGTCCTGCCGAAATATTGTCTCAAATTTTGAAGCTGGCCAACGGTTATCTGCTAACAAATCATTAAGAAGTTCAGTTAAATCGTAAGCATTGATTCCGCGCGCAACCTTCTTGCAAGCTCATTACGAAGGCTGCGCACCA
>NZ_JBGFCE010000131.1:0-261 GCF_041205415.1 Falsihalocynthiibacter sp. BN13B15
TGGGTATCACGGATTGGATCACCTATCCCTTGCAAAAATACTTATCGAATAAGGTGATCCGGATGGTTCGCGCGCGTGCCTGATCTATAATGATGGAACACAAACAATCTCAAACGGTGGTGTCAGACTAATTCGAACTTGTCTCAGCTAGGCTAGGATCCCTGCCCTTTTATGCCGCACAAAAGCCGCGCCACTCAGTAAGAGCCGCGTTGCGATTGGCTTTGAAATGAACTCTTTGCGATAGACTGCGATCCTGATTGA
>NZ_JBGFCE010000132.1:0-257 GCF_041205415.1 Falsihalocynthiibacter sp. BN13B15
GAAGATCGACATTTTCTTGGGCGCCCCACACAGCCCCTCTCATCGCTGCAAGCAGCGACTGCCGGGCAATGCATGGCAACGCGGTTCAAACGAAAATACCAACCGCCTGCTACGACAGTACGTCCCAAAAGGCACGGATTTGTCGATACATAATCAAGCAAAGCTGAGCGCCGTCGCAAGACAGCTCAACGAACGACCCCGAATGACGCTCGGATACGAAACCCCCGCAGCGCGTTTAAATGCATGTGTCGCGTCGA
>NZ_JBGFCE010000133.1:0-257 GCF_041205415.1 Falsihalocynthiibacter sp. BN13B15
ACCACTTCAATCAGGAGCGCAGCCTTTCCCAAAGAGATCATTTCAAAGCCAATCGCACTGCCGCGCTCACAGAGTGGCGCGGTCTTTGTGCGGCATAAACGGGCAGGGGTACTGGCCTGGCCGAGACGAGTTCGAGTTTGTCTGATGGTGTGGACGGCTCCACCCGAACGGCATCGCAATGTGTCATGCTGGTGCTGTTACGACCCAACAGAGAGAAGGAGCCATCCACAATGGATATTACAACACTCGGAATTTAT
>NZ_JBGFCE010000134.1:0-251 GCF_041205415.1 Falsihalocynthiibacter sp. BN13B15
ATTGGGAGGAAAAACTCAAAGCGGGGGAAACGCCGATTTGTGATCTGCCGATCGATAGTAAGAAGGCTGACCAGGCAGAGGCGATTTACAATTCCCTGCGGCTTCCGGATGTGATCGGCCAACCGTGTGCCCGGCGTTGGAGAAGACGGGGGGTATGCAGGGCTGAAAATAAAAGAACATAAGGCTGAGCAATGGCCTCTGCATTGAAAAATGGCCTGTAAACATTTTTGAGGCTACCAGTGCGGCTCAAT
>NZ_JBGFCE010000135.1:0-247 GCF_041205415.1 Falsihalocynthiibacter sp. BN13B15
CATACATCCTTTTGAGGCGGCGGTTTTGCTCCGCCATATCCTTCATCTCTGTGATCAAAGACGCATCTATTACCCGGCAGGTGATGCTTGCATCACTGAGAGGGCATGCCGCCAAACTTCGGGCGGCATTTATAGAAACTCGCGCTGCTCATCCCATGTTCACGACACAGCTCAGAGACCGGCACACCGCCCTCCGACTGCTTCAAAATGCCCATGATCTGTGCGTCGCTATACCGTGCTGTCTTCA
>NZ_JBGFCE010000136.1:0-243 GCF_041205415.1 Falsihalocynthiibacter sp. BN13B15
GTTGTCAAATAGCATGGACGCCGCAAACTGCGTTGAGGCGCTGAAAGAGGCATTGGCCAATCACGGCACGCCGGAGATATTCAACACCCCCTCTCAGGCATTGCTTCGCAATACCCTGCCGGGCAATGGATCAGGGCAGCCAGTTCACCAGCGGCGATTGGATCGACGTGCTAACTGATGCCAAAATCAAGGTCAGCATGGATGGCAAAGGCGCGTGGCGCGACAATCGGATGATCGAGCGCG
>NZ_JBGFCE010000137.1:0-243 GCF_041205415.1 Falsihalocynthiibacter sp. BN13B15
ATCAGGTTCATGACGCGGGTCATATTGTAGGCCAGCACATGCAGCGCCATCTCAGTTGCCACGTTTTTCAGGGTTCGCATTTTGAAGTGGGTGGCCCCCATCCATGATTTGATCGTGCCGTAGGGATGTTCGACGGTCATGCTGCGGACCGCCAGTTGAGCTGGGTTTGCATCCAGTCGTGCTTGCACCCGCTCAAGAACATCTTCTTTTTCCCAACGACGCACACGCCGGTCTTTGCTCGTT
>NZ_JBGFCE010000138.1:0-243 GCF_041205415.1 Falsihalocynthiibacter sp. BN13B15
CGATCAGGTGGTGATCGGCTTCGACAGCCGTTTGGACATTATAGCCAACAATACGGGGCATGCGCGCTGTTGTTGCCATTGATCTGGCGTCTGGATCGCTGAATGAGACCTGTGTTTCTCCGGTCTCATCCATCCGCTGTTCAATTGATCTGTAACGCAAGGCCTCCTTTTGCAGAGGTTCCAGCTTTCGCAGGGTGCGTTCCATGCGGGCTTCAAGCGACCCGTCAGCCAAATGAGCTCCAG
>NZ_JBGFCE010000139.1:0-243 GCF_041205415.1 Falsihalocynthiibacter sp. BN13B15
GCGGTACAGCCCGACTAGCTGGCCTCCCATTCCCTGAAATCCCCGATGCCGTCGGAACTGAAGCAGAAATGAAAGCCCGCATCGCCGCCACCGTCGCGTTCATACAAAGCGTTGATAAAGCTTCTGTGGATAGCGGTCATGACCGGGAAATCACTTTCCCAATGGGCAATGAAACTGCCACGTTGACCGGAGTTAATTATTTCCTTGGGTTTACACTTCCGAATATCTATTTTCACCACACTA
>NZ_JBGFCE010000140.1:0-243 GCF_041205415.1 Falsihalocynthiibacter sp. BN13B15
GAGCGGGAATCCCATGAACCGAAGAGTCGCCTCACCGCGAACTTGCAGCGTTGAAAGAACGGTTTTCACTGTCGACGCCTGCAAAAATGTCGGAACCGCCAAAACAACAAGGATCACAAGAACCCTAAGCATGCGCCAGCTCCACTTGCACCACATTTGTATGGCTAACGGCAAACGAGGCCGCGCAAATTTCCATGCAATACTGCCAGTTTCGAAAGAAAGAGTCACCATACCCCAGTTCGG
>NZ_JBGFCE010000141.1:0-243 GCF_041205415.1 Falsihalocynthiibacter sp. BN13B15
ATGGCGTCTTTTAAAAAGCTGCAAGCCGGCAAATGGCAGGCGCAAGTCGCCATGCAAGGTATACGAAAATCAAAGTCATTTGAGAAGCGGGTTGATGCCAAAGACTGGGCCGCGCGCCAAGAGTTCTTGATTCGAGAAGGAGAGGTTTCGGTGTCGACCGAGACCATGCGCGATGCATTGCTGCGATATGCGCGGGAAGTCTCGCCGTCAAAGCGGGGCGCGAAGTGGGAGCAGCTGCGGCTA
>NZ_JBGFCE010000142.1:0-243 GCF_041205415.1 Falsihalocynthiibacter sp. BN13B15
ATGGCGTCTTTTAAAAAGCTGCAAGCCGGCAAATGGCAGGCGCAAGTCGCCATGCAAGGTATACGAAAATCAAAGTCATTTGAGAAGCGGGTTGATGCCAAAGACTGGGCCGCGCGCCAAGTGTTCTTGATTCGAGAAGGAGAGGTTTCGGTGTCGACCGAGACCATGCGCGATGCATTGCTGCGATATGCGCGGGAAGTCTCGCCGTCAAAGCGGGGCGCGAAGTGGGAGCAGCTGCGGCTA
>NZ_JBGFCE010000143.1:0-243 GCF_041205415.1 Falsihalocynthiibacter sp. BN13B15
GGAAAGGCGATCTGATTGCAGGTTCCGAGAACAAGGACAGAAACAGCGTTACCCAAGCCTTGATCAAACAGTCCCGCAAGCTGGCCAAAGAGCTGTACCGCTCACTGACTTGGGACCGCGGGTGCGAGATGGCCGAGTGTGAGATGGTCACCTTAGTGACGAAGATCGACATTTTCTTGGGCGCCCCACACAGCCCCTCTCATCGCTGCAAGCAGCGACTGCCGGGCAATGCATGGCAACGCG
>NZ_JBGFCE010000144.1:0-243 GCF_041205415.1 Falsihalocynthiibacter sp. BN13B15
ACCACGCATGCGGGCGGCATCGTGTCCGCCGTTTGATGCGCCTCATGCGATTGGTGCCGATTTATCAGGAGCCCAACACCAGTAAAAAGCATCCGCAACACAAGATTTGGCCATATCTTCTAAGAAACGCGGTGATTGACCCTCCAAACCAGGTCTGGTGTGCAGATATTACCTACATACCGATGCGGCGCGGCTCCCTGTATCTCGTGGCCATTATGGATTGGTACAGCCGCAAGGTGCTGG
>NZ_JBGFCE010000145.1:0-243 GCF_041205415.1 Falsihalocynthiibacter sp. BN13B15
TTCCGTATTCGGTATGGAGGTTGTTCATGACGCATTTCATCGAAGGTTTAGACCGGCAGCGGACGATGTTACTGCCTGAACACCTCGACGATTATGTTGATGAGAATAGCCACGTCCGCGCCATTGATGCTTTCGCGGACATGCTTGATTTGGCGGTTCTTGGCTTCAGCGCGCAACCTGCCGCGACGGGTCGGCCCGGTTGTCATCCGGGGTTGATGCTGCGGATTTAACTGTATGGATATC
>NZ_JBGFCE010000146.1:0-243 GCF_041205415.1 Falsihalocynthiibacter sp. BN13B15
AGGAAGAAAAGGAACGCATCAAGGGGTTGGAACGCGATCTAGCCCGCAAGGATCGTGCCTTGGCTGAAACCGCTGCATTGCTTGTTCTGCGAAAAAAGGCATCAGCGATCTGGGGGGACGAGGACGCATGATCAGCACCCTAGATCGCCAAACCGCCGTTGATCTGATCAACGAGGCTGTCGTGGCTGGTGCACGGCATTTCAAAGCGTGCGGCGTGCTTCAAATCAGTGAGCGCACCTTTCG
>NZ_JBGFCE010000147.1:0-243 GCF_041205415.1 Falsihalocynthiibacter sp. BN13B15
CGAAAGGTGCGCTCACTGATTTGAAGCACGCCGCACGCTTTGAAATGCCGTGCACCAGCCACGACAGCCTCGTTGATCAGATCAACGGCGGTTTGGCGATCTAGGGTGCTGATCATGCGTCATCGTCCCCCCAGATCGCTGATGCCTTTTTTCGCAGAACAAGCAATGCAGCGGTTTCAGCCAAGGCACGATCCTTGCGGGCTAGATCGCGTTCCAACCCCTTGATGCGTTCCTTTTCTTCCT
>NZ_JBGFCE010000148.1:0-241 GCF_041205415.1 Falsihalocynthiibacter sp. BN13B15
CAAGATTGTCGGCTGGGAGGTCCATGATCGTGAGAGTTCAGAGCATGCTGCGACACTGATTAGGAAGGCTGTAATGGCTGAAGGATGCCTCATGCGTCCGCTGGTGCTGCACGCCGACAACCCCCCTCTGTCAGGGATGTTGTCCGCTGCTCTATTTATCTCTAATTTTCAGGTGGGCGGGATAGGACGATGACATGGGATACTCACGGGCACGAAAAGCGGCTGTGCTGAAGCGGATGCT
>NZ_JBGFCE010000149.1:0-240 GCF_041205415.1 Falsihalocynthiibacter sp. BN13B15
GCCGCAATGAAAACTCGAAAGGAAACGACCGCATTGACCAAAAATAGACGCTGATACATAAACAAAGGTGGGTCATATCTCGGTGAAAATACCGGGTCAGCTCTCAGTGAAAATCAACAATTTTAGTCGTTTCTCAAAGTCAAAGTGCACTTGAGGATATTGGGGGCCGACCCCCGGCATAAGTTCGGCAGGATGCCAATCGGAAAGGTTGCCGAGAGCACGCTTAAGAATTTCTGCTAT
>NZ_JBGFCE010000150.1:0-240 GCF_041205415.1 Falsihalocynthiibacter sp. BN13B15
GCCGCAATGAAAACTCGAAAGGAAACGACCGCATTGACCAAAAATAGACGCTGATACATAAACAAAGGTGGGTCATATCTCGGTGAAAATACCGGGTCAGCTCTCAGTGAAAATCAACAATGTGGAGTTTTTCCGAGCAAGTGAAGGCGACGACAAATCATGCGTTTCGCGGTACAGCCCGACTAGCTGGCCTCCCATTCCCTGAAATCCCCGATGCCGTCGGAACTGAAGCAGAAATGA
>NZ_JBGFCE010000151.1:0-239 GCF_041205415.1 Falsihalocynthiibacter sp. BN13B15
ATCCATTGTGGATGGCTCCTTCTCTCTGTTGGGTCGTAACAGCACCAGCATGACACATTGCGATGCCGTTCGGGTGGAGCCGTCCACACCATCAGACAAATTCGAACTCGTCTCGGCAAGGCCAGTACCCCTGCCCGTTTATGCCGCACAAAGACCGCGCCACTCTGTGAGCGCGGCAGTGCGATTGGCTTTGAAATGATCTCTTTGGGAAAGGCTGCGCTCCTGATTGAAGTGGTTGA
>NZ_JBGFCE010000152.1:0-234 GCF_041205415.1 Falsihalocynthiibacter sp. BN13B15
TAATGACATGTCAATTTTAATGGATTTTAGCGCATTTCAGTACGAAACGCCCACCATAAACCCCTGTATAACCTTATATAAATAAGAGATATCACTGTTTAAGGGGAAAATATTGGTGCGGGTGAGAGGACTCGAACCTCCACGCCTCGCGGCGCCAGAACCTAAATCTAGTGATATATATTTATATTCAATTACTTAGCTTTTAAAATTATCAGGACACAACGGAAACAAATC
>NZ_JBGFCE010000153.1:0-233 GCF_041205415.1 Falsihalocynthiibacter sp. BN13B15
GGTTTTGTCCAGCAGTGCGTGAACTCGCCCATTGCAAATTGTGCAATTGCAGCGAAAGTCCGGTTCGACGGGCCGCATTGCAGCATACAATATGTCCGGCGAGAGGCAGGTTTGGGCCGTTCGCGTCATTCTCAATTCGCTGACAGAACAATTTCTTCACCCCAAAGCTACTGAGCCAGGGCAATCTATGTCAATCCGCTCACCCAAAAAAGTGAGGAACCTCGGGCATCTAT
>NZ_JBGFCE010000154.1:0-223 GCF_041205415.1 Falsihalocynthiibacter sp. BN13B15
CCAGCACCTTGCGGCTGTACCAATCCATAATGGCCACGAGATACAGGGAGCCGCGCCGCATCGGTATGTAGGTAATATCTGCACACCAGACCTGGTTTGGAGGGTCAATCACCGCGTTTCTCAGAAGATATGGCCAAATCTTGTGTTGCGGATGCTTTTTACTGGTGTTGGGCTCCTGATAAATCGGCACCAATCGCATGAGGCGCATCAAACGGCGGACACG